>BPIR01000001.1:308116-616233 GCA_026004215.1 Candidatus Binatia bacterium
CATTACCTCCGTGAACTTCGACGTGGGTGTGGAAACATTCTGCGTCATATGGAATGCAAGGGTAACATCCCTCAGAGCGGGCTCAACGGACGATCAACGCACTAACTGATTCATCTCGAAGATCGGCAGCAAGATTGCCAAGACAATAAAAAGCACAACCGCTCCTCCGAACAGGATCATCACGGGCTCTAAGATACTCGTGATCGCGGCTACTGCGGTGGATACCTCGTTGTCGTAGGCGTCCGCCGCCTTCGCTAACATAGTGTCCACTTGGCCGCTTTTCTCGCCCACCGCGATCATGTGGACCAACATCGGAGGAAATAGGCCGCTTTTTTTGAGGGGAGGGGCAATGCTGTGTCCTTCTCGAATGCTGTTGCGTGCCTCTTCGATGGCCGCGCTGAGCACGGTGTTGTTCACCACGTGCTTGACGATGTCGAGCGCGACGAGCAAATCGATGCCGCTCTCGAGCAAGGTGGCCAACGTGCGGGCAAAGCGGGCCAAAGCAACTTTGCGAATGAGGTTGCCAAAGTACGGCAGATTCAGCACCCAGCGATCGAAGCGCTGCCGGCCTGCTGGTGTGCGGCGACTCATCTGCACGGATACGGCCGCGGCAGCCAACGCCCCAACCACAAGCCACCAATAGTCTTGCGCGAAGCCGCTGACGGCGAGCAAGACGCGCGTCATGAGCGGAAGCGTGGCTTGGTTTTCCGCGAAAATCTTGGTGATTTTCGGAACTACGTAAGCCAGCAGGAACAGTAAAATCGCCGTGCCCGTGACTGCCATCAGGGTGGGGTACGTGAGCGCCGAGCGCACCTTGTTACGCAGTTGGGCGTAATTCTCCGTGTAGTCCGCCAGCCGTAACAGCACGACGTCCAGGGCGCCGCTCGCTTCGCCGGCGCGGACCATGTTCACGTAAAGCTCACTGAAAACCCGCGGATGTGCCTTCATGGCGTCAGCCAACGAGGAACCTTCCGTGACGAGCTCCCTGACCTGTGACAAAACCCGCTTCGTTCGTGCACTCTCGGTTTGCTCGATCAAAGCCGAGAGCGCTTCGACAAGGGGAATTCTGGCACCCACGAGGGTGGCGAGCTGGCGCGTGAGCAGTGCCAATTCTTCAGGGGAAACTCGTTCGAAGTAACGTGAAAATTGCCATCCTGTTGCGGCCTTCTCGGTGCGAATGGGCCGGCGTTCTTGCTCCACAAGTTCGGTGGGAAACACCCCTTCGCGGCGGAGTTTTTGGCGGGCACCCTTGGGATTTTCTGCGTCAATGATGCCGCTGATAGTTTTACCGGCGGCGTTGAATCCCCTGTAGGCGTAGACGGGCATGGTGACGTTGGTTCTTTGGTCCTAGAGCGAAGCTAGCGACCTCATCGGCAGCGGCAGCATGCTACACAATCTCGTCTTGCGTCACGCGCAACACTTCTTCGATTGTGGTGATTCCAGCCAGGATCTTCTCCGCTCCGTCTTGTCGCAGGGTGCTCATTCCGTGTGCGGTGGCGGCGCGACGGATCGAGGCGGCATCGGCGCTCTTCATGACAAGCCCACGGATCTCATCGTCCACGACCAAGAGCTCGTGAATTCCCGTCCGCCCGCGATAGCCCTTCCCTTTACAGTTTGCGCATCCGGGGCCTTGCTTATAAATCTCCCGGCCACCGAGCTGCTGGGGAGTAATGCCGACCTCTTCAATCTCCTCGCGGGTCGGCCGATACGCGACGCGGCACTCCGGGCAGACTCGACGAACTAAGCGCTGCGCCATCACCGCGATAACAGAGCTAGACACCAAGAACGGCTCGATGCCCATGTCGAGCAAACGCGTCATGGCTCCAAAAGAATCGTTCGTATGCAACGTGGAGAACACCAAGTGACCTGTCAGCGCGGCTTGAATGGCGATCTCTGCCGTTTCCGTGTCGCGAATCTCGCCGACCATGATTACATCCGGGTCTTGCCGCAGGATCGATCGAAGGCCGTTGGCGAAAGTCAGATCGATCTTGGGATTCACCTGGATTTGCCCGACACCATGGAGCTGGTACTCGATGGGGTCCTCAATCGTGATGATGTTCTTGTCCGTGGTGTTGATTTTCGAAAGGCAAGCGTAAAGCGTCGTTGTTTTTCCACTGCCAGTGGGGCCCGTAACCAGGATGATTCCGTGGCTTTGCCGGATTAGGCGATTTACGGTTTCCAACTTGTTGCCTGTAAGCCCAAGCTCCTCGAGTTGCAGCAACGTGCTCGCCCGATCCAGCAAACGCATCACCACGCGTTCCCCGTGTGCCGTCGGCACCACCGACACCCGGATGTCAATGTCCTTGCCGGCAAGTCGGATCCGAATTCGACCATCCTGAGGAAGTCGCTTCTCCGCGATATTGAGGCCGGCCATGACCTTGACTCTGGAGATGATGATCGGTTGGAACCGCTTTGGTGGGGACAAAATATCGTAGAGCACGCCATCGATCCGAAATCTCACCAAAAGATCGCGTTCGTACGGCTCGATATGGATGTCGCTCGCTCGGTCCTTGGCGGCCTGGAAGATCAACTGGTTCACGAGCCGGATGATGGGCGCCTCTTCGTCCGCATCGAGGAGATCTCGGGGTTCCTCGAGGTCGGCCAGTTCCAGATCCAGACGTTCCGTGTCCAAGTCGTCAATTAAGTCCGACGCCGAATCCGCGGTAATCTGGTCGTAAGCACGGTTGATGGCATCGAGGACCACCGGTGCCGGAGCCACAAAGGCCCTTACGGGGTGCCGAAGTAGGACCCGTAAGTCGTCCAATGCCGAAATTTGGCTGGGGTCGGCCATTGCCACGAGTACGGCCTTGCCCTCGCGCGCTACAGGGAGAAGCATGTAGCGTTTCGCGAAGTTGATGGGCACTTGCTGGATCAGGTCCAGAACATCTCCCTCCGGCAGTCGCTCGCGGAACGGCAACCCATAGTGGTGAGCCACGGCCCGAGCCCAAGTCACACTGTCAATGGCCCCCATTTCTTGAAGAACGTCGCCGAGGCCTTTGCCGTCTCTCTGCCGTTCTCGGGCCTTTTCGAGGACCTCTTCCGAGAGGTTCCCGAACTGTAAGAGCAGGGCTTCGAGTGAGCGTGCGGCGACTGCCATGGACTACCTAGCCAAGCTGCCAATTATCCTGGTCCAGCACCTGTGTCTCTACCGGCTCGCGCCAATGCAAGAAAGTCAATGGTTGGCGACTCACCGGCATTCCCTCCGGGTAAGCAGCAAATGCTTCCGATGGATTCTCGAACACCTCCAAGCAAACGTACTTAGCACGATAAGCTTTGCTGTCGAACCGGTAAATGGCACCTTTTTGAAATTCGCCTGCCAGGGCCACGTCGCTGGGAACCACTAGGGCCACGAGCCCGTTGCTGCTCTCCAAACTGGGCAGCGGCGAACCTTCCTCTTCCAGGACGGCCAGCAGAACGTAGCGGTTTGCACCAGCCACCCCACTTTGGCTGGAGGACCGCTTCAAGCCGCTCGGGCTCTCCTCGAATTTCGGCTCGGGCTTGGACTTTTCTTCCTCTGTGCTGTCCGCTCGTGGTTTGTACACCTCGATCCGAGAGCGTTTGCCTCTCTCCACAGTCTCGCGCTCCTCTGGCGGCGGCTCGATCGATGGCCGCACCTCCCAAGAGGGTGCGTACAACTGCTCCCAACGTGGGGGGCGCTGTCCCATCTCTTCGTAGGGGCGCCGCAGAACCCGATCACGCTCCGACACGGCAACGTTGCGCTGGTCGCGTTCGTTGCGGATGATGTGCGGCGTCAGAAAAATCAGCAGGTTTGTCTTGCGATTGCGGGTAGAATCGAAACGGAAGGCGTTGCCGATCACGGGAATGTCGCCCAAGAACGGCACCTTACTCACGTTCTTGCCGCGTGCCTCGAACATGATCCCACCGATGACGACAGTTTGGCCGTCGCGGGTGACCACGCTGGTTGTTGCCGACCGGATCGTCGTCGTCGGACCGAGTTGGGGGTCGTTGGAAATGACGTCGGAGACCTCTTGGAAGATGTCCAGGCGAACCTGGCCACCTTCGGAAATCTGCGGAGTGAGCCGCAGGGTGATACCGACATCCCTCCGCTCGATCGTCGCGAAAGTGTTGCTCAAGTTCACGTCACTCGTGGCCCGGCTGGCGATGAACGGTACGTTTTGACCGGAAACAATTTCGGCAGGTTGGTTATCTGTAGTCAGCACTGTAGGGGCGGAGAGGATGTTGGCATCGGAGCGGCTCTCCAGCGCTCGTAACAATGCTTGCTGCGCTGGGATCGTGACTCCGTTCACCGTCACCGTTTGCGAGCTGGCCGCTGCCAGCACCAGGCCAGACAGATTGGTCGGGTTCAGGAGTTGGTTGATGTCTCCCCGCAAATTCGTGCGGCCAAATCCCACGCCATTGGGAATCTCTGTGGCTCCTTGCAGCTCAATGCCGAGTTCACGGGTGAGGTCGAGCGACACCTCGGCAATGATGGCCTCCACGTAGACCTGACGGCGGCGTACATCGAGCTTCTCGATAACCTCCCGCAGAGTCTCGAAGTCTTGTGGTGAGGCGTTGATGATCAAAGCGTTGGTCGCGGGATCTGCACTGATGCGTACTTGTCCCTCGAATTCTGTCTGCTGGCCGGGTTGGCCAGTGGCCCCAGTGGTAGTTCCAGCTAAGCCCGGCCGTCTACCAGCAAGGGAGCCCGCTGCACCAAAGCCCGTCTGGCCCAGGCCTAAGCCGATTCCGGGCGCGACTCCGCCAAAGCCGAATCCTCCTAAACCCGGAGCGAACCCGCCAAAACCCGTTGTCCCGAACCCTCCAAGCCCGAAGCCTCCGACCCGGCCAAAGCCTCCGCCAAAACCTCCCCGCAATCCGCCCCCAAAGCCGAAGCCACCGCGAAGCCCCCCGATGCCTCCGAAACCAAAGGGACTAAACCCCCCAAAACCCGCGCCAGCACCGACCAGCGACGAAAGCACTGGAATGAGCTCGAAGGCGTTGGCGTACTTCAGATAGTACACGTGGATGCGCCCTGTGCCCAAGGGCAGAGGGACGTCCAGGCGGGCAATCAAATCCTTGATGCGCCGAGCTTCGGCTGGTCCGGCAACTAAAATCAACGAGTTGGTTCGCTCGTCCGGAATAATCTTGAACGCTCGCTCCGGTGTGACCCCACCCGTAATTGTCTGGCCGCCGGTGGCGGCAGTGGTTCCCGTACGCGGTGCAGTGCCGCGGCGCAGGCGCGCGTCCGGTGCCGCACCAGGTTGAGTTGCCGGTGCGCCGGACGGCTGGGCACTGGGTTCTTCCAGGAGCTGTTGCAACAGCGCGGCAATATCCCCTGCGAAGGCATAATTGAGACGCACAACTTCGATTTCTTGCTGCTGGCCTTCCACGTCGAGTTGGGAGAGGATCTTGGCAAGCCGGTCCGTTTGCGCGGCGGTGTCTATGATGATGAGCGTGTTCGTCGGTGTGTAAGCCGTGAGGAGGCCATCCGGCGAGGCCAGTGGCTGGAGGATGGCCACCATGTTGTTGGCGTCCACGTACTTTAGCCGAATGAGACGGGTGATGTATTCGTCTCGTGGCTGCGGCCGTGTTTCCGGCAGTACGGTGTCGATCGTCGAGGTCTTTGCGTCTTTGGTTGGCAAAATTTTAATAATGGAGCCGGCGGGAACCGTGGTGAAGCCCTTGACCTGGAGCACGGACTGGAAGACCAAATACGCCTCGTCGACGGAAATTTTGCCAGGCGAGATGATCGTCACCTTCCCGCGGACTTTCTCGTCCACAATGAAGTTTTTCCCCGTGATGTCGCTAATGAACTTGACCAGGACGGCTATGTCCACGTCCTGAAAGTTCATTGTGATCTTCGCGGGCTCATTATCGGTAGCCTCCCGCTCTACGGTTGCGTCTTCTTGAGCGCAGACCACCGGGGTCTGGACGACCACGCCACTAGCGAGGCTGCTGACTCCAACCAGTATTAGTCCCCAACGCCGCATACCACCCCTCTTCCCCCCTGCCCTTACCGGATTCGGTAGAGAGTTTCGAACGGTTGCTTGTTTCGAACCCCAGCAACCTTGATCTCGCTCGCGTTTCTCAGTTCCTGAAACAGTGCCAGAGCTTTTGCTGGGTCACTGAGATCCTGGCCATTGATTGACTGGATCACATCACCATTGCGAAGCCCAAGCTGCTCAAAAATGCTCCCCTGCCGAATCGCAAATAAGCGGAAGCCCGTCGAGCGGCCGTTTTCAAAGTGAGGTACCGCCCGCATTTGCGTGAGCAACTGGTTCATGTTGTCCAATTGCCGGTCGACCTCAGCACGGTCAATGTGGAATTCGTTCTCTCCCACTTGCTGGATGTACGGGTTTTGAGCAGCAGGAGGAGCGCTTGGATCCGGAATCGCAGAAGGAAACGACGCATTGACGATCACGCGCTGCCCCCCGACAGAAGGTACCCCTCCCGGCAGCCCTCCGCCTGGTTGCGCCATCTCCAGGACTTCTTCGAAGCCACCCCGATCTAGCACCACGTGGTCCCAATTGATCGCCTTGACGGTGGCCGAACCGGGAACTTGGTCTCCCACTCTGTACACGTCTTGCTTGTGACTCGCCAAGTCCTCGATGACGCAATACGAAGGCCCTTGCGTATGAAGCGATACCCCCCAAAGCTTAAGGTTGAGTTTCGTCGGAGGGGGCGGTGCCTCGACTTTGACTTCCTCCACTGGCTTGGCCGGATTGAAAATATCGCGCGAACTAATCGCCGCGTACGCAGCCAGGGGGCGCTTCGCCGGCTTCTGAATGGGCGGCGGTGGAGGTTTGAGGTGCACCTCAGGAGCAACGGCGAGACGGGCGGCGATTGCAGCGCTCACGGCCGAAGCCCCTAGGTAAGCCACGAGTGTCAGCAGTAAAAAATTAACCCAAATCAGGTGCCGCGGCGAGAGCTTCATGACGCTGACTGGAAAACCCTAGCGTGTATAGACGAAGCGGCTTCGCGGATTCAAGCAAACACATTGCCGCGCCAATTGACTGCCTAGAACCATACCGATAGGCTTCCTCGACGCGTTCTCAAGGAAAAACTTCACTAGGTTGTGGTTCGACATGACAGACAACCATCAATGCAACGGAGGTCGATTCGCCGATGGAACGGCCTAACGAAGGGCAGCAACACGACGTGGGTCCGCTATTGCAACTCACACCGCTTGCGGTGGAGCAAGCGAAGGCAGTGTTGACGCGGAAAGGTATGCCTGAGGGAGTATTGCGCGTGAGCGTGACCGGGGGCGGTTGCTCGGGGATGCAGTATTCCTTGAGTCTGGCGTTAGAGGCCCAACCCGGCGACCTTGTCTTCGAACAGGATGGATTGCGGATTGCAGTAGAAAGCGCAGCGCGCCCATACCTCCAGGGGGCGGTAATCGACTACGTTACGGCTCTGCATGGGGCAGGTTTCAAGTTCTTGAACCCTAATGCCAGCCGAACGTGCGGTTGCGGTTCGTCGTTTTCCGTCGATCGTCATGGACCAGGAGACTGACCCCAGCCTGTTTCAACCCTCCCCGGGTTCGATGAGATACTTGCCGATTGCACTTTCCCTCCGCGATCGGTCCTGTGCGGTCGTGGGCGGTGGTTTGGTCGCCCTGCAGAAATGTAAAATTCTAGGGGACGCGGGAGCTCGCCTTACGGTCATCAGCCCGCAAGTATTGGAAGAGCTTGCGAGCCTCATTGCTCAGAAACAGTACACTCACGTCCAGCGCGCCTATCGGCAAGGGGATTTGCGCGGGCATGACTTGGCTGTGATCGCAACGAGCGAACCGGCCGTGCAAGAAGCGGCCGCGCAGGAGGCGCAGGCACTGGGTACCTTGGTCAATGTGGTCGATCGTCCGGAGCTTTGCAGCTTCATCATGCCAGCTCTACTCGTTCGCGGCGACATTGTGATTGCCGTCAGTACGTCAGGGCGGGCTCCAGGCTTTGCCGCGGCGTTGCGTGACCGCATTGCTGCTTGGCTCGGGCCGGAATACGGCGCTGCTTTGGAGATAGCTCGGCGGTTGCGCCAAGTTTGGAAATCTCAGAATCTGCCGATGGGGGAACGCCGGCGCCGTGCTCAGCTCCTCTTGGGGGATGAGTTCTTGAACGCGGTGCGAACTGGCGACCTGGAGTCGGCTCGAACCTACATCGAGAAGGTCCAAGGTGAGGCGGTGCCGAGGGAAATCCTGAGAGGCCTGGTACCATGAGTATAGCGTTGTTGCTGATGACGTTCGGAGTGTACCTCTCGGGAACCGCCGCATTCCTGATCCATGTGGTCTCCGGGTCAGAATGGTCTCGGCGGCTCGGGCACGGTTCGTTGTTGTTGGCGGTTTGCACACATGCGGGGGCGCTCGCCTCTCGTGTCGGCGCCTTTGGCTATGAGGCGCTCGGCCCTTTGCCGGAGCAGCTCTCCCTGGTGGCATTGTTTGCAGTTGCGGTGTATCTCCTAGTGTCGGTTCGGGTTGCCCTCGCCGCCGTCGGAGCGGTTCTGGCGCCATTGGCCGCGCTGGCGACCGGATCGGCGTATTTCTTTGAAACCGGCGGGCCGGTGGCGTCCGCCTCGCGACAGGGCATTTGGTTGCCCGCACACATCGGCCCTACCTTGTTGGGCTACGGTGTGTTCGCGTTGTCGTTTTGCCTGAGTTTGGCCTACCTGCTTCAGGAAAGACAGATCAAACGGAACGCCCGCAGCGGAGTCTTTCGCCGTCTCCCCCCGTTGGAAACCTTGGACCAGTGGAACTACCGGTTCGTGGCGTGGGGCTTCGTGTTTTTCACCGTAGGGATCCTTACGGGCGCCTGGCTTGCCCGGCAAACCTGGGGGAGCTTGTGGTCTTGGGACCCAGTCCAGGCCTGGGCTTGGGTCGTATGGATTTTTTATGCGGGTCTCTTGCACTTGCGCAGCGTCGGGTGGCGCGGAAAACGGGCGGCGCAACTTGTTGTTTGGTCTTTTCTTCTTCTGCTGGTTTCATTTATCGGCGTGAGCATGTTCTTCCCGGGGCGCCACGGGGTCCAAACATCATGGACGCTCAACTCCTGATCGTGGGGGTCAACCATCGGTGGTCTCCCGTTGAAGTGCGCGAGCGCTTGGCGGTCCAACCGGAGCGGGTTCCGGACTTCCTACAACGGGTCGCGGAATCTCCGGCAATCGAAGAGGCCGCGGTGCTTTCCACCTGCAACCGAGTGGAAACGGTTGTCGTCACCCGGCACTTGGAAGATGCCGCCGAGGCGGTGGTGACTCAACTCAGCGGCGAGGACCGTTGCTCGCCGCGGGAATTAGAGGACAATCTCCTGCAATACCGTGGCCGTGAGGCTGTGCGCCACCTGTTCCGCGTTGCGGCGAGCCTAGACTCCATGGTCGTTGGGGAGCCGCAAATTCTTGGCCAAATGAAGGACTTTTACCGCCGGGCGGCAGCGGCGGGAACAATTGGGGTCGTTTTGCATCGCTGCTTCCACAAAGCATTCGCGGTGGCCAAGCGAGTGCGTACGGAAACCGGAATCGCAAGCCGAGCGGTTTCTGTGAGCTCGGCGGCTGTGGAGCTCGCCTCGAAGGTATTCGATCGCCTGGATGACAAAACCGCGCTCCTCATCGGAGCCGGGACGATGGGAGAACTGGCCGCGCGACATTTGTTGTCGCACGGAGTCCGTGGTTTACTCGTGATCAATCGTAGCTTCGAGCGTGCGGTAGCGGTGGCCAAGCAGTTCGCAGGTACACCGATGCCGTGGGATGAACTACCACAGGCGCTCATATGGGCGGATGTTGTCGTAGGTTCGACGGCAGCAGAGGGTTTTGTACTCAAGGTGGAAACCATTCGCGAGGCTCTCCGCCAGCGGAAGTTCCGGCCCTTGTTTCTGATCGACCTGAGCGTGCCGCGTAACTTCGACCCGCAAATCAATCAAATCGATCAGGTCTACCTCTTCGATATTGATGACCTGTCCGCGGTTGCCGAGCAAAATCGCGGACAGCGTGCCATCGAAGCGGAACAGGCCGAACTGATCGTCGAGGCCGAGGTAGACGCCTTTATGCGGTGGCTCCGTTCTCTCGATGCGGTTCCAACCATCGTCGCCTTACGGGAGCGTGTCGAAGCACTCCGCCAGCAGGAAGTTCAGCGCTTCTTTGCGAGCCATGCGGAGCTTAGCGCTGAAGCACGACGAGAAATCGACGCCTTTTCGCGTGCGCTGATCGCTAAATTCCTTCATGGTCCTCTGACCGAGATCAAGCGGCTGGGAAGTAAGAGGGAAAAGCTTTACTTGGCGGCCGCACGCCGGTTGTTTCATCTGGATCAGGAGACCGACGAGGAATGACCAAGCGCGTGCGGATCGCAACACGAGGGAGCAGGCTAGCCCTGGCGCAAAGCGAGTGGGTAGCGGCGAGAATTCGCGAAGCACGGCCAGACTGGATTACGGAGCTGGTTGTGATCCGAACCTCGGGCGACCAATTCACGAGTCGGCCGCTCAAGGCAATCGGCGGGAAAGGCTTGTTTGTGAAAGAAATTCAGGAGGCTCTTCTCGCAGGCGAGGTGGAATGCGCGGTGCACTCGGCGAAGGATCTTCCCGCCCAAAGCCCACCTGAATTGGTGATTGCTGCAGTCCCCGCGCGAGAGGACCCGCGTGACGTGCTCGTGACCCAAAGGGGTGGCTCCCTAGAAGCGCTTCCGGCTGGCTCGGTGGTGGGTACCAGCAGCCCTCGCCGGGCGGCTCTCTTGCGGTGGCTGAGACCGGATGTGCAAGTTGTACCCCTGCGTGGGAATGTGGAAACGAGGCTAGAAAAGCTCGAGCGTCGCCAAGCGGACGGGCTCGTCCTAGCCGCTGCGGGGCTGCGGCGTCTGCGTATCTGGGATCGGCGTTGCGACGTCTTGTCGCCGGAGCTGTTTGTTCCGGCGGTTGGCCAGGGTGCGCTGGTGGTGGAAACGAGAGCCGACTCCTGGGCCACCGATCTCGCGTTTTTGCATGACGTTCCGAGTGGCTGGGCCTTGGCTGCAGAACGTGCGTTTTTGGCTGCAATTGGTGGCTCTTGCCACACCTCGCTCGGAGCTTACGCCGTCGTCGAAGACGGATCGATCAAAGTGCATGGAGCCGTGGCTGATGCGGAAGGACGGCAGGTCTTCCGAGCTGCCTGCACGGGGCACGTGGAAGAGGCCCCCGAGGTCGGAGCCCGATTGGCGCAGCAACTGCTGGCTTGCGGCGCGCAGAGGGTTCTAGGCAAGGAGCCCGTGGAACCCATTGAGTGAGTTGGTCTCCATGGCTGGGAAAGTCGTTTTGGTCGGAGCGGGTCCGGGCGACGTTGGCCTCATCACGCGCCGAGGGCAACAGTGGATCGAGCGCGCCGATGTGATCGTTTACGATTATTTAGTGAACCCGGCGTTGCTGGACTGGGCCAAGCCGGGGGCGGAGTTAATTATGGCGGGCAAGCACGGGGGCGGCCCTCGTGTCGAGCAGGAGGAGATCCACCGAATTGTCGTCACTCACGCACGTGCCGGCAAAATCGTTGTGCGACTCAAAGGCGGGGACCCATTGCTTTTCGGGCGAGGGGGCGAGGAGGCTGAAGCGGCCCGCTTAGCTGGGATTGAAGTCGAGATCGTGCCAGGCGTCACATCTGCACTGGCAGTGCCGGCCTATGCTGGCATCCCCGTTACGCACCGCGATTGGTCCTCTTCCGTGGTCATTGCGACCGGCTACGAGTACCCGGACAAGCCCGAGCTTGCGGTCCCCTGGGATGTACTGGGCCATCCTGGTCAGACAGTAGTTCTGTTGATGAGCCAGCGGCAGCTCCGAAAGAACATGGAACGCTTGTTAGCCGCCGGTCGTCCCCCAAACACTCCGGTTGCCGTGATCCAGTGGGGAACACGAGCCCGCCAGCGTACGTTGGAAGGGACCCTCTGCACGATCGCCGATCGGGCAGAAGCCGCGGGCATTCGCCCGCCTGTGGTCGTGGTTGTGGGCGAAGTGGTGCGTCTGCGGCAGCGCCTTGCCTGGTTCGAGCAAAAACCCTTGTTCGGAAAGACCATCGTGGTGACGCGGCCGCGAAGCGAGGCCATGCGACTGGCAGAAATTTTAACTGACTTTGGTGCCGAAGTCATCGCTTTTCCAACGATCGAAATTGCACCACCTGGGTCATTCGAAGCCTTCGATCGCGCCCTGCAGCATCCGGAGACCTTTGACTGGATTGTGTTCACGAGTGCGAATGGTGTTGAGGCGTTTGCTCGAAGGATTTGTGTCTCCGGACACGACATTCGCCAGTGGCATCGGGCAAAGATTGCTGCCGTTGGCCCACAGACCGCGAGGGCGGCTGAGCGATTGGCCTTAAAAGTGGATATTGTCGCGCCTTACTACCAAGCCGAGGGGCTCGCGGCTGCCCTCGCCCGAGAGAACATTGCGGGCGCGCGGGTATTCCTACCGCGAGCGGCAGGAGCTCGGCCAGTTTTAGTGGAGCATCTGCAGCGTCTAGGGGCGGAGGTTTGCGAGGTGGAAGCGTACCGAAGCGTTCTCCCGCAGGCTCCGAGCGCGCCCATCGTGGCGGAAATGCTGCGCGCGGGGGAGGTGGACCTTGTGACGTTTACGAGCTCCAGCACCGTCCACAACTTCGTCCAACTGATTCGGGAGCAACAAGGCATTCCTGTGAGCGGCTTGCCGGCGGCCTGTATCGGTCCCATCACGGCCGCCACGGCGCGTTCTTACGGGATGGATGTACGCGTGGAGCCGCCGGAGTTCACTGCCAGTCGGTTGGTGCAATCCATCGTGGAGTATTTTACCCAGAAAGGAGGCGGCTACTAATGCCATTCCCGGAAGTTCGCATGAGACGACTGCGGCGCACCCCTGCCCTGCGGCGGTTGGTGCGCGAAACGACTTTCACCGTGGATGATTTGGTGATGCCTCTGTTCGTAGTGCCCGGCCACGGCGTAACGCGGCCAATTCAAAGCATGCCGGGAATTGCCCAGCTCTCGGTGGATCGAGCTGTCGAAGAGTGCCGCCGCATTTGGGACTTGGGCATTCCTGCTGTCATCCTATTTGGCGTGCCAGAGTTCAAGGATGCGACAGGATCGAGTGCTTGGCAGGAGGATGGCGTAGTCCAGAGAGCCATACGCGCCATCAAACGTGAAGTGCCCGAACTGGCCGTGATCACAGACGTGTGTCTATGCGAGTACACAGACCACGGTCACTGCGGCGTGGTGGCGGGAACCGATGTCGATAACGACGCCACACTGGATCTCTTGGCGAAGGAGGCGGTTTCTCACGCGCGTGCCGGGGCCGATGTTGTCGCGCCGTCAGATATGATGGATGGCCGAGTGGCGGCGATTCGGGAAGCCCTGGACGCAGAGGGTTTCGAACACATTCCCATTCTGTCTTACGCAGCCAAGTTTGCATCGGTCTTTTACGGTCCGTTTCGCGAGGCTGCACAGTCTGCCCCAAAGTTCGGCGACCGCCGCACCTATCAAATGGACCCCGCAAATGCCCAGGAGGCACTGCGGGAAGTCGAATTGGATTTGGAAGAAGGCGCAGACATCGTAATGGTCAAACCGGCACTGCCCTGCCTAGACGTGGTTTGGCGGGTCAAGGAAACCTTTCAGTGTCCGGTAGCGGCCTATCAGGTGAGCGGGGAATACGCGATGCTGCAAGCACTGATACAGAGCGGCGTTGTCGACGAAAAACGCGCAGTGCTGGAAAGCTTGATTGCGATCCGGCGTGCTGGGGCGGATTTCGTCCTGAGCTACTTTGCCACACGGGTGGCCCCTTGGTTGGAAGAGTCTTCTTGGTGAGTGGCGCTGATCGGTGACTTGGAGGATCGGACGCAAGTAGCGGCGAAAGCAAGGTAGAAGTTTGGTTGGCGCAATTTCGGGCATTCTGCTATTTTGCCGAAAGCAGTAATTTTTTACAAAAGGAGGGTTGTACTGAGTGAGTCGCGAAGATCTGATTCAAATTGAAGGGACGGTCAAAGAAGTGTTGGCTGGGGGCCAATTTCTTGTGGAATCGGACAAGGGCCAAAAGTTTTTGGCGAAAATCGGTGGTCGGATGCGCCGTTACCACATCCGCGTGATTCCTGGTGATCGCGTGACGGTTGCTGTTTCTCCGTACGATCCGTCCCACGGTTTGATTATGTATCGCAGCAGCTAAGCTGTACCGGTCCAATGGACACACTATAGGCTCTCGCGCATTTGTTTGCGTGTGGGCCGCAAGGACGATGCGCTGCCGCGGGCGTGTCGTTCCATTCAGTTTTCAGCCCGCCGGGTTGCTGTTTTCCAATCGCAGCACTGAGTCCCGGCACTCCTGAATGTTTGCAAGGCGGTCCACCCCTTTCGGGGTTCGCCGTCGTTTCCAACCGCACTGGCCTCTACCCGTCACGGGGTGACGGGAGCACCTTGGTATTTGCCTTGCGAGGGCCGAGCGAGCGCGTGCGTGCCTTAGCGAGCTCCGCCGCGCCTTCGGGTGCACAGGAGCGGAGGACCTGGCGAGTGGAAACTTGGTAACCGCAGGGAGCGTTCGTCGGCGGGCGAGCCTGCGGGTGCGGGATTGTGCCTCGGCCGGTTGGCATTCTGGCCGGCCGTTCCGCGTCCCGGGATGAGGGGCACTCAAAGTGAATTTTTCGATCGGGTCACCGCCGACAACCGCTCCCTACCAAACGTGCGCTCCCACAGCCGCTGTTCTCGCGACGCCTTAATTTCCGCGTGCGTGCCCCTTTCGGCTTGTTAGCATGGAAGTCAATGGACTCCACTCGCCGGGAATCCCGCGCGTATATCCGAGAACTCGAAATCTTGATGGCTCGCCGGTTACCGATTGCAATGTGGATCGGCGGAGGCTTGCTAGCAGAACTTTTTGTTCTGGAACTCAGCATGGCCTCCAGCCGCCTTCCCTATCTGCTGCTGTGGCTGGGAGTGAGCACGGCACCGGTGCTGACGGTGTTGAGTTGCCGTAGGCTTCTCCTCCGCAGGAGATCGCTTTCTTGGGCGACGGCCAGTGCTGTGGCGAGTACGCTGACGCTCTTTGTCGGCTACGCCGCCGTCGTCAAGCCCGACGCGCCGGTGGTCGGGGCGCAGCTCGCCATAGCGCTGTTGATCGCCTCGGTGGTGTTCCCCTGGTCTGCGGCTTGCCAGGTTGTTGCTAGCGTCGCGCCTATCGGGTCGTTTGCGCTTCTTCTTTGGGCGGAAGCCAACACCGCGAACTCGTTGTACTTGTTCATAGTGGTCAGCACCGCCGCGGCCGCCGCGGCGCTGATCGCACGCCACCTCGACGTCCAACGTTGGGCCATTTTTCGGGAGACTCGAGCACGCGGCGAAGCCATGCTTGTGACCTCTTCCTTGTTGAACGTTGCACGGGAACTCAGTGCTGCTGGGGATCCCCGCAACGTGCTCGACCGCATCGTGCACCGGACACGAGACCTCTTGCACGCGGATTGGTGCGTACTTCTCTTACGCGCTCATCAGTCCGGCACCTTTCGGATTGCTGCGGGATCGGCGCTGCGCCCCGATCTTTTGCAAGAAGGCCAGGGGGTAGAGTTCCGGACAGAGGACTATCCCACTACGCACGCGCTAACCGAAGGAATCGGGGTCTTAGAAGTTTCGCGACGCAACCCTCCGGATGCTCGCTGGCGTGCACTCATGGCCTATTTCCGCACACGCTCGATGCTTGTTGCCCCAATGGAGCAAAGCGGCACGGTGATTGGCCTGCTCGCGGTCGGAAGGGGACGAACAGAGGATCCGTTCCCGCTGCGCCATCATCGAATCCTCCAAGGCATTGCGCGACAAGCTACGGTGGCGTTGCAAAACGCGCGTCTGATCGCGGACCTAGAACAAGCGAATCGACTCAAGTGGGAGTTCGTCGCGACTATGTCACACGAGCTCCGTACGCCGTTGAATATCGTCATTGGTTACACCGATCTGCTTGTGGAGGGCGCGTTTGGAGTGCTGCCGAAATCGGCGCTCGACCCTTTGGAAAAAGTACGAGAGCAAAGTCGCGAGCTCTTGCAGCTGATCGATGCGACCCTCGATGTGAACCGCCTAGAGGCGGGCCGGATCGAGCTCCACGTGTCCGAAATCGAGCTGGAAGACTTTCTCCAAGAATTGGCCCAGCAACTGGAGCGCTTGCCTCGTACCCCAGAGGTCGAATTTGCTGTACTCGCTCGCAGTACAGGAAGAATTCGGACCGATTTGGGCAAACTGACTATCGTGATTCGAAATCTCGTGAGCAACGCGTTCAAGTTCACACAGCGGGGCCGGGTCACCCTCGAAGCGGAAGCGAAGGAGGACGGTGGAGCACAGTTTGTCGTTCGAGACACCGGCGTGGGCATTCCCGATGCCGACAAAGAGCGTATTTTCGAAATGTTCTACCAGGTTTCCCGGCCTGGCCAGGTTTCTCGGGGCGTGGGTTTGGGGCTGTATATCGTCCAGCAGTTTACCAAGTTGCTCGGCGGCAAGGTGGAAGTTCAGAGCCGAGAACTGGTAGGGACGACATTCCGTGTGGACATCCCTGCACTGCCTCGCCTCAGAGCGACGACTCCTACCATGTTGCCTGAGTGGCTTGCGGATGGGGGGCTTTAGGACGAGTCCTTTCGTGGCGAGGCTTCGTAAACCGCTAACGGCCAATCCCGTCCCACGATAACGTGGGGGACCACTTACTTCTTCGGTCGCGCCTTCTGAGTTGCGAGTTTACGTTTTCGGGCGCTCGAGGCGGTAGACCGTGCCTTACTCCGGCTCGATGCAGACTGAGGAAGCTGTCTGCTTGCCTTTGAGGAGCTTCCTTTCGGCTGTGCACGTTTGAGCCCGGTCTTCCGAGTTGCCCGCAGCTTTGTCTTCGTGCGTGCCACTCTAGAAGTTGGTGCTGCTGTGGAGAGGAGTTGATATTTCACTTTACTTGCAAGCTGGCCAAACAAAATACTCAGCATGTTCGCATCTCGGCTCGCAATAGCGTCCCTCAGTCGCTGGGAATGATCGTCAAGGTAGGTGACGGCGAAACGTTTGCCGCCGACCTCGACGCACGTCGGAACCTCTTCCTTCGTGCGAACGATGCGGACAATTTCTTGCAGAATTTCCTTGTCGAGGGGCGTTGTCGTCAAGCCGCGAGTCTCCTTCTCCGCGCCTAAAAACGCTACCCCCCTAGCATGAAAAAGAGTCGTACGAAAGCGGAAAAACTCAGCACCCCGCTGGCTTCTCGGGGTCCGATTCAAGGGCGAGAAATGCACGGAGGTTGTTTCCCCGGTGTCAGGTTGGTGGGCCGCCTATGAATGTCCCGGGCGTCTCTCCATCTCCTCCTGTTCCGCTTTGCACTGAATGCAAAGGGTGGTCACAGGCCGAACTTGCAAGCGTTCGAACCCGATGGGCTCGCCGCAGGACTCGCACGCACCATACTCGCCTGATTCCATACGCGCGAGTGCCTCGTCGATTTTCGCGAGGAGCTTTCGCTCGCGGTCTCGAACGCGAAGAAGCGCAATGTGATCCGCCTCGACGGAAGCTCGGTCGGTGGGATCTGCAGTGTTATCCCGACTGGCATGGAGACCGCCTACGGTTCGCGCGGCGTCCGCCAGGATTTCGGAGCGCCGTTGTAAAAGCGACGCTCGCAAGACTGCTAACTGCTCATGACTCAAGAGGGCGCTGCGATTGTTGACCACCGACGGCCTTCGTACCACCGCACCGAGATTCAGTAAAGCGCGAAACGCAACTAGCGCATGATCTCGTGTGCTTTTGCTCGAGCCCATTGGTCGGCCCGCAACACGGTTTCGAGGCAATCGATCACCTGGGGGTCGTGGTTGTGCAGCACGCTTTGAATGACGCGTGGAATGTCGAGAAACTTTGCGCGCCCCGCCAGGAATGCAGCGACTGCTTCTTCATTGGCCGCGTTCAGGACGGCAGGAGCGGTGCCCCCCAGGGCCAAGGCTTGGTACGCTAGGGTTAGGCAGGGAAATCGTTCGACGTCCGGCGACTCAAACTCCAGTTTGCCTGCACCGGCCAGATCCAGCCGTGGCAGGTAATTCAGTGGAAGCCGTTCCGGGTGACCCAGCACATAGGCGATCGGAATGGACATGTCGGGAACACCAAGTTGGGCCAGCACTGACCCATCCACATACTCGACGAGCGAATGCACGATGCTTTGCGGGTGAATGACCACTTCGATTTTCGACGGGTCCAGCCCGAACAACCAATGAGCCTCGATGACCTCGAGGCCCTTGTTCATCAAGGTGGCTGAATCCACCGTGATTTTCGCTCCCATTTTCCACGTAGGGTGCTTCAGAGCTTCCGCCGGGCCTACATCCGCAAGCTTCGTCTTAGGAGTGCGCAGGAACGGCCCGCCGGAAGCAGTCAGAATGAGCCGCCGGACGTCCTCTCGGCGGTGGCCTTGGAGAACTTGGAAAATCGCGTTGTGTTCGCTGTCGAGGGGCCAGAGGGTCGCTCCACTTCTCCGAGCACATTCCGTCACGAGCGATCCAGCCGCTACGAGAACCTCCTTGTTCGCCAGCGCCACCGCCTTACCCGACTCGACCGCCCGCAGCGTCGGAACCAGTCCAATGGCACCAACCAATGCGGAAACGACCAGATCCACGTCCGGTAACGTTGCGCAGTATGCCAAGCCCTCGGGACCGTAAACGACATCACCTTTGAAGTCCGGAAATTCCTGTCGGAACTCGTCAACGGCACTCTCCGCACCTACGGCAACGACTCGAGGCTGAAAGCGGCGAGCCTGTTCTGCCAGTTGTGCAACACGGGTTCCCGCAGCGAGTGCCACCACCCGCAGGCGGTCCGGAAAGCGGGCCACAACATCGAGCGTTGTGACCCCGATCGAGCCGGTTGAACCGAGGATGGTTAGTGCCTTCATATGTCTTTCTCCCCAAACTCGAGCTGTGAGGCGCCCCTACAGGACCACTCGCGGTGGCGGGGCGCGACGGCTTCAACAGACATCGCACGTAAAAGGTTCACCGGGAACCAAGACGGTGTCGTGCTTCCAGCGAATGTCGTCGCGAGACGGATAGTCGATATTGTAATGGAGCCCACGCGACTCCTTTCGCAGGATTGCAGACTGGATAATGAGTTCGGCCACCAGCGCAATGTTTCTCAACTCGATAAGGTCGGCCGTAATGAGAAAGTCCCAGTAGTATTGCTCGATTTCCTCTTGCAGCAGTCGAATGCGCTTGTAAGCCCGTGCCAGTCGCCGATTCGAGCGCACGATACCCACATAGTTCCACATCATGCGACGAATCTCGTCCCAATTTTGGCTCACGACCACCATTTCGTCGCTGTCCACCGCTTGGCCGGGGTTCCATTCCGGCAGTTCGGGTAGAGATGCAGAATCGCGTTCGAGAAGCTTCACTGCGGACGCAGCAGCACGGTGCCCAAACACTAACGCCTCCAGTAGTGAGTTGGACGCTAAGCGGTTCGCCCCGTGTAAGCCGGTCATCGCCGTCTCGCCGGCCGCGTACAGGCGTCGCAAGGAAGTAGCGCCGTTTTGATCGGTCACTGCCCCGCCGCAACAATAGTGAGCCGCAGGTACAACCGGGATCCATTCTCGGGTGATGTCGATCCCGAAACGGAGACAGCGCTCGTAAATCAACGGAAAGCGCTCGCGCACAAAATTGGGGTCACGGTGGGTAATGTCGAGGTACACACAATCGTAGCCGTGCACTTTCATCTCATTGTCAATGGCCCGCGCCACAATGTCCCTGGGAGCAAGTTCGCCACGCGGATCGTAGCGCTTCATGAAAGCGGTGCCGTCTGGCGTACGAAGGATGGCCCCCTCGCCTCGCAAGGCTTCCGAGATGAGGAACGATTTTGCTTGCGGGTGGTACAAGCAAGTTGGGTGGAACTGAAAAAATTCCATGTTCGCGACAGGAACGCCGGCACGAAAAGCCATGGCAATACCATCTCCCGTGGCCACGTCTGGGTTGCTCGTATACAGGTAAACCTTGCCGGCCCCCCCGGTAGCAAGCAAAGTGGCTCGCGCTTGGAACCGGCTTACCAGCCCGCGCGCGACGTCGAGTACATAGGCTCCCCAGCACTGTGGAGGATTCGCGCCAGGGTCAAATTTGGCATCCACGAGAAGATCTACGGCCAAATGTCGCTCGAAAATTGTGATGTTTGCTTGTTGCCGGACCGCACTCAGCAATGCGCGCATGATTTCGTGACCGGTGGCATCCGACGCATGCAAAATGCGGCGGCGGCTGTGCCCGCCTTCCTGGCCCAAGTCGTATTCCGTGTCCGAGTCGTTTTTGGTATCGAACCGAGTCCCCAACTGAATCAGTTCTTGTACCCGCAACGGCCCCTCGCGAACCACGAGATCGACGACGTCCTCGTGGCAAAGACCTGCCCCTGCCTCAATCGTGTCACGGGCATGGTCTTGAAACGAATCCTCCGGGCTCCAAACCGATGCGATCCCTCCCTGGGCATACTCAGTGGCGCTCTCGGGGAGAAAGTCTTTCGTGACCACTGCGACCGTCCCGTACGGCGCGGCTTTCAGCGCAAAGGTTAAGCCGGCTAGACCACTACCGATCACAAGGAAATCGTACGTTTGCACAACGGGTGTGTATCATACCTGCGCTGGCTGCTGCCACGGCAACGAAGTCTTGTCCAAAACCCTTGCAGCTTCTGGCCCGCTTCGGTAAGGGACACACCGCCGAACGCCAGAGCGGGTTTGGGGCCGTAGCTCAGTTGGGAGAGCGCTAGAATCGCACTCTAGAGGTCGAGGGTTCGAATCCCTTCGGCTCCATATTTGGCGCAACCGGTGTTCCCCCGTTCTGTGGGCGGATGCTTGAGTCGGTGCGGGAGCCACGCACCCCGCTGCCGTTCTGACTGACGCGCAGGGGTGAGGACGCGGGACGAGGGAAGTAAACGGGAGGACCGCGCGGCCAGCCTTGCAGCCGAGGTAGCTGCAAGGCTGTTAGGGGCTTGCCGGTAGTGATGGAGAAATCCAGCCGCAGGAACAGCCCATAGGAAAGGGGTGCCTACGGCGATTCAAGCAAGACCGAGGCGGCGAGCAATAATGACCTTCATGATCTCGTTTGTACCTGCGTAAATGGTTTGCACGGCCGCGTCGGCATAGTCCATCGAGATCGGGTATTCGAGCATGAAGCCGTATCCGCCGTGCAATTGCAGGCATTCGCTGGTGAGGCGCTTTTGCAGGTCAGTCACCCACCACTTGGCCATGCTGACTTCTTTGACGATGTCCGCGCCTTTGCAGTGGGCAACCAAAAGCTTGTCAATGAACGCCTGGCCGATTTCGACCTCGGTGGCGAGCTCAGCGATTTTGAACTGCGTGTTCTGGAATGCGGCAATCGGCTGTCCGAAGGCACGTCGCTCCTTCACGTAAGCGATCGTATCCTCCAGTGCTCGCCGGCAAGACGCCAACGAAGCCACGGCGATGCAGAGCCGCTCTTGTTGGAGTTTTTCCATAAGCATCCGGAATCCCTCACCCTCGCGGCCCAGCAAATTTTCGGCGGGGACGACACAGTCGTCGAAGAACAGTTCGCTCGTATCCTGCCCTCGGAGACCGAGTTTTTCCAGCCTGCGACCGCGGCGGAAGCCCGGAAACGAAGACTCGACGAGAAATAAGCTGATTCCACGGTAGGGCGGACGCGCTTCCGGGTCGGTTTTTGCGACCACGATAAAAAGATCAGCAATCTGGCCATTGGAAATGAAGGTTTTAGCTCCACGGAGAATGTAGTGGTCCCCCTGCCGCACGGCCCGTGTTCGCACGTTGGCCAGGTCAGAGCCAGCACCCGGCTCGGTCATGGCAATGCCCAGGATAAGCTCCCCCCGGATAGCAGGGATCAAATAGCGTCGCTTTTGCTCCTCGGAGCCGTAGGCCGTGAGGTAGGGCATACAGATGTCAGAATGAAGAGAAATCATCATGGCATGCGCACGCAAGTCGGCCATTTCTTCCATGATGATGGCATCGTAGAGAAAATCCCCGCCTGCGCCCCCATACTCCACCGGCTGGTTGGCGCCGAGGAATCCTTCATGCCCGGCTCTACGCCAGGTTTCCTTGTCTGTCATACCGCGGGCATTCCATTCCGGTATTTTGGGAACAATTTCCCGCTCAGCAAACTTACGAAATTGTTCTCGAAAGAGCCGGTGATCAGGACCAAAGATATCGCGTTCCATGGGCCTCATCTTCCAGTCGTAGCCAAGCGTTTGCCGTCGCGTCGGCTGCGAGCCAGCCGCGCCGGTGGCTCCTCCAGGTGATCGATCCGAGGTCCCGCTTCCAGCCAGCTTTCCGCAGCGCGCAGTCCAGCGGTGTACATTTGATCGAGAATCTTGCGGTCAAAGTACAAGTACGAACCGGCATCGAACAACCCATCCCGCGCCGGTCGCACCGCCTCGTACAACGTCACTGCTCGGTACTTCCCGGGATCCAAGTCGGCGAGGCGATTGCGCTCCAGCAGGAGTTTGCGGTCCACGTTGTAGGCGTTTTCTAAAAGGCTGTCGACCGTTCGCTCCACGGCCCGGCCGAAGTGCGCGAGCGGCTCTCCACCAGGCTCAGCCGGCTCGGTGATGAGCACAGGGATAATCTCCTCCGCTCCCAAAGCAACGACCGGCGCCAGGGGAGTATTGACGAGCAGACCACCGTCCCACAGGAGATGAGGCCCGATGCGTACCGGCGGAAAAAGCAAGGGGATGGCACAGCTTGCCATAATCATGTCTACCGTGATCGCATCGACGATGTGATAGTCGGGCGGGCGCGTCAGCGCGGTCGCGCGTGTGACAAAACGGACCACGTGGCCGCTGTGCGCATCCACGGTATTGATTGCCAGGTGCACTCGGTGCGCCGGCACGGTCTCGCCACCGAGTGCCTCCGTCAGACGGCGGCGGAGGGCTTGCGTGTCGGCCAAAAAGGGTTCTTCGATGCCGGATAAAAATTCGCTGACGAGGTCGAACCTCAGCGCCAAAATGTACTCGACCATTAAGGCCAGCAAGTCTCCCGGCCGGGGCGGAAAATGCCCCTTGGCTCGCTGCACCAGATAGCCCCATCGTTTTCCGGGGACCAGGAGTCTCATTCCCTCCCGGCTGAGCAACCGCAGTAGAGTCCGAGCCGCACTGGAGAAAAACCGTGCGCTCGCTGTGGCGGGCGGGTTGTCTCCAATCGAGTGCCAAAACTCCAGCATTTCCGCCGGGCTGCGGCCAGCAGCGATGAGGGCGGCGTTGATTGCCCCGGCAGATGTACCGGAGATGGCGAAGAGACCACCAGCGAACCGCCGATCTTTGAGTAGCCCTTCATAGACACCGACCTGGAAAGCCCCGCGCGCAGCGCCGCCGGACAACACCATTCCAAGTTTCCGCTTACTCGTCACTCTCGCTCCACTTCCCCAAAAACATTGTGCCTTCTCTCACCCCGCAACATCGGCGGGTGTCGCTCCCGAAGGCGTTGCCCGCAGGGTGTCTGTTGGCTCGCTGTCTATGAAAATCCACGTGCCTACGGCGGTTAATCGTCGGAGCTCTTACAAGGCGCGTATATTGAAAAGCAAGCCGACCCCTCGGGGGTCGTCCCCGTATGCGGCTGGCTCGGCGCGGAATCAGCCTCACCAGCCCAGAACCCAAGCAAAGATCAGCGGTGCGACGATGGTTGCGTCGCTTTCTATGATGAATCTCGGTGTGTCGACGCCGAGCTTGCCCCAGGTGATCTTTTCGTTGGGTACCGCGCCGGAGTAAGAACCATAGCTCGTTGTGGAGTCGCTGATCTGGCAGAAGTAAGCCCACAGGGGCGTATCCCGCCGGCCAAGATCTTGGTGCAGCATGGGCACCACACAAATGGGAAAGTCTCCGGCAATACCTCCCCCAATTTGAAAAAAGCCGATACCGGGAGAAGCGGCGTTCTTCACGTACCAATCGGCGAGCCAAGCCATGTACTCGATCCCGGAGCGAACGATATCCGGCCGCAGTTCGCGCTTGATCACGTAAGCAGTAAAAATGTTTCCTGTCGTGGAGTCCTCCCACCCGGGTACGACGATCGGAATGTTGTGCTCTGCGGCGGCGACAACCCAAGAATCTCGAGGGTCGATCTCGTAGTACTTCTCCAGATCCCCGGACAGAATGAGTTGATAGAAATATTCGTGGGGGAAAAAACGCTCTCCACGCTCTTGTGCTTGTTTCCAAACGCGAAACAAATGATGCTGAATGCGGCGGAACGCTTCCTCCTCGGGGATGCAGGTGTCGGTGACGCGGTTGTACTGCTGCTCGAGGAGCGCCTGCTCATCGGCTGGGGTGAGGTCACGATAATTCGGTACGCGTTTGTAGTGCGAGTGCGCCACCAGGTTCATGACGTCTTCTTCGAGGTTGGCCCCCGTACAAGAGATGATGTGAACTTTCTTCTGCCGGATCATCTCGGCCAAACTCTTTCCGAGTTCACCCGTGCTCATCGCCCCCGCCATGGCGACAAGCATTTTACCCCCACGATCGATGAGATCCGCGTATGCGCGTGCCGCGTCGACCAGTGCGGCAGCGTTGAAGTGGAGGAAATGCCTTTCCATGAAGCGCGAAATGGGCCCAGCTTCCCGTTTCATCGCAGCCGACTAAATGGTTCAAGTTGATCGAAGATGCAAGGGCTCAGCCACAGGAGTTTTGGGCTACGCGGGAAAAATTTGGCTTTCCGCTGCGTGGCGTGCACCTTCGGAGCGGGTTGCACGTTGGGGAACGAGCCCGGCGCCACAGGCAAAACAAAATTGAGCTCCCGTGATTTGTGTTGCCCCGCAGCGCGCACACGAACTTGGTGTCGCGGCTGATTGATCATTTGAGCCACTGCTCTGCCCTAGCCGAGACAGCTCCTCAATGGCAGCTAGGGCCATGGGGGCATATCTTTGGCGGATGACTTCAAAGTCTTCTGGCGTCAGCTTGTTCATTTTAAGGTCGAACTCTGCCTCCCTGATTGCGGTCAAGGCTTGGAGTTTTTGTCGTTCCAGTGCCATAACCCGGTCACGGAGGCTGTCCGCCGGGTTCAGGCCGCCGACGTCTGCGAAACGAGAATGCCAAAACGGCCACAGAACGTAGGCGAGAGCGAAAAGAGTACCGATAAAGATCAAAGCGATTCCCATGAAATCCTTATAGTTCTAGCCGTTCCAGCTCTTGGCGAAGCCGCTGATCGTCTTCCGCGGACATGGCCCGGGAGCGCCCGGGTTCCGTCGAGGGCTGCACCGTAGTTTTGCGTTTGGACCACTTGCGCAAGGTCCAACCGACCAATACGCCGCCGAAGAGCACGGCAAAAAAGGGTGTGAGCCACGCCAGCAGATTGAAGCCTCGAGTTGTGGGAGAGGAAAGAATTTTCTCGCCGTACTTCTGCTCGAAGTACGCCAAGATTTGCTCCTTGGTCTTGCCGAGCGCCATTTGCTCGCGAATTTCCTTGCGCAGGGGAATCGCTGAGCCGCAATCCACGTGGTTACAACTGTGCACGGTCAGGCCACAACCACACTGGCAGGTCAGAGACTCCTCGATTTCTTGAAAGCCGACTTCTGCGCGGGCTTCGGCTCGCGCCCAACTCGGATGGTCAGCCAAAGCCACCAGGGCAAGCGCCGCCAGTAGCCAATGGTGCGGTAGAGCTCTGGAGTAAGTAAACATGCCGCAGTACCGCGGATTCAAGGTGCTTCGACTCGCACCCTGCTCTCGCCCTCCCAAGCAACTGCCCCGCGAACGGCCCGCTGCGGCCATGCCGCCAGTATGGTTCCAATGGCCAAAACGACGCCGCCCCACTCGAGGAAACCCACAAGCGGATTGATGTACGCCAGAATCGTTGCCGTTTGCGAGGTCGCATCAAAGCTACCGAACACAACGTATAAGTCAGTTCCCAATCGCGAGCGGATGGCCACTTCAGTGGCCGGCTGCTCCGGTTTTTTGTAGAAGCGCTTCTCGGGTTTCAGCG
This sequence comes from Candidatus Binatia bacterium, assembly GCA_026004215.1. Taxonomy (GTDB): domain Bacteria; phylum Desulfobacterota; class Binatia; order HRBIN30; family HRBIN30; genus HRBIN30. Next base: position 333,901 of record BPIR01000001.1, read on the forward strand.
TATCCACTCGGCGACCACCCTCGAAAACGGAAAGCTGCGCAGCCATGTGAGCGCTGTGCGGTGTTTCCCACGTTTCGATTTTTTCGAAGACCAGTCGGTAGGGACCAATTTCGAAGGACTCGCCGACCTTCACTGGAACTTGCTGCTCCACCCGGAAGGCGGATGTGCCGGTGATCGCCAGAAAGATCATGACGATGCCCAGGTGGACCACGTACCCTCCGTACCGACGCCGGTTTTTGGTCGTCAGTCGCGCCAACGCTACTGGCCAGGTTTCCCCTAACATGGCTTGTCTGGCACGTGTTCCGCGCCAAAACTCCTGGAGAATGGTTGCAAGTACGAAGGCGCAGAGGGAGAAGGAGACGACTGCGTAGTAGTTGCCGGTGCCTGCGAAAAGGAACAGGCTGCCGACCAGCACGCCAAACAACGCCGGCCAGAGAAAATTTCGGCGTAAAGAACTCCAGGAAGCACGCCGCCACGCGATCAGCGGGCCAACGCCCATCAGGAACAAAAGCAGCAAGCCAAGGGGCGTATTGACGCGATTGAAAAACGGAGGGCCGACGGTGATTTTGACTCCGCGAACGGCCTCGGAGAGCACGGGGAATACCGTTCCCCAAAACACGGCAAAGGCCATGCCGACCAGTACTAAGTTGTTCACCAAAAAGGCGGCTTCGCGCGAAAGCATCGAGTCAATTTCATTGTCGCTCCGTAAAGAGGGAAGACGCCAAATCAACAGGGAGATCGAGACGGCCGCGGCGAACACTAAAAACGCAATAAAAAACGGGCCCAAGCCTGACTGCGTGAAAGAATGTACTGATGAAATGACGCCGCTACGGGTGAGAAACGTGCCAAAAATCGTCAGCAAGAAAGTCAAGATCACCAGCGCCATGTTCCAGACTTTCAGCATATTCTTCTTTTCCTGAATCATGACGGAGTGCAGGTAGGCCGTTGCCGTCAGCCAGGGCATGAACGCGGCGTTCTCCACAGGATCCCATGCCCAGTAGCCTCCCCACCCAAGTACACGATACGCCCAAAGAGCCCCAAACAGGTTGCCGAGGCTCAAGAAGAACCAAGCAAACAACGCCCAACGGCGAGTTGTGCGAATCCACAGGTCGTCGAGACGCCCGGTCACCAAAGCCGCCATTGCAAATGCGAAAGGTACCGAGCAGCCGACGTAGCCTAGATACAAGGATGGCGGGTGAATCGTCATCCAGTAATTTTGGAGTAGCGGGTTCAAGTCGCGGCCGTCGCCCGGGGTAAATGTGAGTCGCTGGAACGGCGGCGTCACAAAGACGAGAAGCGATGCGAAGAATACTGCAACCGCCATCAACGTTGCCGTGACAAAGGGCATCAGGTGGCGATTTTGGCTACGATTCTGAAGCACAACCACCGCAGCCATAGACGTAAGGATCGCGAGCCAGAAAAGTAACGACCCTGCTTGCCCTCCCCAGAGTGCAGCCACCGTGTAGTAAAGGGGAAGGGTACTGCTCGAATACTGCGCGACATACTCCAGGTTGAAATCGCGGCTCACGAGCGCCCGAATCAAATCAATCGTGGCCACGAGCGTGAAGGCCCATACGGCGAGAGCAGCGTTTTCCGCGCTCCGCACCAGATCTTCCTGCTTGCGCAAGCCGCCCCAGATCGAGGCAACGAGAGCATACACGCTCAGTACCCAGGCAATAACCAGCGCGACTGCACCACTATCCGTTGGCATCCTACTTCACGCGTCCTTTCCCCCGCACGCAACCGGGGCGCTCCAGATGCGAAGGCGCCTTCCGTTTCAGGCTACGGGCCAATGTTCACGTTCGCTTCGCACGCCAACTCCAAGGTTGTTGCTCGGTTGTATCTCGAAAGGTTTTGCAATCAATTGCCACCAGCTTGAGCGGCGCTTGCGGGCTCCATAGGTTCGTACTTCGAAGGACAGGAGGTCATGAGACTCTGAGCCCGAAGCACCGAACCATCGTAGCGGCCTTCCACGATGACATCACTCCCGCCCTCGTTGCGAAACATGTCGGGCACGACACCGGTGTAATAAACCTGCAGCACGGGTGTGGTGCCGCCGTCGTCCTTGAAATCCCCGATCTCGAACCACACTTCTTCGCCAGCGGGCGTCATGCGGCGCTTTACTGACCCACTAGCGACCCGACCTGCCACGCGAACACCCTCGCCGACTAGTTGGTGGCGGCGCTGCGCGAACTCGTTGACCGTGATGTAATATACTGCTGTTTGTCGCACTCCCGTATACATGAGATACGCAACCACACCGACGAGTACGAATGCCGCGAAGCCTAGGCGCGCTTTTTTTCCCATCGCTGTGCTCGCTTAATGGAACGACTCCAGCTCCGCAACGCCGGCTGGAAAAGACAAGCAACAGTCTGTTACCGGCTAGAGCAGTCCTCAGGTACGCAAGCGGAGGTGAGGAAATTGCTGGGAGCCGTTTTTCGGTCTTGAATTGTCCGCGTCACCCACGCGCAGCCGCGCCGAAGGGAGGAGAGGCCGCTGCTATCGGGCAACAGCCGGGCCGTGTGGGATGCAACGACAAGCTAATCGTCATCACTGCCTGCACGCTGCCGTGCCCCCCGACAAACCCCGCGCCGCGAGCTACGGACGAATTCGATGAGGTACCGGACTTCGGCGGTCTGTGGCTCGGTTCCTAGTCGTTGCAACCGCTCGGAAAGATTTCCGGGCCGGAAAAAAAGCGTTCGAAACGCTCTGTGCAGCGCCTGAATTTGCGCCGAGGAGTAGCCAGCTCGCCTCAACCCGACCCGATTGATCCCGCGCACGGTGTGGGTACCGTCCATGATGCAAAATGGAGGCACATCGCGCGAAGTTCGAGACAGCCCCCGCATCAACGCCAGCTTTCCGACCCTGACGTATTGGTGCACGACACAGTTCCCCGAGATGAACGCTCCGTCTTCGACGTGGACGTGTCCGGCGAGCAAGGCCCCACTGGCTAGCACAATGTTGTTTTCCAACACGCAGTTGTGGGCGACGTGCGAGTGCGACATGAGGAAGTTGCCATTTCCGATTCGTGTGGTCGATCCCGGCTGCGTAGCTCGGTGAATTTCGACGTACTCGCGAATGATGTTCCCATCGCCAATGACGACCGATGTCTCTTCGCCTTGGTAAGCCCGGTCTTGCGGAACATCGCCAATGACCGCCCCCGTGTGAATCCAATTGTTTGCACCAATCGTCGTTGGCCCGAAAATCACCGCATGGGGACCTATACGGGTACCGGGACCTACAACAACGGTACCCTCAATGATCACATACGGCCCAATGTCCGCCGTACTGTCGATCGTTGCTTTCCGGTCGACGATTGCAGTCGGGTGAATGGCCACTTGTTGCTACCCGTGGGTATCGTCCCTCTCTCGTTCTGGATCCGCCGCGTCTCCAGGGATCCGATAAGCCTCGGAAGCCCAGTGTCCGAGGTCCACGAGTTGGCAACGCTCGGAACAAAATGGCCTCCACGGGTTCCCTTCCCATGGGGCGGGCTGCCGACAAATGGGACAGCGGCGCGGTCGCTCCATAAGCTACCTTGCCTCGAACGGGCTCGTTGACCTGCTGTGGTTCGTCTGCTCCCCGGTTGCGGGCCGGTGGAGCTTTTCGAGCAACCGCTGGAGCTCTTCCAACTGCTCCTCGAGTCTGCGAGTGCGCCGGGACATTAGCCAGAGATAGAGGAACAGCATAGCCCAAACTGCGGTGTACGCGGCAAAGAGGAAGTGAAGGTGGTCCATTTGCGTCATCCTTTACGCTGACTCCAGGATAGTTTTTTCCAGCGAGTCAACGCGGGCCTGAAGATTGACCTGCCGAGTGCGCACCTGCACGAGCCAGAGGAACAGGAGAAGCACAGCAACGAATGCAACCGCCAAGGTCCATTGCATCCGTGGATCTGTCAAACCACTGCCGCCCTCGCGAGTTACCAGCACCGCAGGGTGAATGGTTCGCCACCAGTAAACCGACCGATTAATGATGGGTATGTCCAGGGCACCGACGATCCCGAGCACGGCGGCATATCGGGAGCCCTGTTCAGGGTCTGTCGCCAGATTGCGGAGCATCAAGTACGCCACGTAAATCAGCCATAAAATCAGGGTGGTCGTGAGGCGTGCATCCCACGTCCACCAAGTACCCCAGATCGGCTTCGCCCAAATGGGCCCAGTGATGAGCACTAGCGTACAGTACAGCACACCGAGCTCAGCGCTTGCATAGGCTAGGCGATCCCACTTGGGCTCATTGCGCCACAGATAGAGCGCACTGGCAACGGCCGTAATTCCGAAGGCGAGAAAGGTCACCAGAGCCAAAGGCACATGGATGTAAAAAATTCTTTGCACGATGCCCTGAATGCGGTCCGTCGGTACGTACAGAAATATTGCGGCAATAGCGCCAACCATACTCGCACCGCAAAGCGCTGCGAGAGCCCGTTCGGCACCTGAGAGTCGATGGGTTCGCCTGGCCATCAGTCCTGCACTACATATTCGAACAGCACCCAAGCCACAACCACTGTGGCGACGTCGAATCCGATCATGAGATGGAGCCATGCGAGGTCGTCGCCGGGTGGCTTCCCGGCAAACGCCCGTTCGGTAAGCTTCACGCCTCCGAGAAACAACGGGACCACCAGCGGCAACAGCAGGAGTGGCAACATCACTTCACGCGCCCGGGTACGCATGGAAATGGCCGAGAACAGTGTGCCCAACGATGATAAACCTACGGACGCTAGAAAGGTCGCGAGGAGCCAACTCCAAGAGTGGCCGCCCCAGTGCACATCGAAGAACAGCGTAAAGAGTCCAATCAGGATGCAGCTCACGAGCAGCAGATAAATCAGTGTGGAGCACGCTTTCGAAAGGAAGATGATCCCCCGGTCCACCGGACTCAGAAGTAAACCTTCCCACGCGTCGTTCTGTTGCTCGGCTACAAATGCCCGGCCCAAACCATAAACAGCGGTAAACAAGTAAGCGACCCAAAAGGCACCGGGCGCCGCTTCCCTTCGCACCGGTCGTGCAGGATCGAACGCAAAGCTGAAAACAACGAGGCTCAGCAGCCCCATCAGGAGAAAGGCCGGTAACATCTCGCGAGCCCGCCACTCCAGTCGCAAGTCTTTCTTAATCAAGTCCCAAATCACGGGTACCCTCGCGCTTTTAGTGTTGTGGCCGCGAGTTGGTCCAAGTCCGGTACGCGGGCTGTAGGGGTGTCACCATTGGGCCATCATAAACGACTCTCCCGCGATCCAAGCAAATCACCCGTTGGCAAAATGCTTCCGCTTGGTGGAAATCGTGAGTCGACAGAACGATGGTGGTGCCTTTGTGCTGGAGGGAATGGAGCATCTGGGCCACGCGCTCGGCAGCCGCAGCGTCCAGTCCGGTAAAGGGTTCGTCGAGCAGCAAGAGCTGAGGCTCGTGGAGGAGCGATCGAGCCAGCGCCGCGCGCTGGAGTAGACCGCGGGAAAGAGTACGAATCGGTCTTTCCCCCCAGCCGTCCAAAGCCAGTTGCGCAAACAAGTCAGTCACGCGCGGGCTCGGGGCGGACAGACCGTACAGCCGCCCGTACAACGCAAGATTTTCGCGCAGCGTGAGCTGAGGATACAGGAGACTCTCATGCCCAAGATACCCGATTCGCTGCCGCACCGTGGGCGAGGGATCTCGCGTGTGTTGACCAAAGAGACGAAGGGTTCCCACAGTGGGTCTCCAAAGTGTCGCGAGCAGCTTGAGGAGCGTGCTTTTGCCTGCTCCGTTCGGACCCACGAGGGCTACCGCTTCCCCTGAAGCGATGCAGAGACTCACGTCGCGAAGAGCCCACACGCCGCCAAACCGCTTTGCTAGGCCGACAGCATCAACGTCGAAGCTACTCGTCCGGTGGGTGGAAAAATGAGTTGACATAGCGCGGCGAATGGATGGGCGTGCTTTTAAGAAAGCCGGCGGAAGAACACAAACGTTGACCGCCTCGAAGCACACGCCATTGCCTTGCAGCTCACGAACGGATCGGCTACGCGAGTAGCACATTTGTACCTCTCGGTGTTGGTTCCGTGAAGCTGATCGTCAACGACATCCGACAAGATTTGGAACGAGTTCTGTTCGAAGAACCGACAGCGCCCTTAAATGCCATCTTGGCCAGCGGGAAAGTTTGCGACTACGAGTTCCCAGCGAATGCCAAAGTACGGCTAGATTACTATCGCGCGGGCGCCGAAATTTTTCTCCAGGGTCACGTCGAGGGGCGAGTGATTGGCCACTGCGCTCGCTGTTTGGAGTCGTACCCTTTCGACCTGGCCACGGATTTTTCGTTGGTGTTAGTTCCGCGTGAAGACCTTCCCCCCAACCTGGAGCTTACTGCAGATGATTTGGACATCGCCTACTACCAGGGGGAAGAAATTGATTTGAGCCCAATCGTTACAGAGCACATCATCCTAGCCCTCCCTACTCGTCCGCTGTGCAGCGAGGCGTGCCAGGGGTTGTGCCCGTATTGCGGAATCAATCGTAACCTTCACGAGTGCGATTGCGCCAGTAAGCAGGTAGACCCCAGGTGGGCTGCCTTGCGAGAGCTCAAACTGAATCGTTAGACAAAAAGTGCCCGCTGCCACGGCCGAGACGTGGAACTTTTGCGGGGTTGTGTCGTTAGGAGAGGATCACATGGCCGTACCGAAGCGCAAGACATCGAAGTCGAAACGGAATAAACGCAGGGCGCATGACGCTCTGACGCCCCCAACGGTTGTGCTCTGCCCGGAGTGTGGAGAACCAAAGCTGCCCCACCGCGTCTGCGCTCATTGTGGCTCCTATAAGGGGCGTAAGGTGTTGGATATCGGCGCAGACTGATGCGGGCGATTTTGCTCTTTCCCGGCCAGGGCTCGCAAAGCGTCGGCATGGGAAAGGCCCTATATGACCGCTTCGCGGAAGTGCGGGAGTTGTTCGCGCAGGCGGATGAAACTCTAGGCATTCCCCTTAGCCGCTTGTGTCTAGAAGGTCCCGCGGAAGAACTCACGCTGACCGCCAATGCTCAGCCGGCTCTACTCTTGGTCAGCACGGCCATCTGGCGAGTTGCCCAACGTCAGCTCGCCATCGAGCCCGTGGCGGCGGCTGGCCACAGTCTGGGTGAGTTTTCTGCTCTAGTGGCCGCGGGGGCACTTCAGTTGGGTGAGGCCCTGCGGGTGGTCCGCGAGAGAGGGCGCGCGATGCAAGAGGCTGTACCTCCCGGACGCGGCAGCATGGCAGCGATTTTCGGCCTCGATTTGAAGACGGTGGAGAGGTTGTGCCGCGAACATGGCAACGGAGCTGTGGTTTCTCCGGCCAACTTGAACGGGGCCGGCCAAATTGTGGTTGCGGGCGAAAAGGAGGCTGTCGAAAGAGTGGTCACAGCGGCCAGACAGGCTGGGGCTCGGCGCAGCGTGAATCTCCAGGTGAGCGCGCCCTTTCATTGCAGCTTAATGGCGCCGGCGGCCGAGAAGCTTCGGGAGACGCTCCGCAACGTGAACATCTCAGTGCCAAGGTTCCCGGTGATTTCCAATGTGACCGCCCTACCCTATTCCAGCGATGCCGATGAGTTGCGCCAACTGCTGGTGCTGCAGGTAACGGAACCAGTACGCTGGGAGGAATGCGTGCGGCGCTTGGCGGAGTACTCTTGTGACGTGGTGATCGAGTGCGGTCCCGGGAAGGTGTTGACCAGTCTCGCGAAGCGCATCGTTCCCGAGTGGAATTGCCAAGCTGCCGAAGAGCTGAATCTTGTTTCCGACTCGGGGGGAACGCAGTGACAGGGAGATTGGCGGGCCAAATCGCTTTGGTCACCGGGGCGTCGCGCGGCATTGGGCGCGCAATTGCACATCGGCTCGCCAATGAGGGCGCGTTTGTTGTCGTGAACTATCTTCAAAACGAGCAAGCGGCTCGTTCGACCGTGGATGCCATCCGGGCCGCTGGAGGCCAAGCCGAGGCTGTGGCGTTCGACGTAGGAAACGCGGATCAGGTCAATCGGTGCGTCCGGGATATTGGCGACCGCCATGGCCGGCTGGACATCCTAGTGAACAATGCGGGAGGAACCTCGGACCAGTTGTTGTTGCGTCTAAAGGACGAGGAGTGGGAACGGGTCCTGAGAATCAACCTCACGGGAACATACCTGTGCAGCAAAGCAGCACTGCGATGGATGTTGCGCCAGCACTACGGCCGCATTGTCAACATTAGCTCGGTGGCTGGCCACCTAGGGAACGTTGGTCAAGCTGCTTACGCTGCTGCCAAAGCAGGTATTGAGGGTTTCACCCGCTCGCTGGCCCGCGAGGTGGCTACGCGCAATATCACCGTGAACGTGGTTGCTCCCGGATTTATTGCTACGGAGATGGTCGAGCAGTTACCGGAAGGCGTACGAAACTCCTATCTGCAGTTGATCCCATTGGGGCGGTGGGGAAAAACGGAAGAGGTTGCGGAGGCAGTGGCTTTTCTTGTACAGCCTGCTGCGGCCTACGTCACGGGCCAAGTCATCGGTGTCAACGGCGGGCTGTACATGTGATCCTTTATGCGTGTCAAGCTCCGTGACATGATCGGCAATCGGAAGTCACGGACAAGTGCGCTGGCCACCATGTAGCAGAGGAGGAGCTCAATCATGACATCATCGGTCGAAGCCAAGGTAAAAGAAATCATCTGCGAGCAGTTGGGTGTGAGCGAAGAGGAGGTGACTCCATCGGCCTCTTTTATCGAAGATCTCGGTGCCGATTCGCTCGACATCGTGGAGCTAATCATGGCCTTGGAGGAAGAGTACGACCTCGAAATTAGCGACGAGGAAGCCGAGAAAATCCGCACGGTTCAAGACGTGATCGACTACATCGAGTCTCACAAGCAGAGCGCAAAATGAGTGAGCTGGCTCGAACCGACCCTGAGATTTACCGGATTCTTCGTCTCGAGGCGGAGAGGCAAGAATACAACCTGGAACTGATCGCTTCCGAAAACATCGTGAGCCGGGCAGTGTTGGAGGCGCAAGGGTCGATCCTCACCAACAAATACGCCGAGGGGTACCCCGGTAAGCGGTATTACGGGGGGTGCGAGTACGTGGACCTGGCCGAGCAGTTGGCGATCGATCGCGCCAAGCGCCTATTTGGGGCTGAGTACGTCAACGTCCAGCCTCATTCCGGCTCCCAAGCAAACATGGCCGTATATTTTTCCCAGCTCCAGCCTGGCGACACGATCATGGCCATGGATCTGACTCACGGCGGCCATCTGACCCATGGAAGCCCTGTCAATTTTTCAGGTCGGTTTTTCCGCGTCGTTCCCTACGGCGTCCGGCAAGACGACGAACGCATCGATTACGAACAAGTTGCGGAGCTGGCACGTCGCCACCGGCCGAAAATGATTGTAGTTGGTTACAGCGCATACCCGCGACAAATTGATTTTTCGAAGTTCCGAGCGATTGCGGATGAAGTTGGCGCCACTGTGATGGCGGATATTGCACACTTTGCTGGATTGGTCGCCGCGGGAATTCACCCATCGCCGATCCCGCACTGCGAGTTTGTGACGACAACGACACACAAGACTTTGCGCGGTCCTCGCGGGGGCATGATCATGTGCCGCGAGGCGTACGCGAAGAGCATCGCATCCTCGGTGTTCCCGGGAAATCAGGGTGGCCCGTTGATGCACATCATTGCGGCTAAGGCCGTGGCGTTTCAGGAGGCTCTACGACCCGAGTTCAAAAGCTACCAGGAACAAGTGGTTCGTAACGCTCAGGCGTTGTGCCGAGCACTACAAGCACGCGGGTTCCGTGCCGTGTCCGGCGGAACGGATAATCACTTGATGTTGATCGATTTGCGCTCTTCGGAACTTACAGGGAAACTTGCGCAAGAGACCTTGGACCGGGCACGAATTACCGTGAACAAGAACACCGTGCCCTTCGAAACGCGTTCTCCTTTCGTGACCAGTGGTATTCGCATAGGGACACCGGCGGTCACCTCTCGCGGCATGCGCGAAGCGGAGATGGAAACCATCGCCGAGCTCATCACGCGCGCCCTGGAGCGTGTAGGTGACGAGAGCGCACTCAAGTCGATTGCAGATGACGTGGTTTCCCTCTGCAAAAAGTTTCCAATTGGTTACCACCAGCTCTTCCAATGATCGGCCGGCGCCTGCTGCTCGTTGGTGTTCTTTTCGTCTGGCTAGGGGGAGCCCTTTTTGGGAGTCATGTTCGCCCAGCTTGGGCACATGCCCGCTTGTTACGCTCCGAGCCCCGGGATAACGCGGTGATTCCTGCGGCACCGCGAACTCTGCGATTGTGGTTCAACGAGGTGCTCGATCGTGGGTTCCATACGGTGGAGGTGTTCTCGGCCGCGGAGCTCAAAGCAAAGCAGCGAAGAAACCTTGTGAGCGGCCCTCCGGAAGTAAATCCGGAAGACCGCACCGAGTTGCGCGTCCCCTTACCTGAACTTGCTCCTGGCCGGTACGTAGTCGAGTACCGCGTTTTATCCCGTGACGGCCATAGCGCCCCGGGGCGGGTGAGCTTCGAGATCCGGGCTCCGTGACTGCGCGCCCGTGTTGCTGGGGCTGAAACACAGTGGAACATTCGCTCCTTCATGGGCTCCAACTCCTCGGCTTGGTTGTTGCGGGTGGCGGCCTTTGGCTGAAGCTCCTTTTCCATTTTGCGCGGCTGGGCAGCGAGGCAGAGGGGCCGGATCGGCTGGCCCGCCTCTGGGGACAGCGGGCCAGTTGGATTGCGGCCGCCGCGACGTTCGCCGATTCGTTCGTCCAAGTGGCTGAAATCGAGAACCGCACCGTTTTTGGCGGAGTTCCGCTGAATCAATGGTTCGCCTTTGTCACCACAACGACCGTTGGGCAAATCGGCCTCGGTCGGAGTATTGCCCTTTTCCTGCTGGGGTCGGCGTTTTCCGCGGGCGGTCGCTTGGGCTGGGCGATCGCTGCGGCTCTATACGCGGTTGCGGCGATCTTGGCAGCCGCTGTCAGCCACGCTGCGGCGCAGCCGAGCGAGAGTTTGACGGCTGTTGGCTGGCATTTGCTCCATTTATTGGCGATCTCGGCGTGGATAGGCGTCGTATTTCACCTCTGGTTGCAACGCCCGTTTTGGTCGGCTGTACACAGTGCCACCGTCGCCCAGGGCTGGGTTACGTTGCTGCGCAGCTTTTCGCCCTTGGCACTGGCCACAGCCGCCCTGGTCTTCTCGAGTGGACTGGTTGCCGCTCTGCGATTTGCCCCAACGCTGTGGGACCTTGGCTGGTCCGCATACGGACTGACCCTCACACTGAAACTCGTGCTGATCGTGCCGATTGTGCTCGCCGGGGGCTACAATTTTTGGATTGCTGTTCCTGCGCTTCACACCGCGAGCCAGAACTTCTCGCCGGATACATGGCGTTCGGTCGCCGTTCGCTTCCTGCGCAGTCTGGAAACCGAGGCAACAATGGGTCTCATGGTGATTGCTGTGGCGGGAATTGTGGGCTCGGTCTCCCCTCCCGGGTCGGACGGAACAGTGACGCTGAGTCGCGAACAAGTGGCTGCGTTGCTGAGCCCGAAACTGCCAGCAACGACGTTCGTGGATCCGACCTTGTTCGTGGGCGACGCAGAGCGAAACCGTTTCGACCTTTTGTATTCGGAGTTTATGCACAACTGGTCGGGAGTTGCCGTGATTCTTATGGGGGCGTTTTGGCTTCTTCAGGGCGGACAAGGTACCTTGGCTTTACTGGCAGCTAAATTGTGGCCGTTGCTGTTCGTGCCTTTTGCGGTGTTCGTCTCCGCCTTCGCCGACCCGGAAGTGTTTGTCCTCCGCCAAGTTACCTTCGTGGAAGCAGTGAGTGACCCGGTCGTGCTGGAGCACCAGATCGGTGCACTCCTAATTGTCTTGCTCGCGTGGCTCGGATGGGGTGACTCGCGCCGACCGGTCGTGCAGCGGCCGTTGGGGCCGTGGTTGCCGGTTTTAATGCTTGTGGGCAGCTTACTGTTGCTTGGCCATGCGCATGCTTCCGTGAGGGCCACGCAGGAACTGACGAACCTGATCAACGTGCAGCACGCCATTTTCGGTTCTCTGGGACTGCTTGCGGGGATCGTGCGGTGGTTCATGCTGCGCGGCTTGCTTCCGGCGCGCGTGGCCCGCGTCGTGTGGCCATCATTCATAATTTTGCTTGGCGTATTTATGGCGTTTTTCTATCGCGAGGCCATCTGAAATTCACTTTCCATGGTACCGAACTCCGAAGATCGCTTCCTTCGTGCAGCCAGGGCCATTTGGATTTCAGCGACTTCCTTCGGTCCCCACCGGAGGCGCCGGATCAACAAAAGCCCAGATGCGTGAGACAAAACTTGCAGCGGTCCCACAAGCCAAATGAGCCGCCACCCCTCATCGGAGCCTAGCCCCTCGGCTCCCGAGCTTCCCGCCCCGAGCAAGGATAGAAACCCGCCGCCGAGTAGGGCTCCGAGGGCACCCATCGTTTTAAGGCCTAGAGTCCAAATTCCAAAGTACGCTCCTTCCCGGCGCTCACCGGTGTGCCACTCGTCAATGTCGATGATGTCGATTGCGCTCGACATTGCGAGGGTCACCGATCCCATGGAAACACCACCCGCAGCGGCCAAAAGCAGCATTGGAACCTTACCCCCAGGTGGAACCAGGAACCAACCCCAAGGAACGATACAACCGAGCCCCAGCCCGTACAGCAAGGCGCGGTGTTTACCAACTTTCTGGGATAGACGGCGCCACAGGGGGAACGAAACGACAAATGCCCCACCGAAGGTCACGGCGATGGCTGGGAAGAATTCGTACAAGCCCAGCCAGTACTTGATTACGAAAAGCTGCACAGAGTTGCCAACGGAAGCTGCAAGGGTCATTGCGCAAAAGACCGCAAAGATGCGCTGAAAATCTCGGTTGCCGAGCGTGTGCTTCAGCCCGTGGAGGAAGTGACGCCAACTCGGTGGCGGGGGAGTGACTGCACGCTGCTCCCGGACGCCCAACCCTACGGCTAAGCCGGAGCCGAGAATAATGGCGGCCAAGATCGCTGCGGCTAAAGAGAAACCCGTTCGCGCATCGTCGAACCGATTAGATATCGCCACAGGCAAAGCCGCACCGACAAGGGTGCCGACCACTCCGAACAATGCCCGAAGTTGCACTACGCTGGTACGAAGGTGGTAGTCGTCGGTGAGCTCCGCTCCCCAAGCAAGATACGGGGTCGCATAAAACGTAAATACCGTCATCAACCCGACGTAAGCGAGGACGAGGTAGACAAACACTTGGACTTCTGGCCAGCGCGGGGGCGTGAACAATAGATAAAATGCAATGGCCACCGGAAGCACCGAACCCAGGACGTACGGGCGCCGGCGTCCCCACCGCGAGCGTGTCGTGTCCGAAATGTAGCCTACAATGGGGTCCGTAATGGCGTCCCAACAGCGCCCAATAAAAATGGCGATGCCGACTAAAACGGGTGCCAGGTGGATAACGTCGACATAGAAGAACAGTAGAAACTGGCTCAATGTCGCGTTCTTGACACTAACTGCAACCTCGCCGATCCCGTAAGAAAGCTTTGCCCAAAGTGAAAGCCGGGAAGCCATAGAAAACAACCACCAGCGGTAGCCTTCGCGAGGCGACAAACCAACTCGCTTCTGGCATACGAACAGAAACGGGGTGTGAACTGTCAACAGCCGTCGCGTTCGGGAGTGTGCAGAGTGCGATCTTGCCGTCCGGCCTGGCCGCCTGTAGAAGCTGCTCCGGTGGCACCACAAAAGGGATTAGAGGCCGACTAGACTTACCGTTCCCGCACCACAGCAGGTCCTAAAGATGTGAGGGGGGCTCGCGAAGCATGGAAGGGTCCAGTGCAAAGTTGAGTTCGGCGGCCGCGGGGCAAACGCTGGCTCTCGGCAGAGGATTGGTATCTGTCCTGCGAGAGCATGCGCAACGCGATCGGTACGCCCGTGCGCAAGAGGAGGCGATGAGGTCGGCAGTGCCCTCGATTGCGTGGGCGGTACTGTTGATTGTGTCGGCCTACATCGGCGTTCAACTATGGCTTCGCCCCTCACAGGTCTGGGCGGTTTGGCCAGCCTATGGCCTCCAGCTTCTTGCGCCTTTGGCTGTACTTGCGGGGGTGCGAACGCGCATGTGGGAACGGCATGCCGAAACCCTGTTCGTAGTCGGTGAGTTTGTATTTACGGCGGCTCTCGTCTCGCAGGTTCTGAGCCGGGAAACAGCCATCGCGGGCATCGCGGGCTTTGTCGCTGTCAAAGTGATGGCGACGGCTTTGTTCGTTCCGTGGCGCGCACGAAGGCAATACGCTTCGGTTGCGTTCACCCTCGCGTTGTATGGGCTGGGTTTAGTTTTGGCTCCGCATTTCGCGGACGAACCGCGGAAACTGCATCTCGTCGCCGTGCCGGCGGTAGCTGGGATCCTATCGGTGTTGGGGGTAGCACAGGCCGCGCGGCTGCGAGAGACTTTGTTGCACGAGGCGGCCGACCGCGATCTGGCAGTAAAACGTTTGGAAACCGTCCTCGACCGCATGCCCGTCGGCTGCATCATCAGTGACGCGGAGCTTCGTTACGTGTACTGGAACAAAGCCGCAGAGAATATTTTCGGTTACTCGTCCGACGAGGTCCTAGGCAAGAGCGCTGTGGAAGTCGTTACACCCCCTCACCTCCGCAATCTCTCCGTGCGGGGTTTCGAGGAGCTGGCCCAAGGTCGGAACACTACTGTGGGGCCGATGCGACTGGAAAACATCACCAAAGACGGGCGCACGATCATCTGCGAGTGGAATGCCGTGGCCCTCACGGATCCCGACGGTGCATTTGTGGGCATGCTGTCCATGTGCCAGGACGTCACGGAACAGCACCGAACAGAGCAGGCTCGGCGAGAGTTGGTGGGGCAACTGCAGGAGGCGGACCGAATGCGTGCGGCCTTTGTTGCCACGCTTTCTCATGAACTGCGTAGCCCACTGAACGTGATCTTGGGCTATCACGAGTTGCTCCACGAAGGCGTGTTCGGAACCCTCAGTACGGCGCAGCTCGAAGTCTTGGATCGCATTGGACAAGCAGCACGGCAGCTCCTCGAGCTGGTAACCTCGACCTTGGAGGTGAGTCGCATTCAAGCCGGGCGCGCTGCACTGAATCTTCGATTGCTGCAACCTTTGGGACTCATGGAGCAAATTCGCTCCGAGACATTGGAACTGCAACAGAAAGACGGCGTTTCGGTGGAGTGGGATTTGTCAGAACGGTTGCCACCCGTGTACACCGACGAGGCGAAGCTCAAGGTGATCGTCAAAAACCTTCTTTCCAACGCCCTGAAGTACACCGAAGCGGGCACGGTGAAGATCTCTGCGCGAGCGGTCGAACGGGGTATTGAAATTGCCGTATCCGACACGGGCCCTGGCATTCCGGAGGATCTTTTGCCGCATATTTTCGAGCCCTTCCGCCGCGGAGAGGTGGACTCGAAAAAGAGCGGCGCGGGTCTCGGTTTGTACCTCGTGCGATTCTTCGCCGATCTTATTGGTGCCCAGATCACCGTCCAGAGTACAGTCGGTCAGGGATCGACCTTCAGTGTGTTGCTGCCGATTCAACCCCCCGGAATTCTGGTCGAGCCGTCAGGTTAGCGCCGGCGTTTGCGGAGTTCTTCCTCGTAGTATTGGCGATAGAGCACGTCCCACTCACGGCTGCCCGGCACAACCCTTCGGGAGAGGGAAGCGATCTTGCGCCGGACGAAAGCGTCGATTTGCTCGTCGATTTGATGATCAGCCTCCAATACGCGTTTGATCTCGTTTAGAGCCAGGCGTTGGTTGCGCACGGTCGCCAGGCCCTCCTTCTCGAGGAGGTCCAAAATGCGGTGTGCCAGGAAAGATTTTCGTCCCTCCGAAAATTCCATGGCCGTACTCCGCCTCACAGAACGAAGCCGCGGTCGCGCGCTAGCCTTTGCTTGATGCCGAGCACAACCTTCCGCCGGTCGAGATCCTCGCGCCCGCGCAGATACTGCTCGGCCATCTCCTCAGCTTCCTGTTCCAAAGCCGCTTCCTCCTCCAGATTCCGGTACAACAAATCCGCTATGCGTTGTTCGATTGTGACCAAATCCGCTTTCGGCTGGATCAAGTCACGTTGCACGAGCGTTTCCAAGATGGCATGTGCGAGCGATTGGACTTGACCTGGGCGAACACGCATGCCCTGTGTTTACGGGAACGCGGTGCCCCTGGCAAGGACGCTTCGAGGTCAGCGGCTGCTGCGCCTCGCTTTGCGCTTGGCTCGTGCCCGCCCCGACGTTTTTGGCGCTTGTCGTCCTCGCGAGGCAGTCCGGGCCGTGGCTCGCAACCGCGCAATTTGCCGCTCTACAGCTTGCAAGCTTGCTTGAATCCGTTCGAGTTCCTTGCGTACTGCCGGATGGGTGGCCAGCTTTTCTACTGAGGCGCGGACCTGCGCGTCGATGCGGCGCTGCAGCAACTCGAGCTGGCGTTGCGGCGCCTCGAGTAATTCCTCCAGGAGTTTCTTGCCCGCCGCAGCCCGAGCATCCGTTGCCGCGCTCAAATGGTGCATGCTGCGCTGTGCGAACTCTTCGATGGCCTCACGACCGCGCTCCACGCTAGAGCGCAGCTCTTGCAATGCTTCACCGCCTTGCTGGATCAACCAGCGCAGCACTGGGAGTGCAACCAGTGGCCTCGGCTTTTTCTGCTCCTCGAAGATGATTTGCGCAAAAGTTACGGCCGTAAGGTCCTCCCCCGTCTCGTTGTCGACGATGCGTACGTCTTCCCCTTGCCGCACCAAGTGCGCAATGCCTTCGAGGGTGATGTAGCGACTCGTCGTGGTATCGTAGAGCTTCCGATTTCCGTAGCGCTTGATAAGCCTGGCCATGATGTCGTTTGCCGTTGTGCGGAGTGAAACCCGCTACCACATGGCGGCTTGCCTCTGCAACCGGCACAGGCAGGCGCACGGTCACATTGCAAGCAGGGGTGCCTCACGATAGCGTAGCCCCTGTGAGTGGTTCGCGTGCTTTTTTGGCCGCAGCGGTGCAAATGAATGCCACCGCGAACAAAGCGGAGAACCTGGACAAAGCCGAAGCATGGATGGAACGGGCGGCTCAGCTTGGAGCGCGTTTGGTTGTCTTGCCCGAGGTGTTTTCCTGGCGCGGTCGTGCCGAGCACGAGTGCGACGCCGCCGAGCCAATTCCGGGTCCTACAACGGAGCGACTGGCTCGCCTAGCTCGCAAGTTGCGACTCTACTTGCTCGCCGGTTCGGTACTCGAACGTGCGGATTCGCCCAAGCCGTATAACACGAGCGTGTTGTTCAACGACTCCGGCGTGGAGATCGCCCGCTACCGCAAGATCCATTTGTTCGATGTGGCTTTGGCCGGACGAGTGGAAGTCCAGGAATCCGCACGGCGAGCTGCGGGAAAAGACGTTGTTGTCGTGCAAACGGAGCTCGGGTGCTTTGGATTAGCGATTTGTTACGACCTGCGTTTTCCCGAACTCTTTCGCGCCCAGGCGACACGGGGAGCAGAAGTGATTTTATTGCCGTCCGCGTTCACTTTCGTGACCGGGGCCGCTCACTGGGAGCCATTGCTTCGCGCAAGAGCGATCGAGAACCAGGTCTACGTGATCGCGCCGAATCAAATCGGTCGGGCCGAGGGAGGCGTGGAAAATTACGGGCACTCCTGCGTGGTCGATCCGTGGGGCGTTGTGGTTGCCATGGCGGGAAACCGGGAAGGTCTCGTCTGTGCCGAGATTGATCTCAATTACCTGGAGACGGTCCGCCGCCAGCTACCTGCGCTCGGGCACCGCCGCCTGAGCGACTAAGGTGGCTCTCGGGAGAAGACACCCGACCTGTAGTGTTGGTTCTGCTGTCCCCTCTTGCTAACAGTGGGCTCCGCAGTGCGGCACGCAAAGGCAATCCCTCCCCCAAAGGGTTTCTTCCGGGTGGTCTCGACAGACCGAGCCCGTGAGCTGCTTGGAGCCGTCAAACCTGTTCGGACAACCGAAGAACTACCGACGAAACAGGCGGCTGGCCGGGTTCTCGCCACCGCAGTGAAGGCTCGGACGAACGTCCCGCATTTCGATCGAGCCGTGATGGATGGTTATGCGGTTCGTGCTTCCGACACGTTTGGAGCCAGTGAAAGCCAGCCGGTGTACCTGCGAATCGAAGGCACTGTGGAGATGGGGCAACACGTCCGGAAGGGTTTGGGCGCCGGGGCGGCGGTAAGAATCAGCACGGGCGGAATGATGCCTCCTGGGGCGGACGCGGTGGTGATGATGGAATACACGGACGAGGTTTCCCCGGATTTGGTTGAGGTTCGCCGTGGCGTTGCTCCGTGGGAGAACGTTCAGCGTGTGGGCGAGGACGTCAAGAAAGGTCAGTTGTTGTTTCCCAAGGGGTGGCGCCTGCGCTCTTTCGACTTGGGTGGGCTCACTGGAACGGGAGTCAGCACGGTACGTGTATACCGCCGGCCTCGCGTGGCACTCATTTCCACGGGAGACGAAATTGTCCCTCCCGAGTCCGTGCCCAAGCCGGGCCAGGTGCGGAATATTAACGAATACGCTTTGGTCCCCATGCTGACCGAAGCCGGGGCTGAAGTCGACGACTACGGCGTGGTGCGCGATGAAGCAGCCGCTTTCTCCTCCGTATTGGCGGAGGCTTTGGAGCTCCATGACGCTGTCGTGCTGTCGGGTGGCAGTTCGGTGGGCGCAAAAGATATGGCGATCTCCGTGATTACCTCGTTTCCACGATCGTCGGTTGTTTTCCACGGAATTTCGATCGCGCCAGGGAAGCCGACCATCCTGGCTTACGCTCTCGGAAAGCCGATCTTAGGGATTCCCGGGCATCCGATGTCCGCAGTAGTGGTCGGAATGCTGTTTGGTGCGCCGTTCGTGCGAGTCCTCGGAGGGGAACTGCCGTCGTCTGCATTCGCTGCGAAGTCGCGGCTACCGGCGATATTGGCAGAACCGGTCGCCTCCGCAGCAGGAAGAGAAGACTACGTTCGCGTTCGGCTGGAAGAGAGCAACGGTCGAGCCCGGGCAATTCCTATGGCGGGAAAGTCGGCCTCCGTGTTCAATCTGATTCACGCGCACGGCTTGGTTCGAATCCCAGCCCATGTTGAAGGTCTCGAGGCTGGGACTCAGGTGGAAGTTCTCCTCCTCTCGTGAGGCCGTAGAGCGCGCAAAGCGACCTAGCTTTTGCGAATGGAAATGCGTTTGGGTAGCCAATCCGCGAGAATGGCGTTGACCTGATCGGGCGCTTCTTGTTGTACCCAGTGGGAGACGCCGGGCAAGTAATGCAATTCGAGGGAACGGACGAAGCGGTCGGTGCCATAAGTTGTTTCCTTGCCGAGGGCGTCGTCCTCCTCTCCCCAAATCATCAAAGTGGGCACGTCGATCGGTGGATATCCCAACTGGCGCTGCCGCCGTGCCCCGCCACGTGCGAGGGCACGGTAGTAGTTTACCATCGCCGTGAGTGCGCCCGGTTGCGCCGCATAGTCGCGGTAGACTTGAATAACTTCGGGAGGGAAACAGCTCGGCTTGCGCGCCATGCGAAGAAAGGCGTCTTTGATAGCGCGATAGTCAAAGGCTGCCAACACAAGCTCGGGTAGCCACGGGAGCTGAAAGAAAAATACGTACCAGGAACGCAGGAGTTGTCGTCCCCACATGACCCGTTCCACGATTGCTGGATGGGGCACGTTGAGGATGACTAAAGCATCGAGAGGTCTCAGCCGCCGCATCGCAAAGTACCACGCGATCAGCGCACCCCAGTCGTGGCCAATGAGCACGCACGTTTCGGCACGGCTGGCGTCAATGAAACGAGCGACGTCGCTCATCAAGTGCTCGATCGCATAATCCCCTACCCGTGCGGGGCGAGCACTTCCTCCGTAACCGCGCAGGTCGGGCGCCCAAACGCGGAATCCCAGTTGCGCCAACAAGGGCATCTGGTAGCGCCACGAATACCAGCATTCGGGGAAACCATGCAAACACAGGGCGAGGTTTGGCCCTGAACCCAGTTCGGCGAGATGGAAGTCGAGGCCATCCGCCGTGAGCTTCCGGTGTCTGACACCGGGTATATCTCCAGCGTACCAAATCTCTTTTGTGTCCATGCTTCCCCGTGTAATGAGGAGAATGACGTGAAGCTACTCACCCCAAAATACAAAGTTCTGCCCGGTGGTGGCGTTCAGTGCCGAACCATTCCCCGTGCTGTTCTCGCAAGGCTGTTGGGCTGGGCCGCGAGCGGTTGTGTGTGGAACGCGTCCGATCCTTCGGCGGGGCACCTTTTGATCATGGGCGCCGTACTTGCCGCTTTCGCTTCGGTAGGTGCGGCATTGGTGGTCGTACCAGTGCCGCTTGAGTCCCTGTGGCAAGCTGCCGACGCCGCCGTGATTGCCCGCGTAGACAGCAAAAAAGCGTACGCTCGGCCCGAGGGCACGATTTGGACTCGGGTGACGTTAGAAGTACTGGATCGCGTCCTGGGCGATGCACCGAGTCCGCTCGAGCTGGAAATTCCCGGCGGCGAGCTCGGTACCACGGTCGAGGTGTTTGATGGCAGCCCCCAGCTCGACTTGGGAAGAACGTATGTTGTGTTGCTCAATCGAAGTACCGCCAATGCGTGGACCATTGCGCAATTGGAGCTCGGCGTCTTCTCGATCAGTGCTGCTCGCGAGGCACGTGACGCGGCCACGGCGAGTGCCGTTATATCTGGGGCTGCCGGTGTGGAAGGTGCGCAGCTCTGGACGTGGGACGAGTTCTGGCGGGTCGTACAAAAAGCCCGGCCGGCGGTGCGCGCTCCAAAACTCAGGCACGACTGGACAAGGGGCCCTGTTGCAGCCCGGTTTCAGTTTGGTCGTCCCCTTGCGCGAATTTTCGACTCCGATCTGGAGCAAACCGTTGCCTTCGCACTCGATGCCCGCGGCGATGGCATTCTGGGACCAAACCCAGCCCGTGCGGCGCTGTTACAGGCACTCGAGGCGTGGAGCAGAGTCGAAATGAGTTCGTTGCGGCTAGTGGATGGGGGCCCGCTTGTCACACTGGACACAACGTGCCCGGACCCTTCTGGTCAACCCTTCAAAGTGCGATTCCAGGATCCGGACGACGTTATTCCACCTCCGCTTGGTTGCCGGGGCATGCTGGCTCTGACCAGCTACCGAGCCAATGCCAGTGAAAGTAAGGTCTTAGGAGGACTGAGCTTCGCTCGGATTTTGTGTGCCACCGTGTCTTTCGCTGATGGCTGGGAGCAATGCGACGTTTGGAATACGTGTAACTTAGCCGAAATTGCCACACACGAGTTGGGTCATGCGATTGGCCTAGGACATTCGTCAGAGAGAGTCCCCGAACCGAATGGGCGTCTCCGAGATGCCACCATGTACGTGCAAGCACACTTTGACGGACGGTGTGCCAGTTTGCGGGCGGACGATATGGATGCTGTGGAGTTTCTCTACCCTGTGCCAGTCCCGCTCTCGATCTTAGGAGGTCCGGTATTGCCGCCCGCCACATCGGGCGTTCCATACCAGTATCGCTTGGCCGTGAATGCGGCCGTACCCCCTGTCGGCTGGACTCTCGGCCGCTCGGACTACTGCAACCTACAAATCGATGGCAACGGTGTGTTGCAGGGCACTCTCCCGGGCTGCCTCTGTTGGCAGCGAACCGTTCCCCCGCTTCCGACTCCGGCTCCCACACCATACGTATTTGTCACCGCCGAAGACGCGACCTGTCAGGCGCACACCCGGTTCTTCACGATTCCTCTAGAGGTTCACGGAGGCAGTGACGGCCCTTTGCCCAGTTGCACGCCTACCATTGCTTCCACACGACTTCCCGCTCCGACTGCAACGCCCAGCGCCGTCTGCAAGCCTTACTCTCCGGCGACTCCGCCCACTTCCACCCTAAGCCCGACCGCAACGGCGACACTGGGTATTGGGCCGACGCCATCTTGCTCGCTTCCGGCACCGTCAGCATCGGTGACACCGACCGACAGTCCCCCGCCGCACCCCACGGACTCCGAAACGCCGACGGTCACCCCGGCCTGCACCGGAGACTGTGACGGGTCCGGGGTGGTCACCGTGGAGGAGGTGGTGCGCATGGTCAATATCGCTCTCGGCCGTTCCGCTCGCGAGCGTTGCGTTGCCGGGGATCGGAACGGTGACGGGGAAGTGACTGTGGAGGAGATTGTGTCCGCAGTCTCTAACCTCTTATATGGCTGCTGAGACGGCGCCGCTCCCCGTTCCCTTGGCAGACGAAGCCCTCTTTGCGAAGAGCTGAGAGGAGTCATGCCTAGAGTGCGGTTTCTTCAAAAACGGAGCCTGCAGGAGACGCTCGACATTTTCGTGGATGGGTGGAAAGTCGAACCGGTTACGGAGTGGTCACCGGTCGAGTCGAGCCTTGGCAGAGTGCTGACCCAGGCGGTGCTCGCGAAGACGTCCGTGCCACACTATCACGCTGCTGCGATGGATGGGATCGCTGTGCGCGCCGAAGACACTTTTGGCGCCAGCGAGGCGAGTCCCATCCGTTTGAAGCTGGCAAGCTCACCTCGCACGTTTGCTTGGGTGGATACCGGCCAGCCGCTGCCACCTTGGGCTGATGCCGTGATCATGATCGAGCATGTTGTTCCCCTGGGTACGGAGGAAGTGGAGATCCGGCAAGCGGCGGCACCCTGGCAGCATGTGCGGCTAGTCGGAGAGGATATTGTCCTCAGCGAACCATTGCTACCGAGGGGCCACAAGATTCGGCCTTATGATATCGGAGCGCTCCTGGCAGCGGGACATCTGCAGGTTCCCGTGGCCCGCAAGCCGCGGGTTGCCATCATCCCTACAGGCTCAGAGCTGGTCGAGCCAGGCGATCCGCTTCCTCCAGGCGCCATCATCGAATTCAACTCGCGGATGACCGCGGCCTTCCTCAGCGAATGGGGAGCGGAACCCACTCGTTACCCGCCTGTGCCGGACGACCCAAAGGCCATCGAACAGAATCTGGAGCGGGCCGTGGAGGGCCACGACATTGTGGTTCTCATTGCCGGTTCGTCTGCAGGCGAGCGAGATCATACGGTGGAGACTCTGCGGCACGCCGGGGAGGTGTTGGTGCATGGAATCGACATCATGCCGGGCAAACCGGCAATTTGCGCACGGGTGAAAGGCAAACCAGTTCTTGGCTTGCCAGGGTATCCCGTGTCGGCGGCGATTGTTGCGCTGCAGGTGCTTCGTCCCCTCGTGTACCGATTCCTGGGTATCGCGCAGCCCCCGGTTGAGGAGATCATCGCCACGTCGGCGCGCAAGATTCCTTCGAAGCTGGGGATCGAAGAGTTTGTCCGCGTCAGCCTTGGTGTCGTGGAGAAGAAAGTCGTCGCCTTACCGCTCCCTCGAGGTGCGGGCGCAATCAGCACGCTAGTGCGTGCAGACGGTTTTTTGCGGATCCCGTCGGATCGTGAAGGAGTAGAAGCCGGCTCCAAAGTACGCGTGGAGTTGCTGCGCGACTGGCAGGAGATTGAAAGTGCCATCCTCGTTACCGGCAGCCACGACCTGACGTGGGGCTTGATCGAAGACGAGCTGCGACGATCGCATCCAGGATTGCGGCTTGCCTGTTCGAATGTCGGAAGTTTAGCTGGGCTGACTGCATTGGCACGCGGAGAAGCCCATGTGGCTGGTTCTCACCTGCTGGACCCTGCAAGCGGCACATATAACCTCCACGAGGTCGACCGGATCGTGGGGCGCAAGCACGTGGTGGTGGTGCGCTTGGCGGTGCGGGAGCAAGGGCTCATCGTGGCTCAGGGGAACCCGAAAAATATCCAGGGAATTCGCGACTTGGTTCGGCCGGATGTGCGTTTTGTCAATCGCCAGGCCGGAGCGGGGACGCGACTTCTCCTCGATTTGTTCCTAGCCAGGGAGAAACTATCCCCTCAGGACATTCAAGGTTACGAGCGTGAGGAGTTTTCGCACATGGCCGTGGCCGTGCGTGTTGCCAGCGGCTTGGCGGATTGTGGACTCGGCTTGCGTTCTGCTGCGGCTGCACTCGGATTGGATTTCATCCCGGTGGAGCGCGAGGAGTACGATCTTGTTCTCCGGCGTGATTTCTATCGGAGCGCCCGGGGGCAATGGCTCCTGGACGTATTGCGTTCACCGGACTTCCGGGCGCGAGCGGGAGAGCTCCCGGGTTACGATGTCAGTATGGCCGGTGACATCAAGAGCTGGCCACCAGAGGCTATGGGCCGACCGCGCTCGACAGAAGTTCAGGGCCCGGAGTGAGCCCGGAATTCCGTTGCGGTGTTCCTCCTTGGAGCGGAAAAGTCGGCCTCCCAGCAATTTTGGTCGTTGACCACTTGCACCTTGGCTGGCAGTTGTAACGGAAGCGCCGGCGGACTGAGGCTTGCAGTGCCGCCTTTGAGGACAATGGTTGCCTTGCCATCGTCACCGCTGGAAAGTTGCAGTCGAGTGATACCTTGAGCGGAGCCCCCTTGGTCGAGGTACCGGAAGCCTTTACGCGTTTTCGTCCAGCACGCACGCCCACTAGCGCACACACCGCCAGCAGGAATGTTGCTCTGCCAGGAAAGAGCGAGTTGGCCGCCTTGTTGTTGATAAAAACACACATCGTAGTCTGTCGAGCCTCGTGGCTCCCCAAACTCGCTCGCGTAAGTTGCTTGCCCTCGTGACCAGCGCCAGACCAAGGAGGCTGGCCGAGTAGCCGGCTTTGCCCAACGTAAAACGCTGGCACCCGCGGCCAGAACCTGCTTGCAAGTCATCCGAGGTTCACTGCCGCCGATGCACGAACCGTTGATACAGATGTCCGGATTTGTGCAGCGGTTACCGTCCGAGCACGAAGTCCCGTTGGCAACCGGCGTTCCCACACACGATCCGGCTACACACTGATCGTTCTCGGTACACTCGTTTCTGTCGTCGCAGGGGCTCCCGTCTGGGGCCCCCTGACATGTGACGCCGACCATCGTGACTGTAATTTGGTGGGCCCCCGCACCGCCGTAGGCATAAACAAGCGCGGACCAAGTTCCACTCGCCGGCGCGGCGAAGCGGCAGGTTGCGAAGGCACTGACACCGTCATCCTTGCAGTCGTACGAAGTCAGAGTGACGCCCGTTCCGGTGCGAACGTAAAGGTCGAAGTCCGCAGTCGCGTTGGAGGTGACCCGCAAGTCGCTGGTTTGTGGTGGTACCTCGAATTCGTAAGACACCGAGTCCTGTGAAGCCAATACTCCCTCGTAGTGGAGTACAGTGACTTCAGGGTCGCCGATCTGCGGGCCACGGCCACAGGCCGTGGCATCGAGATCAGCACCAGAAGCTGCGGCAATCCAGTTGCGATACCAGTAGACATTGGCGTCGTAGCTATCGTCCGGAGGCGCACACGTATCGCTCGTGCCACCAGAAGTCAGCCCAGCCAACAGCGGGCCCGACCCAAAGTCGATAAACAGCGGACCACCTGAGTCTCCATAGCAAGTATTGGAGTTTGTCGCGGGAGGACCCAACGGTAACCGGAACTGCCAGCAAACCGATGTCTGCGGTGAAACGCCCAAGCCGCAGTCTGCGATCGTTACACTGCCGTAGCGCTTCACGCCGTAGTCACGCCTTGCACCCCCGGTAAGCCCGTACCCGACAATGGTTCCCGGGGTCCCGCGGGCTGGGCTGGTTGCGGTGTTGATGCGGGCGGGTCGAATATTTTCCGCTTCCGTACTCAGCTTCAGAACTGCCACGTCACCGGATGGGAGTTCAAAATCGGTTCGAACGGCCACGCTCTGCACGGCGAGCAAACCGACGTGCGGCAAGAAGACGAAATACTGGTTGGGATTCGGGGCCCCGGGCTGCCCGGGTTGGCAATCGACCCCTAGACCGTCACACACGCAGTGGGCCGCCGTGATAAATGTGCGGCAACCAATCAGAGTCCCACTGCAAATACCTTGCGCGGTGGAAGGGCTACCTGTTTGACTGTAGAGTAACGCGCCCACCGCTGGGTACTCGCCTGTGGCCAAGCCATTCACGATGGGGCTTTCCGTGTCGGTCAAGATGATCGTCCCGAACGATGCCGTTGCATGCGCAAGGGTGACGAGAACGAGCCAAAGTTGCCAGCCTTTCGCTGCCACTGCATGCGTTTTCCCGTGCTTTGCTCTTTCCATTGCAGCGCCTTTTCTCGCTCACTTTGGGAACGTGTCTCTCTTCCTTACCTCAGGCGGCGTGAGTCACCGTGCCCCTTTGTCCGGGTTCCGGTGTGGCGTGGATTGCGGCGCGCAACACTCTCGGCAGCCGAACCACGCTCTCCACGGGAACGACCTCTGGAATCCACTCCGCAGGTTCTTGCTCTAGTTTGTCTGCAGAGACTTTCCCCTTGGAGGCGTGGAATGCCCGCAAAACCGCGGGTGCCATGGGCGCGACTTTCGTGCCGCGAATCGCAAAAATCCGGTGGCTCGGTGCGGCAAGCGCTAGGTAGGCAGCACCGTACGTACCTCCACCCAGCACCGACAACACTCTATGCCCACTACATCGCACAGCGACATACGTGCGCAGGCATTCTGCCAACACGCGTGGCAGCCCCAGCCGCTCCTGTTCCAAATCCACCACATGCCCCTGACAGAACACAAAGTTGACAATCGTGGCTTTACTTCCTTCGGGCAAGAAAAATGTGCGCTGGAGTTGATGGACGATTGCGGCGATCTCAATAATCCCAATGCCATCGTAGCTGTCTTCTGCGGGCCCAAGGATGATGCCGCAGGCTGGTTCGCCCGACAGCTCTCCCCACGCGCTTTGTAAAAGGCCGGCATCCACAATTGGCTCGGTGGGTCGCCATTGCCGCCGAAAGGAGTACTCCAACAACTTGCGCCGGCGCCGAGCGTGGCGCGCAACCGAACCGCTGCTCGACAGCCAAAGCTGCCGGCGTTCTTCGAGCCACCCTGCTGCCCGTCGCACGTGTTCTATCGGGGAAGGGCGTGCGACACGATCGAGTGCAGCTAGGCTGTGGCGTAGACCGGAGCGAACAGCCTCCACGTCGTCCGGTACAAGGCGGTCCACCAATCCGCTACGAAGCCGCTCGGAAGCGGAGGTTGCGGCCCGGCCCTGGTGTTCCGTCACTCCCGCCTGCACTGCGGAAAAGAGCTTGGGACCCGTCAGTCCCCAGTGGCTGTTTTCTACCATCAGAATTGTGTCTGGCAGAGCCGCCATCACCGATAGTGCCCCGAAACAGCCTCTCGGTCCGGTGATCACCGACACCGTTGGCACGCCCTTCAATGTACACTCCGCAAGCAAAACTCCGGCTGCCGAAGCGGCGGCAAGCGCCCTGGGTCCTTCTTCCACCCGAACTCCGCCAGTATCGAGCACGAGGATCAAAGAAGAGGCCTCGCCCGAAACCGATGACTGACGCAAGAAGGCCCGCAGGAAGTCCGACAATGCTGCGGCTTCTTCTAGCCCCACCGTCCCGCCACGCACGTGCCCGTCGAGCAACGCAAGCGCGACGGGCCGCGTAGAAATTTGCCCCCGAACCAACAGCAAGGGACTGTTGGCCAGGTGCCAAACCACGTCAACGGTACCAGGATCACAAAGAGATTGTGCCCGATCCAGTCCAGAAAGCTTGGAAAATGCCGCGCCCATCACTCGCCTGAAGAGCGCCGCCCCTGGCTGGAACCCCACTCGTGACACGTAGGGACCAAAGCGGCGTCCTCACCTTCACGAAGAGACTATGGTCGTCTTTCGGATGACAAGCAAGCAGAATTCTGGAGAAACACTCGGCAGAGGCCTAGGGGTATCGGGAAACCATCCGGGTACATAGTCCGCCCCGGCCTTGAACCCGAACGAAGGCCACAAGCATCGAGTGCCCCGTATAGGGTTACGTGCCTTCGGCCCATGAAGAAAGGTAGGCACGTTGCTCGGCGGTCAGGCGATCAATTTTAATCCCCATGCTCTCGAGCTTGAGTGACGCGACGACTTCTTCGACATGCTTCGGGACCGAATGAACCCGCACTTCCAGGCCACCGTTGCGGCTGACGCGGGAAACCCATTCCGCGCACAGTGCCTGAGTGGCAAAACTCATATCCATCACTGCAGCCGGATGACCTTCCGCAGCCGCCAGGTTCACTAACCGTCCTTCCCCGATCACGTATACCCAGCGACCGTTTCGCAGCAGATAACCATCCACATTCGGCCGAACATCTTTTTGGACCCGCTGGGAGAGTTTCCGCAATGCCTTGAGGTCAATTTCGATATCGAAATGACCCGAGTTCGCCAAAATCGCCCCGTCCTTCAGCGAAAGAAAGTGCTCCTCGCGAAGAACGTGTTTATCCCCCGTCAACGTCACGAAGAGATCGCCGATCTTCGTGGCGTCCTTCATCGGCATGACCCGAAATCCGTCCATTGCCGCTTCCAGGGCGCGGATCGGGTCTACTTCAGTCACAACGACCTGAGCCCCCATTCCGCGCGCGCGTGCTGCGACACCCTTTCCGCACCAGCCATATCCGGCAATGACAACCGTGCGGCCAGCAAGCAAAATATTGGTGGCCCGCAGAATCCCATCGATTGTGGACTGCCCGGTGCCATAGCGATTGTCGAAGAGGTGTTTCGTATCTGCGTCATTCACAGCGATAACCGGAATCTTGAGGGCCCCGTCTCGCTCCATGGCCCGAAGCCGAATCACCCCGGTTGTGGTTTCTTCCATACTCGCCCGCACTTGAGCGGCTTGGGCCGAAAATTCCGTGTGGAGAAGGGTGACGAGATCGGCACCGTCGTCCATGGTGATGTCGGGCTTGCGTTCCAAGACAGCACGGAGGTGGTTGTAGTACGTTTTGTTGTCCTCGCCTCTGATGGCGTATACAGGGATTTCGTCGAACTTGACCAAGGCTGCGGCAACGTCGTCTTGAGTCGAGAGTGGGTTCGATGCACACAGGGCGACGGATGCACCGCCTGCTTTGAGCGTACGCATGAGGTTTGCTGTTTCGGTTGTTACGTGGAGGCAGGCGGACAGGGTTACCCCCCGCAGCGGCTTCTCTCGCATAAAGCGGTCACGGATACGGCGTAACACGGGCATTTGCTGATCCGCCCATTCGATGCGCCGTCTGCCGAGCGGCGCGAGTTTTAGGTCCTTCACATCATACTGCTTATTGGGCATACACACTCCTCTCCCATGCATTGTGTCCCGGGTAAGCCGGCAACAGCCCACCCAAGCCCTGGAAACCAGAAGGGCTAACAAAAGACGCAAAACCCAAAACGAAGCGACAAAGGGCTTGCGCCAGCCTGGTTACGCAAGCGGCTGCGCAGCTACCGATTCGACTGTGGGACGCGTCGGGGCACCGACCGCCCGCCGCAAAGCCTCCGCGCGGTCCGCCCGTTCCCAGGTGAAAAAGCCATCTTCCGGATGCCGCCCAAAATGTCCATAGGCAGCGGTTCGCTTGTAAATCGGTCGCCGCAAATCCAGCGCTTCGATGATTTCACGAGGTTTCAACTCGAAATGTTCGCGGACGAGTTTAGCGAGTTTGTCGTCTCCGACTTCGCCCGTACCGTAGGTATCCACCAGAACGGAAATGGGTTCTGCAATGCCAATTGCGTAGGCGAGCTGGACTTCGCATTTGCGCGCCAGCCCTGCAGCCACGATGTTCTTCGCAATGTACCGTGCCATGTATGCTGCACTACGGTCCACCTTTGTTGGATCCTTACCGGAGAAGGCGCCTCCCCCGTGACGCCCGTAGCCCCCGTAAGTGTCCACGATAATTTTCCGACCGGTAAGGCCACAGTCGCCCATCGGCCCACCAATGACGAAGCGCCCTGTCGGGTTCACGTGGAATTTGGTCTTCGAGTCGACAAGTTCTGGAGGAAGCACCTTTTTGATTACCTCTTCGGTCACGAATTCTCGCAGCGTCGAGTGGCTTACTTGTTCGCTGTGCTGCGTGGAGACCACCACGGCATCGACGCGGACGGGCCGGCCATCGCGGTACTCGACGGTGACCTGGGATTTGGCGTCGGGATAGATAAAAGGATAGCGCCCCGTTTTACGTAAGGCGGCCAAATGTTGGACGAGTTGGTGCGCCAGCATAATGGGCCGGGGCATGAGTTCGGGGGTTTCGTCGCACGCAAAGCCGAACATCAACCCTTGATCGCCTGCACCCTGCTCCTTGCCTTCCCGTTCGCTGACCCCCAGGTCGATGTCGGGTGATTGCCGGTCGATAGCCGTGAGAATCGCACAGGTATTGGCATCGAAGCCCATCTCGGAGGAGGTGTAACCAATTTCCCGAATCGTCTCCCGAACGATTTCAGCATATGGGATCTGGGCGTTGGTGGTAATTTCACCAGCGACGACGACCATTCCCGTTTTTGCCAGGCTTTCACATGCCACGCGGCTGTATGGATCCCGTTCCAACAGCGCGTCCAGAATGGCGTCCGAGATCTGGTCACACATCTTGTCCGGGTGCCCTTCGGACACCGATTCGGAAGTGAAAAGAAAGTTCTTCAATGCCATAACTCTAACCCTCTCATCGTCGGTGGGTGTTTCGATCCTTCGGATTCACGCAGCGTTGTAGGGCCTTAATACAGACGGTCCCTCTAGGTCAAGCGTACTAGCCTTCGAGGGAACGACCGCGATCGCCAGAAATGCATGAGAGTGGCGAGGCGAAACTTCGCAGGAGAATGCTCTTGACCGACATGCCATTTTACTCTGACTCGTCAAAACCCCGGGTCACCAAGTCCTCGATTGCTTCCAGTGCCTTTGCAGCATCCGGCCCTTGTACCGTAATTTCGATGGTACTCCCCTGAGCTGCAGCGAGCATGAGGAGGCCGAGGATGCTGCGCCCGTCCACAACTTGCCCGTCCTTGGAAACCTTGATGTCGGCCTGAAAATCGGCAACCGTTTGGACGAGCAACGCCGCAGCGCGAGCATGAAGCCCGAGCCGATTTTTGATCGCCAGAACCTTGGTCAAAGTTTCTTCCGCCATGGGTCGTCCAAAACGGCACGGGCTCCCTACTGCAGCACTTCTCTCCGGTACCTTCGACGTCAGAGTTTTTCATCTTCCTGCCGGATGATCTCGTAGAGCTCCGCGCCATCTGAGGCTGAAAGAAGATTCTGGCGCACCGCGGGATCTTTGAGAAGCCGCGATACGCGCGCGAGTGCCTTTAAGTGTAGACCCACGGACTCCTCAGGAAGTACGAGCAAAAAGATCAAATGTGTGGGCTTCCCGTCGATGGACTGAAAGTCGACGCCTTTTCGATGGCGCCCGAAGGCTGCGACAATTTGCTGGACGCCACGGAGCCTTCCGTGGGGAATCGCGATGCCGTCACCGATCGCGGTCGTGCCCCCCTGCTCGCGCTCCCACAGCACAGCTACGAGCTCGTCCGGAGGTATTTCCGGATGGACGGAATGAATCTTTTCAGCGAACTCTCGAAGGACCTCATCCTTGGATTTGCCCTGTAGATCCGGCAGCACCAATGCCGGATCCAAAATATCTGTGAGCCGCATTCGTGGGCTGGTCCTCGTGGCTAAGCCGGCTCCGGTTGGATCAAGGCCACGTCACCATCTTTACGCCGGTACAGCACAGCAACGGAGTTGGTGGCCTCGTCATGGAAAAGGAAGAAATCTTCTTTCGCGCGCTCCAGTTGCAGTAGGGCTTCCTCTAACGACATCGGCTTCACCGCAATCCGGCGCGTTGTAATACGAACGGCGGGCGCGCTGTCTGATTCACCGATGTCGCCCACGCCCGGACTACCGGCACGCATATTCTTATGGTCCTTGCGCTTTTCATCCCATTTCTTGAGCTGGCGCTCGATTTTGTCGAGGGCCAGATCCAGGGCGGAGTACAAATCGCTCGTCTCTTCCGTCGCCGTGAGCTGCAAATCTCGGCCGCTGACCACGATTTCCGCCCGGTGGCGCTGCTTCTCTACGGCCAAGATGACGTGCGCATCCGCGAGGTGACGAGCAAATTTGCGAAGGCGTTCCACCTTTT
The DNA here is from genome assembly GCA_026004215.1 of Candidatus Binatia bacterium. Taxonomy (GTDB): domain Bacteria; phylum Desulfobacterota; class Binatia; order HRBIN30; family HRBIN30; genus HRBIN30. The sequence goes on from BPIR01000001.1 coordinate 365,679, forward strand.
GAGTCGCGTAATTGCGCAGCCCGTCCGATGTATTGACGTGGCGAAACGTGACCGTGATATTCACAAGGCACCTCCCTCGTTGTGGCCCGCGCACTAAGCAGTGCGCCGCCTCTTGGACGAAGAAAAAATTCCCATCATCTCGCGATACTTAGCGACGGTTCTTCGGGCGATATGAACATTTTCGGCGGCCAGAATCTTGGCAATTTGCTGGTCGCTCAGGGGGTTGCGCGGGTCTTCCCCGGCGATAATTTCGCGAATGCGCTCTTTTACGCTTTCGGCCGACACCTCCTCGCCATCCTCGGTTTGCAAACTCGACGTGAAGAAAAATTTCAGCTCGAACGTACCCTGGGGAGTGTGAACGTACTTGTTGGCGGTTGCGCGACTGACAGTAGACTCATGCATCCCCACATCCATCGCAACATCTTTCAAAACGAGCGGTTTCAGGTGCGAGATCCCGTGCTCGAAAAACTCGCGCTGAAACTTCACGATGCTCTGGGTGACCAAGTACACGGTCCGTTGCCGCTGCTGGATACTTTTGATGAGCCATGCCGCGGACCGTAATTTGTCCTGCACATACCTTTTTGCGTCTCCGTTGCCCGAAGCGGTGAGCACCTGGCGGTAGTAGTTGCTCACCCGGAGTCGTGGCAGGCCATCATCGTTCAGGGTAACGACAAACTCGTCGCCAATCTTGTGGACGAACACATCGGGGGTGACGTACCGGACTTCCCCCACATCGAAGTCGCGTGCGGGCTTCGGGTCCAGCGCCGCGATGCGCCTTGCCGCTTCACTCACTTCCTCGGCGGTGACGCCGAGTTCCTTAGCAATTCGATCGTACCGCCGCCCCTCCAATAAGTGCAGGCATTCGCGGACGATCCGGTACGCTAGGGAGTTTTCTTGGCCATTCGCGCGCAGCTGGATCAGCAAGCATTCTCGTAAGTCTCTTGCCCCTACCCCCGGCGGATCCAGTTCCTGGATGCGCCGCAACACGCGCTCGACCGAGTCAAAATCCTCGCGAAGTTGGAAGGCTACGTCCTCCAAGGCAACTGTCAGGTAGCCGTCCTCGTTCAGATGACCCAAGAGAACCGCCGCGATGTGCTCTTCCGCAGGAGGGATTCCATTCATACGGAGCTGCCAGATCAAGTGCTCCGTCAGGGACATTTGCTTGACCGGCCTGTTTTCCAGCGGCCGCCGCTCTTCCTCCTCCTCGTCGATTTCGACTGGTTCCTCCGCGGCTGCAGCCTGCCAGTCGTTACTGTAGTTTTGAAGGTATTCTTTCCAGTCGATGTCACTGAGACGATCGGAGGGCGCCAGCTCCTCCATCGTTTCCCGGGGCGGAAGCGCCTCGGTCCACTGCCCGTCGGCAACAACCCCAGGGCCACCCTCATCGGTGAGCTTTTGCCGCTCGATGGCGGGAGAGGTCTCTTCGAGGTCTTCTTCTAAGGTAGGATTCTCCTCCAACTCCTGGGCGACAATTTCCTCGAGTTCTTGGCGAGACACCTGCAGAATTTTGATGGCCTGGCGCAGTTGGGGTGTCATGACCAACTGCTGGGTGAGTTTCTGGTACAGTTTGGTTTCCAGCGCCATAACCGGTACTAAAGCTTGAAGTGTTCCCCTAGGTAGGCGTTACGAGCCCGCTCGCTCGCCGCAATCTCCGCAGGCGACCCCTCTTCGATGATCCTGCCGTCGGCAAGGATGTAAGCACGATCGCAAATGCCCAAGGTCTCCCGCACGTTGTGATCCGTGATCAACACCCCAATCCCTCGCTGCTTCAGTTGGCCGACGATTTGCTGAACATCCAAGATAGCAAGAGGGTCTATGCCTGCAAAAGGTTCGTCGAGCAACATGAAATGTGGTTGGACCACCAGCGCCCGGGCAATCTCGACTCGCCGCCGTTCCCCTCCAGAAAGTTCGAACCCGCGATTTTTGGCGACGTGACGGACGCCGAGTTCCTCCATGAGCTCCTGGGCGCGCGCTTCGCGCTCGGCTCGGGTGAGGGGCAAGGTTTCGAGAATGGACAGGAGGTTCTCTTCCACTGTGAGCTTGCGAAAGATCGAGGACTCTTGTGGTAGGTAACCGATGCCCAAGCGAGCACGCAGATGGAGCGGGAGGTTACCGATATCTCGACCGTCGAACAAAACCTTGCCGGAGTCCGGGCGAACAAGCCCCACAAGCATGTGAAATGTAGTGGTTTTGCCTGCCCCGTTTGGCCCGAGAAGGCCCACGATCTCTCCTCCGTGGACCTCCAAAGAAACACCCTGCACCACGAATCTGCGCCGGTAGCTTTTAGAAAGCTCGATCCCGTGAAGGATGTGCCCGAACGAAAATGGTCTGCGCCCACCTTTGTTCATGGAACCGAACTCTTCATGGGGTTGGCGGCACCGAGCCTGCGGACGGATAAAAAACAGCCTGCACCCGGCCATTGCCTCCCTCGACAACGCTGCGTTTCTGGTCGAGGTAAACAGTTACTGTCTCTCCCTTCACCTCGTTGCGTCCGTCGTGGAGCACGGCTTCGCCTCTGAGAATCGCGGTGCGCTTTGTCTGATCGAAAAGCGCTTCACGCGCCGTAGCCCAGCGCTCTCCCTGAGAAATTCGGACATGGCCCGATGCATGTACCTGCTGGATTTCCGTTCGATCTCCGTGGGACAGGTACACCCTCACTTCGGTAGCCCGCACGATGGTTTGCCCCTGGCTGATTTCTACATTGCCCTTGTACACTAGGAGGAGATTGTCGTATTGAAACTCCAAACGGTCGGCCTTGATCAACACAGGTTCATCCGACCCGGAGAATACCAGCGCACCCAACCAGTCTGCCTGCCCCGCTCCACTGGCATCCGAGGAAGTGGAACTTGCGGCCCCCACTCCCATGGAGAGGGTTGCAAGCAACCAGAAGAGCAAAAACGCGACTACATTGGGAAGCCTAAAACGGAGCGTGGTCGAGCTCCTTTCCGAAGGCACTCGGTTTCAGCACCACGCGGACATCTCCGCTCAAAGCCAACCGTTTGGCCCCCAGGTCGATCTCCAAGCTCGAACCGGCGACCTCCAGCCCTTTGGCACTGACACTGACCGGGCCCTCAGCCACAATTTTGTCCGCCGCGCGGTCGTAAAACGCAGATGGTATCGCGAGGCGATAATCTGCAAATGAGAATTGCACGTTACCCTCGACGTCCACGGACTTTAAGTCGGCGCCGTCGAGGCGCACCCGCCCGAAGTCGCTGTGCAGCACCAATGCGCGTCCGTCCTCCAGGTACCACGTCAACGTGACGTCCCGCACACCGGCTTCGTGAATGCCTTGGCTGAATTGCACCTCGGCAGCGGAAAGTTCCCACACAGTGCGCCCATTTTTGACTTGCGACCGCCGGAAATCTTTCGCTCTCTGGGTGACTCCGGGAGCAAGCTCGATGACACGGGGAATCCAAGACCGAGGGGCACGGAGGGTTTGCCACAACCGCGTGCCCACGAATGCGAGCAACAAGACGGTACACAGTATCAAGACGTGAAACGCACGAAACCGCATTCTTTTCGATCTCGACAGAGTTGTTACCACCCCCGCTTCCCACCGTAAAGTTTGCGCGTGCCCGAACGACCTTCCGCGATGTCAGCAGCGGACCATTCTCTCGGGGACCAACCCGCACGCATTGCTGCCGGCATGGGCAGTGGGAGTTTGCCCGCGGGGTTGGCGACATCGTGTCCCAGTTGCACGTGCAAGTCGGCGCCAACTGTTGCGTTGGGAAAACAAATCGTGCTACAGCGGCGCAGTGGTTCGCGGTGAAGGCAACCTGCAGTCGGAGCACCCGCGAGTGAGCGAAAGGCGCTCGGCCGTGTTTGGCGGCTTTCCCCGAGCACAGCGGAAACATCGTTGAGATACGAGGGGAACTGGGTATGGTCCAAGGTACAGTGAAATGGTTCAATGGTCAGAAAGGGTACGGCTTTATCACCAAGGACGATGGCCAGGATGTGTTCGTGCACTACACCGCGATCAACGGCCAGGGTTTTCGCTCCTTGCAAGAGGGCCAGCGGGTTGAATTTGAGATCACCCAAGGTCCGAAAGGCCTGCAAGCGGCCAACGTCACGAAAATTTCCTGATACGACCTTTAAGGCCACGGCGTTCGCCTCGCGCTTAAGCGCCCTGCATCGTCGCCGGCCCGAGAGCCGGCCTCTTTTGGGTACCTTGGCCTGCCTGCCCCCACCCCGCATCATAAAGGCGGTAGGCCATCCGCAAGCGGTGGTGACGTCATGGGTCTAAGTCCAGCCCGGCTAGCAGCGTGGTCTGTCCACTTTTACACGGCGCTCGGGGCCGTTCTCGGCTTTTTGAGCCTCGAGGCGATTGCGCGAGACCAGTACGCCCTCGCTTTTTTTTGGATGGCCATCGCTACATTGATCGATAGTACCGACGGCAGCCTGGCGCGCCGCTTCCGCGTTAAGCAAGTGCTTCCTACGTTCGATGGTGCCCGCCTTGACGACATCGTGGATTACCTGAACTATGTCGTGGTGCCCATCGTACTGGCGTACGACGCCGGACTCGTGCCCGCGACATTTTGGGGGCGGGCAGTCTGCGCCGCGCCGCTGCTGGCCAGCGGTTATGGATTTTGCCAAGTGGACGCCAAAACCGAGGATCACTTTTTTAAAGGTTTTCCCTCATATTGGAACGTCGTCGTGTTTTACCTGTACGTGTTGGCAACACCGATCTGGTGGAATGTGTTCAGCTTACTGGCGTTTTCCATTCTGGTATTTGTTCCGATCCGCTACTTGTATCCGAGTCGCAACCCTGTTGCTCGCCGAACCACGATCGCCCTCGGAGTTCTATGGGGCATTTGCCTGTTCGTGTTGCTCGCGCAATTTCCTCGGCCTTCGAAGACGCTGGGCTGGATTTCGCTGTTCTTCCCCATTTACTACCTGGCACTATCCGTCCACTTGGACCGTAAAGCCAAAGGACTCGGTTTCTAACTTCGCCTCTGGGCTTTTGCGGAAGACTCTTTCGGGGTAAGCAAGAACGCCATCGTCCGCTCCGAAATGGCGGCTCTGCCTTTCCGGGCACGAGCAGGCGCTCGAACGCAGCTTTCCAGGGCGGAACATGGGGGATCCACCACCGGCCTGGAGGTAAACGGCGTTAACGACGAAAGGGAGTGTCGAGGTCGCTGCCATCGTGGTACGGGGTTGCATGAGGCTGGGGCTGGCAGCAGAATGCCGCAAGCGAGGAAGGGTCCTTGATGGTACTTGCGCTTCGTTCGTGTGGACGACTGGCCGCGATTGGAGTTGGTCTCGTGTTGTCCACCTGCTTGCTGCATCCAGACACAGTCGGAGCCTTTACAGTATTCGAGAGCGGCCCGGTTCGACCCCTGGCAATGGCTCCAGACGGTAGCCGCCTGTTCGCGGTCAACACTCCCGATAATCAGTTGGAGGCGTTTGCAATCAACGAAGATGGCAGCCTAACTTACGTAGGCTCCGTACCGGTCGGGCTCGAACCGGTCGCGGTTGCGGCGCGATCTGCAGACGAAGTCTGGGTCGTGAACCATTTGTCCGACAGTGTCAGTGTGGTGCGTTTCGATTCGCTCCCGGGCAGAGTTGTTCGCACTCTGTTGGTCGGCGATGAGCCCCGCGACATCGTATTTGCCGGACCTGGTCGAGCGCGCGCCTTCATCACGACGGCGCACCGGGGACAAAATGTGCCGTACGATCCACAGTTCACGACACCGGGTGTTGGTCGGGCCGATGTCTGGGTATTCGATGCGGAAAATCTGGGGAACGGGTTGGGCGGCACGCCCTTGACGATCGTGCAGTTGTTCGGCGACACCCCTCGTGCCCTTGCCGCAAGTCCGGATGGAAGCCGGGTATACGCCGCCGTGTTTCACTCGGGCAACCAAACGACGGCGATCGCTGAGCCGCTGGTTTGCAATGGAGGCGCAAGCGCCGGGCCCTGCGTCGTTTCCGGAGTAACGATGCCGGGCGGTCTCCCGCCCCCGAACGAAAATTTTGAGCACAAGCCCGGGCCCGAGGTCGGATTGATCGTCAAGTACGACCGGGCAACGGGTCGCTGGCTCGACAGCGCTGGGCGCGACTGGACAGGAGCCGTTCGCTTCAATCTGCCCGATTACGATGTTTTCACCATTGACGCGACCGCCGACCCTCCACAGGAAATCACGAACGGCCGGTACTCCGGTGTGGGCACCGTTTTGTTCAATATGGCGGTGAACCCGGCCAACGGGCGCGTATACGTCACGAACACCGAAGCCCGCAACGAGGTTCGCTTCGAGGGCCCTGGTATCTTCGGTGGCTCGACAGTGCGTGGCCGCCTCCATCAAGCTCGAATCACTGTTTTGGATGGCCCGAATGTCATGCCGCGACACTTGAACAAGCACATTGATTACGATGTGGTCCCTGCCCCTGCTGTGGTTAACCGCGCGAGCTTGGCCACACCGCTCGATTTGGTGGTATCCAGCGACGGCACCACCCTCTATGTCGCCGCTTTTGGTTCGAGCAAAATCGGAATTTTTTCCACGCAGGAGTTAGAGGCAGACACTTTTGTGCCTTCATCCAATACTCACATCGAGGTGGGTGGGGGTGGGCCCGCTGGGATCCTGCTAAACGAGGCCGCGAATCGCTTGTACGTGCTCACGCGGTTCGACAATGCGGTCGCGGTAATCGATTTGGCAAAGCGCCGCGAAGTCCAACGTATTTGGTTGAACAATCCCGAACCATTTTCGGTGTTGGCTGGGCGACGATTCTTGTACGATGCTCGCCTGACATCGAGCAACGGCGAGGCGTCGTGCGCGAGCTGCCACGTCTTCGCAGACGTGGACTCCCTGGCGTGGGAACTGGGAAATCCGGACGACGTGGTGCAGCCGAACCCTAACCCGTTTCGGATCGGACCAGTGGGTGATGCGAGCTTCCATCCGCTCAAGGGGCCCATGACCACGCAAACGTTGCGGGGCTTGGCAAACCACGGCCCGATGCACTGGCGGGGCGACCGGACAGGTGGGCACTTGCCCGGGGGCTCGGCACTCGATGCAGTCGCCGCCTTCAAAGCTTTCAATGTGGCATTCCAGGGGCTGCTCGGCCGCAAACAGCAGTTAGCCGATGCCGACATGCAACGGTTTGCGGACTTCATTCTCCAGGTGATTCCGCCGCCGAATCCGGTGCGCAATCTCGACAATTCACTGACTCCCGACCAGCAGGCCGGCCGCAATTTCTACTTCAATACGAATGTGGACGCTGGTGTCCTCAAGTGCAACACGTGCCACGTCTTGAATCCTTCGCAGGGCTTTTTCGGAACCGATGGCCTTTCCAGCTTCGAGGGAGAAACCCAGCACTTCAAAATTCCGCATTTGCGAAACGCCTACACCAAGATCGGCATGTTTGGATCGTTGCCAAATCCGCAACTTCCGGGCGGTCCGGCGCTGCACCAAGGCGACCAAATCCGAGGCTTCGGATTCCTTCACGATGGCACGGTGGACACTCTGTTCCGTTTCTTCACGGCGACCGTCTTCACGTTCCCAGACGACGCCACTCGAAGGCAAGTCGAGCAGTTTGTTCTCGCGTTCGACTCCAACTTAGCCCCGATCGTCGGTCAGCAAATTACACTGACGGCGAGTAACGAGGCGGTCGTTTCGCCTCGAATAACGCTCTTGGAAAGCCGCTCCGCCGTTGGCGAGTGCGATTTGGTCGTGAAGGCAAGAGTCAACGGGGAAATGCGCGGATGGTATCGGACTGCGTCCGGCAACTTTCAGTCCGATCGGGCGGGAGAGCCGCCTTGGTCCGAGGCGGCTTTGCGAATCTTGGCGCAAACTCCCGGCCAAGAGGTGACATACACGTGCGTGCCTCCCGGAGAGGGAGTGCGGATAGCCGTGGATCGCGACGAAGACGGTGTGTTTGACGGCGACGAGCGGGATGCTGGTACGGATCCCGCCAGTGCTCTCAGTCTGCCCAATGCCGCCATTGTTTGTGCCAGCACGCTCAGTCTGTCGGCGCCGAAACTCAGAATCACAAAGAATGGGCCTCCAACTGGCGACGAGGGTTTTCGCCTGAGCGCAGACGTCATCGTCGGCAGCCAGGGTGAGGCGGTCGATCCACAGGCATTCGGTGTGCAAATCCGCGTCGATGACCGCCTAGGCAACCCCTTGTTCAATCGCGTCGTTCCCCGCGGAGAGACTGCGAGATCCGACTACCCGGGCTGGGTGACCAACACCCGCCGCACACGCTGGGTCTACCGCGACAAGAGTGGCCAGCGCTCGCTGGGCATTCGTCGTGTGGTGGTGGAAGACCGTTCGAAGACGATGCCGGGGGTTTTCCGTATATCCGTTACAGGTGCTCGCGGGCCCTTCTCCGTCGATCCCACGCAATTGCCCTTACGCCTTACGGTTGTTCTCGGCGGCCGGGCGCAGGCAGCGCAAGGGCTTTGCGGTACGATCGACTTCGACGCACCCATCGGCTCCTCGCCGTCATGCCGGGTCAACAGCTCCGGCACGACCGTGAGCTGTCGCTAATTGCGGGGGACAGTGAGGCGGGCGAGCAACGCTCTCTGAAAGTTGCCTTCTGTGGACTCGGGGCTCGGTGCACCCGAGCCCCGTCTCATGGGGCGAGTTCTCGCCGTTCACCTCGGAGGCATTCTCAATGCTCCGTCCAGTCGAATGGTTTCGCCGTTGATGTAGGGATTCTCCACGATATGGGTTGCGAGGGCGGCAAACTCTGCGGGCTTACCTAACCGCGAGGGAAACGGAATATTGGCTGCCAGTGCTTGCCGTTGCGGTTCGGGAAGCAAAGCCAACATGGGCGTGTCGAAAGTTCCGGGCGCAATCGTGACGCAACGGATGCCGTCACGTGCAAGGTCTCGGGCGATGGGAAGAGTCATCCCTACGACACCGCCCTTTGACGCGGAGTATGCAGCCTGACCAATTTGACCATCAAACGCGGCCACGGAAGCCGTGTTGATAATCACCCCCCGCTCTCCCTCCGAGTTCGGCGTGTTCTTCAGCATTTCCGTGGCGGCCAAGCGCAACACATTGAACGTACCGATGAGGTTGACGCGAACACATAGCTCGAACATCTCGAGCGGCATCGGCCCGGATTTGCCCGTTGTCTTCATCGCCGTGCCCACGCCGGCACAGTTCACGTTGATGTGAATCGCGCCGAATGCAGCGATAGTTTTTTGAACCGCATCCATCACTTCCTTTTCACTGGTGACATCGGCGGGGACGAAAATGGCATTGTCGGCTCCCAGCTCATGCGCCAATTCCGCCCCCCTCGAGTTGGGGCGATCCAGAATCGCAGCCCGAGCCCCTCTCGCCACGAACGCCCGCACTGTGGCTTCGCCCAGACCCGACGCGCCGCCGGTAACTAACGCAACAGCTCCATTGAGTTGCATGATGGCTCTCCTCCTCGTGGAAAAATCGCGGGTGACCCCTGTGGCCACCACGTGGAACGTGCCCCGTGTGTACCACCGGCGATCCAACCGTCAACGTCGAGTTTCGAGAAAGCAACCCACCTGTACCGCGAGGCGGTAATGCGCCACCTACCGAGCTACCGCGTTGCGTTGAATCCGATGCTCCGACACTGGCGCGAATTGAGGGAAAAGCCGGAGCGGCAGTTTGGAGCCGCACTCGGGAACAGTAAACGTCCACCGCCCATTCAGCTCCTGCACGAGGGATTCTCCCCTTTTCAGGGTTCCTCGCTGCCGCTTAAACTGTGTGAGCCGAGGCCGGCGAAGTTTTGCTCGGACAAGGGTCGGTTGCTCAAATTTTCGAGGGTGAAGTCGGGATGAGAACGAGACGACAAGGCTGGATCATTATCATGGTGGCGGTCGTTGCATGTAAGACCGTGCCGTACACGAAGCGATCCCAACTGATCTTGGTTCCGGAGGCTACGGAAATTGCATTGGGGACGGATGCCTACCGTCAGGTGCTCGCGCGAGAGCCGGTCGCGCACGATCCGGAGCTTGTGGAACCGGTGCGGGAGGTTGGGGAACGGATTGCACGGGCAGCCCAGAAGCCCTCGTACCATTGGGAGTTCGCCGTCATTAAAAAAGACGAAGCCAATGCTTTTGCATTGCCCGGTGGAAAAGTTGCGGTGTACACGGGCATTTTTCCCCTCGCGCAAGATACGGCCGGCTTGGCGGCGGTTCTCGGACATGAAGTCGGCCATGCGCTGGCGCGCCACGCCGGTGAGCGCATGAGTCAAGGCTTGCTCCTCGATGTCGTGTTGAGCCTGGGGGCTGCGGCCCTTGGCGGCAGTTCTCCGGAAACGCGCCGGCTAATTTACCAAGCGCTCGGACTCGGGGCGCAAATTGGCTACGTTTTGCCCTTTAGTCGGAGTCAAGAGGCCGAAGCCGACTACATCGGTTTACTGCTTATGGCCAAAGCCGGATACGACCCCGAGGGCGCGTTGGCCTTATGGCAGCGTTTTGCGGAACATGACAAGCAACGCCCGCCCGAACTACTCTCCACGCACCCAGACCCGGCAACGCGAGCTCGCAACATGCGTAAATGGCTCCCCGAGGCGAAACAATATTACTTGGCGTCAAGCCCAGCACCCGTGCGTCCCTTGCCACTCCTCCAAAAACGGGCCCATGACGGCACTGAGTGACAACTGCAATTGGGGTTTTGGAACGCCGGGTTTTACGACTCGGGATGATCCTGCCATGAGCCGATCCTTCCCCGTATCCGTCCCGCGGCAAACCATGGGTGGCCAGGTAAAGCGCTACAGCAAAGAATTTGTTGACACCCGTCAGGTAACGCTACAACAACTTAACCACAACGCGGTGTGCGTTTGCAATTCTGCCAGGTATCGTGAGGGTTGTATGAGAACACGCCAGCAAGTGGCCAGGGGTGCCTTCATCGCCATGACCATATTCATCAGCTTCGGTGTTGCGCGGCCAAGCGCTGCAACTGGCTGGCACCAACATGCGCGCGATGCCCAGAGAACTGGCTACGCTCCTACCTACCCAGCGCCACCTTGGCGTTGGAAGTGGTCGTTCCACGGACCTACGAGTAGCGGAGCTGTGTCGCGCGGTAAGCGTGTGATTCCGCGGAACACTCAGCCGGTCACGGGTGGGGGCCGAGTATTCCTGGCGCTGGGTCGGCGAGGCGTGTGGGCCGTGGACCAAGAGACCGGACGTCGAGTATGGCGACGCCGCTTGCCTGGAGGCGTATACTCCACTCCGGCATTCGACCATTCGACCGGTTCGATCTACGTGTTGGCAGGCATTGGACGCCTGTACCGATTGGACGGAGCCACCGGGCGAGTATTGGGGCGGGTTACCTTGGGCACGGTACGCAGTACGCTGCCTTTGCCAGTCGCACTACTCGACGACCGTATCATTGCTGCCTGGGAGAGCCGCGTAATCAGCCTGACCAAACAAAGTTTAGATGTTCTGTGGATCTACGAGGCGGGTTCTTCTGTCGAAACGCCACCGTCCTACTCCCCGAGTCGGGACACGGTCGTGGTGGTGACCAGTGACCTATATGTGCATGCGATCGAGAATTCGACCGGTGCCTCCCGTTGGCGGGTAAAACCTACTCCGCGTAACGGCGGCGATCCGGCCGGCAGCCACGATGGGCTTGCCGAAGCCCGCTATGGATGGCCGGTCATTGCGGAAGAGCACGGCTACGTGCTGGTCAAGTATCGCTTGGACTGGCAGGCAATGTGGGTGTGGAGCCCGTGGCCAGGCGATAACGCATCCATGCGGGCCAACTTGTCTGCCAGGCCGGAGTATCAAGCTTTGTTTGTTGTAGACCTTGATGATGGCACAGTGCCCTTTATTGCCAACGTCGGCCATGGGGGATTCGGTGACGGAGATTATATGCCCATGGGCCCGCAGCCGGTCATCCGCTCTCTTCCCGGTGGCGGAGAGGTTGCCTACGTCGTTATGCGAGGTTCTCCTTGCGGCGCGGGGGCTTTTTGTGACGGCCGGGCCGACTCACACCTTGGCGAGCTAATTCTCGATGCCACGACGGTGCCTGGTTACGGTCCAGGGGACGTCAGATTCATTCGCGGGACTTTTTTGCCTACCGACGAACAACCTTACTTATCGGGCGCCGGTGACGCGATCTTTGGTGCTCACTGGGCAGTCGGGATTGCGCATCGCATCGTAGACCGATCCCCGGCGCGAGGGTCCGGTCTCGCGCCTATCGAGACAGAAAATCTACCTCACATCGCAGTTGCAGACCGTCATGGACCGTTTAGCCCGAGTCACCAGTACGAGGATTATACTTGTGCCGAAGGCTGCGGACGTGTGTTCCCACCAGGTTTTTTTATTTACCATACCGACCTCCCAGTTTACGACCGGTATTGGTCGGAGTGGGCAACTTGGATAATCAGTGAGCCGTATGTTTACTTTTTGAGTACGGATGGAGCCTTGGTTGCGCTCGAGGCCGACGGTGGCTCTCCCAGCATGTACGCAGCATCGGCTCTGCCGGTCAGTGTCAGGCCCTCGGAGCTCGGTCTCGAATCATGGCGGCACCCAGACCAACCTTGTGACGATCCCCCCCGTGTCGTTGGCCCAGCAGATGCGAAGCGTTTTGCGGGATGCGAGGTAATTGTGAGTGGCTGTGTGCGAGAGAGAGTGAACAACGGTAAGGCTATTTATTTGTCGTTCTCCACGCCGCGACGCGGGGGGCTCCAGGTAATCTTCCCGACTTTTGTTTGGCCATCGTTTGCAAGCAACCCAGACTTTCTGTTTCCATTGGGCAGTAAGCTGGAGGTTCGCGGACAAGTCGGATGGTATCAGGGCGACCCGGTAATCTTCGTGACTTCGCGTGGTCAGGTGATCCAAAGCGATACGCCTTCGGCGTCTTGTGACCGCTAAAAACTGTCCGTAATCCAAACTTGGGCGGGTGAGTCAGGCGCTGTGCGGGCGTACTATTCGATTTCCACGCTGCCCGCGTGGTTTGCGCTTGCGCGCGCGGGAGGCTGCCGATCCGAGAAGACGCCCCACAAAACTTTCGGCCAGCGACCGCCGTTCACCGCGAAACTGGCCAGCGCCTTGCGCGATGAGCTGCGAAACGGTTGTGTGGGTGCATAGGAGGAAAGTTCATGGAGTCAGATCGCTTGCGTCACTTTTTGTTTCTCGTGTTCGGTCATCTGACAGGTGCGGTAACCAGCGCGATGATTCACTTGGGCGACCGACTGGGGCTGTACAGGGCGATGCGCGATGCTGGGGCACCGCTTTCTGCCGCTGAATTGGCGCAGCGAAGTGGCTTACACGAACGTTGGCTTCGTGAATGGCTGCGCGCTCAGGCGGCTGCCGGCACTGTGAACTATGCCGGAGAAGATCGTTTCGAGCTTTCTCCCGAGGCTGCTTGGGTACTCGCCGATGAAACCTCTCCCGTGTTTGCTGCCGGAGCATTTCACTCTCTGCCCGAGCAGCTTGGGATCCTGCGCCGACTGCCCGAGTGTTTTCGCACCGGCTTAGGGCTTCCTTACGACGCCTTCGGTCCCGAAGGTGCGGCCGGCATCGAGCGCTTTCTCGGCCCGTGGTTCCGGAACTTCCTCGTGCCGTTGGTTCTTCCTTCACTCGAAGGCGTGGTACCCAGACTCGAAGCGGGAGCAAAAGTCGCGGATATTGGGTGCGGTGCCGGCGTTGCGCTGGTACAAATGGCCACGGCGTTTCCGAATTCGGAATTTCACGGTTACGACATTTCTCGCCACGCGTTGGAACGTGCAGCGAAAAACATCGAGGCGGCTGGGTTGAGCAACGTTGTGCTCCATTGCGAGAGTGCAGAAGCCTTGCCCCCGGATCACAGTTTTGACCTCGTCACCGCTTTTGATTGCATTCACGACATGCCTCGTCCTCGCGCTGTCTTGCGGGCGGTTAGAGAGTGTCTCAAGCCAGACGGCGTTTTCTTCATCGCGGATATCAACGCCCGTCCCAGTTTCGAAGAAAACCTGCAGCACAACCCACTCGCAGCGATGATGTATGGGATTTCCGTACTGGCATGCCTTTCGTCGAGTTTATCGGAGCCAGGCGGAGAAGGTCTCGGAACTCTTGGCCTAACCGAACCCGTAGTGCGAGAAATGGCGGCGGAAGCTGGGTTTCGAGAAGTGCGGAGGCACGATTTTCAAAACCCGGTCAACGCCTATTATGAGCTTCGGCCTTGAAACCGGCCTCAACCGTGCTGCCAAAAACGCAAGAACAACGTGTACCGACCGGGCTTCGAGAGGCGGTCCAGAACAGCAATCTCTTCCGGCGTGAGCTTCCAGCCAAGGGCTCCTGCATTTTGCTCGGCCTGAGAACCGTTTTTGGCTCCAGGTATGGGAATCGTCCGTTTACACATGAGCCAGTTCAGAGCCACCTGCGCCGGCGTCTTGCCGTTGTGTCGCTCTCCGATCCGGCGAAGCTCGGCAATCAAGGGCTCGATTTCCTCCATCGGGTACGCCGAAAAATTGCGTTTGCCCGGTGGAGGATTCTGCGCCGAATATTTTCCGGTGAGACGCCCTTGTCCCAGAGGCGAGTACGCCAGCACCACGACGCCCAACTCTGCACAGGCGCGGAGCAATCCATTCCGCTCCGGGTCGGTCCGCAGTAAGGAAAATTCGATTTGATTGCTCGCAAGTGGGATGCCGCGCCGTGCTAGCGCCGCGTGAATCGCCCGAGTCTCTTTGACCGAATAGTTCGATACCCCGACTGCTTTGCAGAGTCCCGCTTCCACGGCTTCGGCAAGTGCGTCGGCCATCTTCTCATGAGAACACAGGCTGATCGGTCCGTGAATTTGGTAGAGGTGCACGAAAGGTAACCGCAAGCGATCCAGCGAGGCGCGCAGGGCGTCCATGAGCTTGCGGCGGAGAGGCAACCGCCAGGGAAAGGGAATGAATTTGGTCGCCACCAGGACTTTTTCCCGATGCTCCTTGTCCTCTTCGAGCAGGCGACCAATAATGCGCTCGCTCTCCCCATTGCCGTACATTTCCGCCGTATCGAGTAGCGTGATGCCGGCGGACACAGATTTTAAGTAGGCTTCTCGGATGGTGTCGAAGTTGTACGAGCGATCGTAACTGCCCATTCCCCAGGTGGAAGTGTCGCCCCAGGCCCAGGTGCCGAGGCCCATGGGAGGCAGGCTCCAAGAAGTTCCTGCAAGGGGAAATGCGGGAAACCCCAGATCGCGAGTGTTTGCCGACATCTCCGCTCCTGTCCTCCGTTCACTTATGATGGGTGCTGCCCGCTCGTCCCCCCTTAGCGCTTCCCCGCCACTTCCTGGAATGTTTCGATTTCCGGAGCGCCATCCAAAAGCCCGCGAACTTTGGAGAAGAATTTTTGCATTCCTTCGCTTGCGCCGTGCCGGGCCAGCGCGGCCTCGTCGGCATACACCTCATAGAAGAGGAACTTCGTCGGCACCGTCGTAGACTGATGGAGCACGTACATGAGGGTGTCCGGCTCGTGGTCCGTCACGTAACGGACCAATTCTTCGGCGGCTTTCTGAAATGCCGCCTCGCTCCCTTTTTGGACGTGCACCTCGGCCACGACCGTGATTGGCATAAAACCTCCCGCACGGGAGCGCTTATCGCCGTTTCGGATTCAGCGCAACGGGCCGGCAGCGGATTCGCTCGCGTTCTGCGGAACCACAATCCAGTGGAACGGCCGTAACGCGTAGCCTCCGGGGCCCTCGGGTGGCATGCTTGCTTGTCCCCCCGAGAAGCCTTGCGCCGCAGCGTCCATGCGATCCCGGCTCAGCCCAGCGGCAGCTCCACGATGAAATGCGCGCCTCGCGGCCGGCCCGGGCGGTAACTGATCTTACCGCCGTGCAGCTCCTCGACGATCAAGCGCGCTGAACTCAAGCCAAGGCCCGTGCCGCGCGGCTTCGTGGTGAACCGAGGCTCGAAGATGTACGGGAGTAGGGCCGAGGGCACACCGGGCCCGTTGTCGCGTACTTCCAGATAAGCTTGTCGCTCCCCTTGCCAAACGTGGATGGACACCAAGCCATCCTCCCCAGTGGCTTGTGCAGCGTTGATCACCAAATTGGCAATCACGCGGCGCAGGTCAGCGCCATTGCAAGGGCAAGGCGCGAGCTCTCCGCGGCGTTCCACCACTACCTGAACGCGGCGGACATCTGGATGAAGCGCGAGATCGCTACGCAGCGTGTCCCGCACCAGCTCGACTAGATCGAGCGGCTCGCGCGGATAGCCTTTCGGTTGTCCGCGCACGCTCTGCAAAGCCACTCGCATCATGCGTTCGAGACGGTCGCGAGTCTGCGCGATCATCCCCAGATATCGTTGATTGGGATCCTCCGGGGCCAGACTGTCGGCTACGAGACCCGCGCCATTGAGGACGTTCAGTAAATTCAACATGTCATGGACTTGCATGTGCAACTGCTCGTAAGCCTTTTGCGCGTCATCGAGCATCCCGCGGAGGCGACGCGCCAAGGTCCGCATCATCGCCGCTAAAGATGCTGGCTCGCGCCGCAAGTATTGGTCGAAAACGTGCTGGGGTACCTCGAGGAGACGGGTGGCATGGATGGCTCGGACCGAAGCACTACGCACTCCCGGGTCCAGCAACGCGAGCTCGCCTACGTATTCATTGCGCCCGACCACAGCAATTGCTCGGTCGCCGCGAGCAATCTCGAGTTGTCCTTCCAGCACGACAAACAGCGACTCCCCGCGATCGCCGTAGTGGAACAAAACCTCGCCCGGCGAGAGCTCAACGAGGTTGCACCCTTGGGCAACGAGGCGGAGAGTAAATGGCGTGAAGCTCTCGAACAGATCGATCCGGCTCAAGAGATACGCCAGTTGCTCCACAGACGGCTGAAACCGTTCTGCACCCGAACCTGCCTCCGCCTCCACCTTCGTCTTACGCATCGGATTCTCCATCGCGCGCATCGAGGTCATCGCTTTCCGTGGGCTACAAGCGAAAAGGATTCCAAGTGCTATGCCCCATTCAAACGGCGCTGCTGTGGAGCCGGGCGGCATTTTTGTCACGCAGCGCGCCTAAAAAGGCGCTGCGCAGAACGCATAGCACCCGCCTGTGCCCTCATTTGTGGCGCTCCGGCCCTGTCAAATTTTGTCGCGGAAAGGTCTGGTTACCCTGCGCGGCGCATCATGGCCCACGAACAGCCGGCAACACAGCCCCGGCGTTGCCGGGTTTTACCTTCGGGCTGGGCCCCAGCGCGAGAGTGCGCGCGAGTCAAAGACCTCGCCCACTTCTTGCCAGTTCGACTGTGCCGGGAGCCACTTCCCAAGTTCCTCCACGGCGTGGCGATAGCCTGCGTCTGCGATCTCATAAAGATCGTTCCAAGCCAGCATATCGTACTCTGCAACCGGAGGCACGATACAAAGATCGGCGAGGCTGCGAGCGACTTGCGCTTGTCCAGCACTGCTCAGGGTAGTGGATTTCATCAGCACGTACGTGAGCGTCGGTGCCCAATCTTTCTGACCGCGTAACCTTCGTACGATGAGTTCCAAGGGGGAAGGGATTTCGTTCCCAGCAATGCGGGCCCCATCATCGAGTGAGAGATCCACAGCCACCACTTTGCTGGGAAACATGTTCCTCATCACGTCCACGGGGAAGTTGTTGATGAGCCCGCCGTCCACCAAAAGTTCGCCCTGGTCGATCGCGGGCGGAAAGATTCCCGGCAACGATACAGTCGCTCGTAAGGCGTGGCAAAACGAGCCGGTGCGGTGAACGACAAGAGTATTGCGAGAAAGGTTTGCGGACACCGCAAAAAATGGGATCCAAGAGTCTTCGATTTCCGTGTCGCCATAAGTAAGCCGTAACAAGTCTTCCATGCGCCGCCCTCTCACCAGCGACACCAGGGGGAGCGTGTAGTCATCGAGCACCCCTCCCTCGATGAACACTTTCCGAGCATTCTCGATGATCTCCTCGTCCGAGCGGCCAAGCGCCACGGCCGCAGCCACCAGCGCTCCGAAGCTCGTTCCCCCGACAGCGTCAATCGGCACCCCCGCCTCCCGCAAAGCCCGTACAACCCCAATGTGCGCGAACCCACGCGCCCCACCGCCGCTCAGCACCAGCGCGATTGCCTGTCCTGAAAGAGCCCGGGCGAGTCGCCGAAAGCCTGAGTTCCCTTCCCAAGGTACATGGTGATAACGGTCAAGCACGCGGGTGCGCAGCCAATCGCGCGTGCCTCGAGGTTGGTCGTGAAAATGGACGAGAACGAGTTCCACACTGAGGAAGTCGCGCTTTCGGGAATGGAGCTCGAGCTCCTGCTCCATGGCGGTGGGGACCGAATCGGCAGTTGCTGACGTAAGAAGGAGCACTTTGTCGGCTTGCCCAGCGATGTGCCGCGTCCATACTGTAGGGGAGCTATCTGCGAGGCTCACGACGAAGTCGTATTCCTGTTCTTTCTCTTCGATCATGCGCGTAAAATACGCCTCCAGCTCGCCTCGCCCGCACGATGCCATTTCCTTGCGCGACCGCAAAGGGTTTGCGAGCAGTGCCGCGCTTCCAAAACCAAGAAGTGCCACTTGCAGTCGCCGGGCAAATTCCTCGGTCCACTCGGCTTCGAAGAGCGGCAGGATGCCGACGTGCCGCACCCGATTGTCCAGCGCGACCCCACTCTGAGTAGCAATCAAGCGGCCAATGACTTTCTTCGCCAGGTCGGTTGCCAACTCGGGACATTTCGTGGCCGCACGCTCAAAAGCATCGGCATGCAACGCGCCCAATATGGAGTCGCGGGCGGCCATGACTGTTGCCGTGCGCGTACCACCCGTGAGCAGAGCGATTTCCCCTACGCTCTCGTTTTCTGCGACATAGGCCACGAGGCGTTTATGCTCCGGATACGCCTGAGCGTACACGGCTAGCCGGCCACGCAAAACGAGATGCATGGTGTCTGCCCTATCCCCTTGACGATACAGGACATCGCCCCGCCGGAGCTGTAGTGGCACGACTTGCCCGGCCAGTTCCTCGATGGTCGCCCGCTCTACTCGGGGAAACACGCGCGACAAAGCTGCGATAGTCTCTGAGTCGTGCACAGTTTCAAGCCGGATTCCGAAGCAATGGTGCGGGTTCGCTAGCTAGCAGGTAAAGTCGGAGAGCTTTTCCATCTTGGCCGGCAATACATACCTCCGAGCCCGCGGCCGGAACGTTAGCGAGTTGCGCACGCGTCGTTTCCGAAAACGCCACCTGCCATGGAGCGATCGCGGAGCGGACGTCCTGAGCTTCTTGTAGCGCCGGTCCCCAAACGGTGTAGTAAAATTGCCGTGTTTCAATGACTCCGGCGGAGAGTTCCCCTGTGTGAACAAGGATCCGCACAGCCAATCGGGAACTGTTTTCCGCAGGGCTCCCGGCAACGAATCCTGCGGCGAATTCCAGCATTTCCTTCGCCGCATTCAGGGCAGCTTGTGCGTGAAACGGGTTTTCGTCGGGTATACCGCTTACGGCAAGATAACCCTCGCCAGTGCCGCGCAGCGTTTCCAGGCGGTAACGGCCGGCGATGGCGTCAAACGCCTGCAAGTAGTGATTGAACTCTCCGACCCAATTTTCGAGCGATCTTTGCTTTTGAATCTCCCCTAGGTTGGGAAAATCAACGGACAGCAGCGTCGCCTGAGAATACGACCGCGGGCGTATCGCCCCCTCTTGCTTGAACTCCCGGATCAGACTGGCCGGAAGTAAGCTGAGAAGAAAACCCTCCGCACGCTTGCGCTCGATCTCGGCAATCAACTTCTGTTCGCGCAGCTCTCTCCGCGAGCGCAAAAGTTGCATGGACCGCGTGTAGGTCGCATATGCGAACACAAGAAAGTACGCGAGCAAGAACAGGCTGCACAACAAGTCGATCTGCGGGATACTCCGTGGCTCGAAGTTACTGCCCGCGAACACCGTAAAGGAACCTGCTCCGGCCGCGACCAGAGCGAAGGCCCGGATCGCCCACGAAAATCCGTTTAAGGCCAACGCGTTCCCCACCGCAATTGCTGTTGCCGTGAGTGACACGAACAGCGAGAAACTCGCAAAGTAAATAGTGCAGCCGAGCAGGAACGCGTCCAGGAGGAGAAATGCCAGTTGCTGGGTACGGGAGCGCTTTCTGCGATATAAAAGGTGGGCGATATGGGGGTACGTGAGCACGACGGCGACGAAGGCCACGTGGTAAAACCGGACGCGATCGAAATGGATGACCCAGTAGGCGCAAACCGCAAGAGCCCAAGAGACGCCCGCCAAGCGGAGCATATAAACAAAGGGTTCGAGGTCTCGCTCGGCCGACACGGCACCCAGCGACGCAGTTGCGTCGTGGAACTCGTACTTTCCGGGTCCGGCAATCGACGTGGCCATTCCGCTTCGCAAGTCCCCTCAGGCAGGATGCGTGCTCGTGCCCTGTTCTGCGCGCGCCAGCCGCTGTGATGCCAGGCTGCGCATATGAGTCCAACTTTCCAGGATGATTCCGAAGTTGACCGCTAAAGAAGTCACCTGTTGCTCGTCTGCGGCGTCGAACGTGCCGTCCCGTTTGTTGAGCAACTGGATCACCCCGACTACCTCGTTCTTTCTCGAAAAAATTGGCACGCACAAGACGCTACGTGTTCGGTATCCAGTGCGTTCGTCCACTCCACGGTGGAACCGCGGGTCATCGTACGCATCGGCCACGTTCAGCAGACACCCAGTCGAGATCACGTGGCCGGCAATGCCAGCGGAAGCGGGGATGCGAATTTCCAGCGGCCGCCCCCCGTCTCGCGCAACCTTCGACCACAGCTCACCTCGTTCTGCATCCAGAAGAAAAAGAGTCGCTCTGTCGGCATTAGTCATTTGTCCGACCTTGAACGTGAACGCCTCGATGACCTGGTCGAGCATGCTGTCGAACGCGTCGTGGTTGAGCATGTCGATGGAGTTGAGAAAGTTTTCCAGCTCGCGCGTGAGCTGCTCGACCAAGCTTGCGAACGGCCCGACCGGCATGCGCTCGATCTGACGAGTCAGTTCACCGTTGCGGTTGTTCATCGCCACAAGATCGAGCATGCGTTGCGTACCCGCGAGCACAGCCTGTGTAAAGGAGGAGAGCTGCCCGTCTTCCATGTGAATGATGCGATCGGCAACGTCCAAAATGCGATTGTCGTGCGTGACCAGCAACACCGTGCAACCTTGGCCCTTGGCGAGGTGGTACATCAAGTCCACCACCTCGCGTCCCGACTGTTTATCCAGAGCAGCCGTCGGCTCGTCCGCAAGAATTAATCGTGGCTTGGTGACGAGTGCACGGGCTATGGCGACTCGTTGTTTCTGTCCTCCGGAAAGCTGGTGCGGGTAATGGTAGGCACGCTCTTCCAGCCCTACGGCCTCCAGCATCTGCAGTGCCTGCATCCTCCGTTCGCGCGCGGAGTGGCGGCGGTGGAGTTGCAAGGCCATCTCCACGTTCTCTACTGCTGTGATGGAGCCGAGCAGGTTGTGCGCCTGAAAGATGTAGCCAATGCCTCTACGCACCTGCGCTCGAACTGATCGGCTCGCGCGGTAAAGCTCTCGCCCCAACACACACAAACTTCCCTCCTGGACAGACCGTAGTGCGCCAATCAGCGTCAGCAGGGTTGTTTTCCCTGAGCCGGATGGGCCCGTCATAATGACGATCTCCCCAGGTTTTACGTCTGCCTGGACCTCGAACAAGATCTGCTTTCGCAGCGCCCCCGTGCCGTAAAAGTGGCTGAGCCCGTTAATTTGGATAGTCGCTTCCGCGCTCACCCGTTGGTCCTCAAAAAATTTCTGCTGGGTCGGCAGAGCGGATTTTGCGCACAGCGAAGAGCCCGGACAGCACGCACATCGCCACAGTGAGTGCCAGCATGCTCGCTGCCAGCACAAAGCTGAGGTGCATCGGCAAGTGAGTAGCGTGGTTCGTGAGCTGATAGAGTCCTGCGCTGATGAGAACGCCCGGAATAAAGCCGGTGAGCGCCAGTAAAACAGCCTCGTACAGCACAACCCTGTACAGGTAAGAGTCCCCATAGCCGATGGCCTTGAGAGTGGCATACTCCCCAAGATGGTCGGCGACATCGGAGAACAAAATCTGGTAGACAATCACAAAACCCACGACGAAGCCCATCGTCGCGCCAAACGTGAACACGAAGCCAATCGGCTGGGCGGTGGCCCAGTAGTTCATTTCCCGCTCCATCAGACCCCTTTTCGTTAAGACCTCCACATCCTCCGGTAGCCGTTCATCGATGCGCGCTCGGACGACTTCCGGGTCCTCCCCATTTTCGACGCGCACAAGACCAAACTGGATCAAACCACGACGGCGGTTCGGAAACAGGCGCCAAAAGTTGGCGTCGCTCGTGATCAAGCTGCCATCGATGCCGAACGATGTTCCGAGGCGAAACAATCCGCCAACCGTGATTGCTCTCCGCTCGACCTCGGTCTCGAACATGGTCCCCTGCGCGAGAAACTGCTCTACCGGCCCGAATTCGGGTCGTGATGCGGCATCGAACAGCACCACGTCCGGCTCCCGCAAGCGCTCGCTTTGAGCCACAACCTCGGGAAGGTCCAAAGCCGCGCGGCGCGGATCGAAAGCCGCAATCAGCAAGCGATGGGCAGTACCGCGCACGGGATTCTTCCAAAGCCCGATGCTGACATACACGGGCACGACGGCGCTCACGCCCGGTACCGATAACGCCTCGAAGAGACGGCGGTCGCTGAAGCTTTGCATGGACGCTAGGTACATAGAGCGCGGGCTGACTAGGATAATGTCGCCTCTCAAATGGGAGTGAAACCGAATCGCGCTCGCGAACAGTGCGTTGCGAAAGCCCAGTTGCATCAACATCAAAACGACAGCGAATGCCACACCTGCCATCGCGGTCGCTAGCCGAGCTCGTTGGCGAATCAATTGCCGGCACGCCAACGCGAATGCCCTCATGGGAGGTCCCTCGGCCTTGTGTTGGGCCCATTCATCTCGCACCCTGCCGACAAGAGCTAGTGCAGCGGAGAACCGGGCCGTTCTGCAATGGCTGCGGATGTGTCGATGAGTACCTCGACCTGTAGATTGGTGAGCCCAGCAACGGGCTCGCTCTCGTCCAACCGAACGAAGACCTCTACAACTCGAGCATCCACTTTCGCTGCCGGATCGTCAGCCAGGGCATCCAGCTTACCCACCTTGTGCCCGATGCGTTCCACAGTGCCGGCAAGCGGCGCCGGCAGCGCTGGGCTTGTCACAACGGCACGTTGGCCCTTGCGCACCCACCCAATGTCGTTCTCGAACACCTCGGCCACGGCATACATTTGATCCGTCTTTGCAAGCTCCAGCACCCCGTCTGGCCCAACACCCTCGCCCGGATAGGTGTGGATTTGGATCACCTGTCCGGCAAATGGGGCACGGATACGCGCTAGGTCCAGAGCCGCCTCGGCCTCCTTCAACCGCGCCTTGATCACTTCAACTTTATGCGTCCAGTCATCCCGTTCATCTGCGGCAGCAACGTGACTGTCGTACAAGCGGTCTATCCGGCCGGACTTCAGTTCGGCGTAACGTAGCTGCGCTTTCAATCGCTCCACGGTTGCCGCTCGCAAGGCATACGTGTCGTACACGCCCAGCACTTGCCCCGACTCGACTCTATCGCCCTCGGCAACATACAACTCACGGATCACTCCAGTCAGACTCCCTAGCTGAGACGATCCAACGATTTTCGCAATACGGTCCCGCGGTTCGATCCGGCCACGCGCGGCTACGCTTGTCCGCACATCCTTTTGCGCGTTTGCCCGGCTGGCAGCCTCTTCCGCCGGAGGTTCCGCACCCGACTGCCCTGCTTGTTGGGAGAACGCCCCCCACAGAAGTGCAACTTGAGCAAAGAAAAACACCTTGAAGGCGGGCCGCCGGCGCATCGCGTCGTTCGCGTATCATGCGAACCGCACCCCGGCAAGCAAAACGTCCCAAATTTTTGCCGGTGATGCGAATTTGGGTTCGGCCCCCTGGTGTCTGAGCTCGGTCGAAATGCTAAGCACCGGGGCTTATGGCAGAGCATCATTCCCAAGAGTTCAACCTGGCGACGATCAACGAAGCCCTGGCTGCGGCTTATCCAGAGAGAGAGTGCTTGGTTTTTCGCGACCGCCGCTTTCGCTGGAAGGATTTCACGGACCGGACGCGCCGGCTGGCCAATTTTCTCCGCGCCCATGGTCTGGGCTGCCACCGCGAACGAAGCGAGCTCAAGAACTACGAATCCGGACAAGATCATTTGGGTTTATACCTGTACAATGGCAACGAGTACCTCGAGGGGATGATCGGAGCGTACAAGGCGCGCGTCGCCCCGTTCAACGTGAATTACCGCTATGTCGAAGACGAACTGATTTACTTGCTCAACGACGCAGATTGCCACGCTTTGATCTATCACGCGCGCTTCGCTCCGCGGGTAGAGAAAATTCGTTCGGAAGCGCGACATCTTCGGTTGCTGCTGCAAGTTGCGGACGAATCCGGCAATCCCTTGCTTCCCGGAGCCTTCGACTACGAGGAAGCGTTACGCCTCTCCTCCCCGGAAAAGCCCGACCTTCACTGGTGCGCGGACGACTTGTACATCCTGTACACTGGCGGAACGACCGGTATGCCCAAGGGCGTCCTTTGGCGGCAAGAGGACATCTTTTTTGCCGCTCTCGGCGGACATCCCCCAGGAGCCCAGAAGGTCCCCTCGATCGAGGCCCTCGTGGAAAACGCGCGATCGAGCTCGGCTCGCGCCCTACCCGCTCCCCCGTTCATGCACGGTGCGGCTCACTGGATGGCGCTAACGTGTTGGCACCAAGGAGGGGCGGTTATCGTGCAAGACCGCCCCGAGCGGCTGGATCCGCACGACATTTGGTCCACCGTGGAGCGCGAGCGCGTTACCTTTCTGACAATCGTCGGAGACGCGTTCGCTCGCCCACTCGTGGACCAATTGCAGAAACACAAGTACGATCTTTCGAGCTTAAACGTCATTCTGTCCGGCGGAGCGATACTGACACCCGCACTCAAAGAGGCCCTACTCGAATTCATTCCGCACCTGATGATCATTGACGGATTCGGTGCGTCCGAAACCGGCGGGCAAGGGTCGCAAATCGTGACCCGCGGCATGACCATCACGAGCGGCTCCTTCCGGATGAACGAAGAGACGACGGTGCTGAAATACGACCTGAGCGGACCTGTGACGCCGGGCAGCGACGAGGTGGGCTGGCTTGCGCGCATGGGTCATGTGCCGCTCGGCTACTTCAAGGACGCCGAGAAGACGGCCCGGACGTTCCCCGTCATCAATGGTCAAAGGTACGCCATTCCTGGGGATCATGCCAAGGTGGCTGCAGACGGAACGATTATCGTCTTGGGGCGTGGGTCGGTGAGCATCAACTCTGGCGGCGAAAAGATCTACCCCGAAGAGGTCGAGAAAGCCCTCAAACACCACCCCGCCGTGTACGATGCCGTGGTCGTCGGTACCCCTCACGAGCGCTTCGGCGAACAGGTGACCGCGATCGTGCAGGCGAGAAAGGGTGAAGAGCCGAGCAGGGACGAGTTGATTGAGTTTTGTGCCCGTCACTTGGCGCGCTACAAGCTGCCGCGCGAAATTCTGTTCGTGGACGAGATGGTTCGCAGCCCCTCCGGTAAGGCCGACTACCGTTGGGCCAAACAATATGCCTTGGAACAACTGGGGCTCGCGAAAAAGCCGGCTTAGCTCCTGGGCAACGCCAGGCAATTTCCGAGTTCTGGCAGATGCCGGAAGCCGCACAAGTCAAATTCAGGATTCGTTCTACCCTCGCTCGCACGCGCAGCAGGAGTGATGCGCTGGTACTGTTCTTGCGCGAGGGCAAGCCGGGAGAACGATCATGGGACAGTCGGCGCGGAACCAGACCCACACGCCCACGCGGCTTCGGCCCGTGTCGCGGGTGAGCCCTGACACCAGCGTCGCTCAGGCGGCACGTACGATGTACCAGCGAGGCGAAGATGCAGTTGCGGTTGTGGACGCGCACGGGGAGCTCATCGGTATCTTCACGGCACGCGATGTGGTCGGTGCTGTTGCTGCCGGCTTAGAGCTCTCCTCAAGCCCGGTCGGCCAGTGGCTCCGGTCACCCCGTGTCGCGTACCGCGGCGAAGAGCTGCAAAGCGAAATTTGGCTGGGCTAACTGCATTTCCCGTGCTCGCAGCAGGGCTCGGCGAGTGGGGTGAGCACGGGCCGGAGGGTAGCGACACGGGTGCCAGGTCCGAGCTGAGGTAAGGTCGCCTTACACCCACTTGCGGCGCCCCAGAGGCGTGATGCGTGCCAGTTCTGCCGCCTTGCGCGCCATGGTGAGCACGACGTCGCCAAAGAAAGCCATTTTCGGGTTATCGGCGCGCCCTTGTACCCAAGCCGCGTAACCTTGTTCTAGGACCACGGCCATTTTGAATCGAGCGAGGACGATATAGTAGTCGACCTCGTCTACCGGTCGCCCACTTCGGTGTGCGTAGCGCTCGGCCATCTCGGACCGTGTCGGCATTCCCGTGTAATCTACATACCCTGAGTGCTCGCGATCCTCATCGGGATCAGGCCACGCCATCAATACCCAGCCTAGGTCGAGGAGCGGGTCGCCCACGGTGGCCATCTCCCAATCGACAATTGCGGCCAGTCGAGCCGGAGCTCCGTGTGCAAACATGACATTCGCGAATTGATAGTCCCCGTGGAGGATCCCGGGCTTGTAATGCTTCGGACGGTATCTCCGCAGCCAGTTGGCAGCCTCCTCTAAACCCGGGAGCGGGCGGAACTGGAATTTCGCAAGATGGCTGAGCCAGCGATCCACTTGCCGCTCATGGAAGCCTTCGGGGCGTCCGAAACCTTCGAGGCCAGCGGCAAGCCAATCTACGCGTGCCAAACGGGCAATCCCTTCGACGAGTTCCCACGCCAGTCCCCTTCGTGCTTCGAGATCGACATCGAAGGGCGACGGCCAACCTTCCCGATTCATGCACGACCAGCCGTCAACGTGTTCCATGATGTAGAAGTTACTTCCGAGGACGTCGTGGTCCGTGCACAACGCCAGAACACGGGGATGCGGCACGTCGGTATCTCGAAGAGCGGAAAGAACCCGAAACTCCCGCAGCATAGACTGATTGCGCCCTTCCGGTACTCGGCGTGGTGGTTTGCGCAAAACGAGGCGCGTATCCCCCCGGCGGAGTAGCCAGATCTCGTTCGAGGCGCCGCCCGCAATGACCTGAATGTCCAACGGGCAACCCGCACCTGGGAGTCGCTCGCGGTCCATCCAGCGCTCTAGCCGGAAACGTTCCTCGGGAGTCGGTCCGTGACTGCCCTGTTTGCCATCCATGAAAGAAACGAAGCCTCCCCAGAGAAACGTTCCTTACGCCGACCCGACGGAAAAGTAAATTGCCTGTATTGCAACCAGCGGCCGGCCGCCCCCGAAGAGCGCTTCCGCGCGCTTCAGTGCAATCGTACGGTTCCGGTGCCGACCCACCTCGATCGCGCCAGAACCACTCAGGCCGCGCCCCGCTCCCGTTGTTCGAGGTGCTTCGAGTAAACGTAACCCAAAAACCTACCTATCCCATGAATCACGTGCAGGCACCGCAACGAAGGGAAAATGTCGAAGGCATGCTGCGCCCCGGGGATTTCCGCATACACAACCGGATTGCGCGACACCGCTCTCAGCGCCGCAACAAAATGCCGCGCTTGCTCCACCGGCACCAAGGTATCGTGGTCGCCGTGAACAACCATGAAAGGCGGCGCATCCGGTCGCACCAAGGCAATCGGGGAGGCTTTCTCGTAGGCTTCGGGGGCTTCCTCGATGGATGCCTTCATGACCTTTGTCTCGAGTAGGTTGTGTATATCCGGATTGTGAAACGTACGGAAACGATCGACGAAGTCGTACACGCCGTACATCGTGACCGCGCCCTGAACGCGAGTGTCCTTTTGTTCGAAGCCCGGTTGGTAGGCCGGGTCGTTCGCGGTCAGAGCGACTAACGCCGCCAGATGCCCACCGGCCGAACCACCGGTAACCACCACGAAGTTCGGGTCCGCACCGTATTCGCTCGCGTGCTCGCGCACCCATACGAGTGCGGCTTTCACGTCGACGAGATGGTCCGGAAATGTCGCGTGCGGGGACAGACGATAATCCACGCTCACGCACACCCAGCCCCGTGCAGCCATGTACATCATCAGCGGAAGCCCTTGCTCATTCTTGCTTCCGATGACCCAGCCCCCTCCATGAATTTGCAACAACACCGGGCAGTTTTCAGGCCGCGAGCGATGCCGGTACACATCGAGCCGCAAATTGATTCCACCTACCCGGCGGTAAAGGATGTCCCGGTGCCGTTCCACCTCGGGATGACGGATCGGAAACGGGATGGCAATAGCCTTCCAGTCGGTTCCTTCCTCCCAGGCTTGGCGAATTTCCGGCCGGACGTGTCGCCGATAATCCGCCCCCAGCGCCTCGCGCAACGCATACTCGACTGTTTCTCCGGCGCGATCGCCTTTCCAGTACGCAACCCATAAGCCCCACCAAGAAACGATAAGGACGCCGAGCGCAATGGTGCCTAGCGCGTGATGCGCGGCACCGTGCCCAATCAATAGGAGGGCCAACACAAACTGCACCGCGATGTGGTGAAGGGCCAGTTCATCCGTCAGCCATCCAGCGAAGAAACTGAGGACGGCTCGCCGTCCCGGCCGGTAACTTGGCCGCCAAACGTTGTACGTCAGCCCTGCGCTCAGCAAAGCCAGCAACCACAACAACGCCGTCATCCGCCACCTCCTCCGGATCCGACCGTAGCTTCGAAGTTGTTCATACTGCGTTCCGTGTACCGTGGAGCCGCGCGCCGTTCGCCGAGCCCTTCGCTGAGTTCGCGAAGCGTGACGCCACCCGCTCCGCTGCCTGCTACGAGATTGCGCGCAGCGCAAGCCCCGCCGCCGCGCACGCGGCGATGACCGGGATCACACCGAGCTTGTAACGCCACAGTGCGAGGAACGCCACTGAGCAGATCGCGGCGGCTGCGCCGTCGAAGCGGCCTCCGAAGCCCTGCGGCCACAACACGTGCACGGCGAAGAACAGCGCCAGGTTGACGACGACGCCGACGACGGCGGCAGTGATGCCGGCCAGTGGCGCGGTGAAGCGTAGTTGGCCGTGGGTCGTTTCGACCAACGGCGCGCCACCCAGGACGAACAGGAACGACGGCAGGAACGTGAAGAAGGTCGCGAGCGACGCGCCAGCGAGCCCGCCGGCGAAAAGCATGTCAGGACCGAGCACTTCCTTGCTCCAGCCGCCGACGAAACCGATGTAAGCGACCACCATGATCAATGGCCCGGGCGTCGTTTCTCCGAGCGCGAGCCCGTCGATCATCTGTGCGGCCGTCAGCCACCCGTAGTGCTCCACTGCGGCCTGGAACACATAGGGCAGCACCGCATACGCGCCGCCGAAGGTCACCAGCGCGGCCTTGGTGAAAAACCAGCCTATCTGCGTCAGAGTGCCGTGCCAACCTTGCCAGGCGACGAGTGCACCCATCGCCACTAGCCACAGCGCAACGAAGGCCGCGAGCACGCGCAGTACGTGCGCTAGCGACCAGCGCGCGTGCACAGGCGTCGGTGTGTCTTCGTCGATCAGCGCCGCGCCGACGGATTTGCCCGTGGCACGGTGCCCCGCGCTGCCGTCGAAGGCCGATGGCGCGAAGTGCGCGCCCAGCGCGCCGGCGAGCGCAGCGCCGACGACGATTGCAGGAAACGGAACGTCGAACGCGAAGATCGCCACGAACGCGGCGACCGCGATCGCCACAAGCACGGCATGCTTCAACGCGCGCGTGCCGATGCGCCACGCGGCGGCAAGCACTAGCGCCGTCACCGCGGGCTTGATCCCGTACAGCAGGCCGGCGACCGCGGGCACGTGACCGAAGCGCACATAGATCCACGACAGCGCCACGAGCACGGCGAAAGAAGGCAGCACGAACAACGCGCCCGCGGCAATGCCGCCAGCCGTCCCGTGCATCAGCCAGCCGATGTAGGTGGCAAGTTGCTGCGCTTCCGGTCCCGGCAGCACCATGCAGTAGTTGAGCGCGTGCAAAAAGCGCTTCTCGGAGATCCAGCGGCGGCGCACGACGAGATCGTCATGCATGAGCGCGATCTGCCCGGCCGGACCGCCGAAGCTCACACAGCCGAGCCGCAGCCAGTACAGGAACGCAGTGCCGAAGGGAACCGGCGCGGCTCGCTCGTTCACGATACGCCCTTCCCGCCGGCGCCCAGCGGAGCGACGACCGCACGCGCGCCGCGCACCCGCGTGTCGGCGGCCGGCTCGGTTGCACGCCAACCGGCGAGCACGGCTGCGACACCCGCTGCCACGGGCACGCGCATGCCGCTGGCGTTCAGAAAGTGCACGATCGGGCCGATTCGGCACAATGCCTGACCGTCGTCGAGCCCAAGCGCACGCGCCAGCATCGCGACCAAGAATAGCGTTCACCCTGACCGAGAAAACCTACCAGGCCAGCGCGGAGAACTACGGCAAGACGTACTGGACTCCCACTTGCATCCCGCGCGATCCCGACCTGCTCGCCTCCCTCAAGGGCGTCCCTCCACCCGGCACGCAGTGTACTGAAGTTCACGGAGCTCCGGAGCAATCGGCCAGCGCCGCACGCACCGCGCGCACAATTTCCTCCACCGTGATGCGTTCGTCGCCATTGCGATCCGCCTGCCAGCAACTCAGCGGCTGACCATTTGCCAGCAACGAGTGGACCGCACCGACCAATTCCTCGACGGTCACAACTCCGTTTTCGTCACAGTCTCCCGGGCAGCGGGGCCAACGGCGAAAGAACGCCACGGCATCGTCGAACTGAGCCGCAACGTACAGCCACCTCCCAGTCGGCTCGAAAGCCAAATCGGCTGCACCTGCGATCCCTTCCACACCGTCCTGTTGATTCTTGCGTGTGTCCGCAACCGTCAGCGCTCCGGTGCGTTGGTCTCGGTCCAAGAGCACCAAAGTATCGTCCCCGCCTCGGCTAAGGACCAGGGCGGATCCTTGTGGAGCCATGGCGACGGCTGTGGGGCCGGATGGCTCACCGCTTCCAACGACTTCAAAGCCCGCCAATGCTTCCGCAAACGTGCACCGACCGTCTCCCGATTTGCGAAAGTGCGCAAGCCCGGTCGTTCCGAGTACGTACACGCTCGCTCCATCGGGAGAAATCGTAACCGCAATGGCCCCCTCTAGCCCGATGACGCCTTCGCTCCCTTCAAAGAAGGTTTGCAGCGGGGCGAGAAGTCCAGTCACGGGATCCCGCCGAAACACGGCAAGACTACTGGATCCTCCTGCCGCAACAAAAACCTGCTCTCCGTCCGGAGACACGGCAATTGCAGTCGGCCGGAACAATCCCTCCACCGTGCCACCGTCGTTGGCGTCGCGTAAAACTTGGGTGAGCGTGAGGCGGCCCGATGCGGGCTCCCGGCGCATAACGGTTACTGCGTTATCTCCGTAACTGGCGACGTATAACTCCGTGCCCTCCGGCGCCATGGCCAATCCATGCACTTGGGTAAGTCCGCGCTGGCCCACGGCTCCACCAAAATAAGCCTCGACAAAGCTCAGCCGGCCACTGGATGGATCCCGCCGGAAGGTGGCTACAGCATCACCAAAAAATGCCCCGACATACACGTGGGCACCGTCCGGCGACGCGACCACACTCACGGGACGAAATAGCCCGCTCACATCTGCTTTTTGGTCGAGATGTGCCTCGGTGAAAGTGATTGCCCCCGTCATTTGGTTGCGGGCCAAGACGACCAGAGCGTTATCGTCGAAGCTCGCCACGTAAACGTCGCGCCCGTCAGGGCTCACGGCGACTCCGTGCGCGCCACCGAGAGAGTGGGTTCGATTTGGATCCGAAAGAAATCCCACGAACTCGATTCTCGAGGGTTCGGCGCTGCACGGTTTGGCATGGATCACGGAGATGGCCAAGAACAGTGCGGTCCCGAAGCTTCTGTTCCACACCACTCGTCACCCCCTTTGGATTGCCGCCTTCCATCGCGGGGCGGGCTCGACGGTGCCCACGAACACGTACGGCAGGTCGCGCGACGTGAGCGGCTCGTCCGGCTGACCCCAGCGATACGAGGATACTTTGGCGACGAACAAACTGCGGTCTCCAACGAGGATCTCCTGCATGACCGCGCATTCCAAGCACAGCAGCGCTTCGGCAAGCCAAGGCACGCCGCGCGGAGACCAGAACCATTTTACGCGGTCGAGATTGTCGGGGCGTTTTGCCGCTTTGGAATGGAAGTAGTCTTGCAAATGCTTCGAGCTACGGCCGACGACGGCCAGCCCGAAGAGACGTTGCCGGGCAATCCAGTCGCGCGAATACGTATCACGGCCTACAGCCGCAGCGAGCAAGCGCGGGTTACCCGAGACCTGCACGACCCAGGAGGCCGACATCCCGTGCCCGCGGCCGTCCGTGCGCGTGGTCAAAATGTAAATGCCCGTTGTGATTGCAGCCCAAAGGCGCACGTTGTTTTCGTCCATCGTGCTGATCCACTTTTGCGTTTGCCCGCGTCACTCGCTGGGAGTTAACGACCGCAGCAGCGGAGGCTCTCCAGTCGTTCCCTTGTCCACGCCGGCGAAGGCGCCCATGGGCATCGGAGAGCCCTCGCGCAGATGGCGGACACCGAACGTACCCGCAGCAGTAGCTCCCCCATCGGCAACGATGGCGGCCCCGGTCACAAAGCGCGACTCGTCGCTCGCCAAAAACAGGGCCACGCTCGCGATGTATTCGGGCTCGCCCGCCTCAGGCCACGGCTGGAACTTTTCGAGAAAGTTACGAACTGCTTCGGGATTGCCGCGGTGCAACAGCGGGGTGAGGATTCCACCAGGGCAAATAGCATTCACCCGGATGCGGTCCGGGGCAAGCTCGATTGCCGCCGAGCGCGTCAAGTTGATCACCGCCGCTTTCGCGGCCGAGTATGCTTGCGGCCCATCCCCGCCGCTCAACCCCGCAATGGAAGCCGTGTTGATGATGGTGCCCCCTTGGCCTTGTCTTTTAAAAATGCGCGCCGCGTGCTTGATGCCGAGAAACACTCCGCGCACAAGAACAGCAAAGGTGTAATCCCAGTCTTCAACGGTGATGTCGGTAATGGGGCCGAACGCACCGCCGACACCCGCGTTGTTGAAGATACAGTCGAGCCTTCCCCAGCGGTCCACCGCAGAGCGTACCGCCGCCTCGACTTGAACTTCTTGGGCGACGTCCGTGCGCCGGAAAGCAACCTGTTCGCCAAACCCTCGTTCTCTGGCGAGAGCGAGAGTTTCTTCACCAGTTTCGGCATTGTAATCGGCCACCAAGACACGCGCTCCCTCGGCGAGGAACCGCAAGGCCGTGGCGCGACCAATACCGCTTGCGCCGCCAGTAATCACAGCCACCTTACCTTCGAGCCGTCCAGCCATATCCTTTCGTTCTCCCTTTCTTCCGCGCTCTGCGCACTCGCTGCTTTCCACCATTGCCACCAAGGCAAGAGGTGCGGCAAGCCACCTAAGGCGAACTCCGTTGACCGTCAGCCTCAGGTGCAGTGGAAACGCATCTTACGGATGGCTCATTTGAACGGCTCGATAGAGGGGCGGGCTCTCGAAAAGAAAATGCTCGACCGGTCGAACGAACGTCGGAGAAGGCATCGCTGCGCGACTCTTGCGAAAACTCTCCATGGCTCCGTCGTGCTCGAAGCCAAACAAAACCAAAATCGTATGTTTCCCCTCGCGACGCTCGCGGCTCGCATAGGTGTCGATTCGCACGAGCCCTGGAATGTCGCGAAACCTTCGCTCATCGAACCACTGATAGAACTCGTCGAGACGTCCGTCGTCCACTTCGTAAGCTTGCGCAAAGTACGTCAGCCGCGAGAGATCGGGGATTCCTCCCCCAGAGTTTCGATGTCCGTGGTGTGCCGCGTGTTCTGCCTCGGAGTGGTGCTCGTGACCGGACGTCGTTCCGGCGCTCGCCTCCGGCTCTTTGAGGCTTGCTAGATACTCGACCAAATCCGCCAGTTGCTGCAAGGTCATGTCCGGATACATCGGCATTCGGGAAGCTCCGTTTTCGTCGAGATAACCCGGACCCTCGACCAAAACAGCATTCGGGTTCACGATTGCCTCGGCGAAGTAGCCTGGAGGATGGTGGCTACCCATGCCGGTGAGGTCCGGCCCCGCGTACTTCCCCCCATCCCCATGCGCAGGAAAGGATTCCCCCGCGATTCGATGGCACTTGTAACAACCGAGATCGGCAAAGGCTTTACGCCCGGCCTCACGATCTCCCGGTGGCGGAGAGAACTTCCATCCAGGCGGTACACCGCCCGACGCGTGCAACTCCTCCATACTCACGCGCACGCCGAGCGGAGCGGGTCGTACCTCCCGCACTTGAGCGACTCCTTTTGCCTCCAAACGCGAGTCTTTGGCCTCGCATCCGGCAAGCAAAAGGCCCCCCGCCTCGAGAGCGACCAGCGTCCAGACAAAGACACAAAAACTTTGCACTCCACGCATCCTGTCACCTCCAACCGGCCGCGGTTTGAATCCTTAGACTCGCGGATGCTCTAGCCGCTCATTGCGCGGGGGGCGAACTTTCTCCCGATGCGACATCAACGGTGACAACGCTTTTGCAGCCCTCCAACACTGCGCGCACTCCCTGCAGGAGCTCGTCAATGGTCACCTCGCCTTCCCCGCTCGCGTCACTGGGCAAGCAAAGGGCGAGCGATGTTGTTCCGAGCGCAACATTGACGCTCCGCACGATCTCGTCGATGGTCACGTCTTCGTCGTAATTGCAGTCCCCTCGGCAGGGCCAAGACTCGAACGGGTTACTCAAACGCGGATCGGACACAAACCGTGCATCATCGAGAGAACGAAGAAACGCAAGCAGTTGTTGTTTCTCCTCCTCCGTCAAGGTGAAGCCACGCACGAAGTTGCTCTTGAAAGGATTTTTGGATCCATCGCCCGCATAGGGGCCGGAATGAATGGTTCGCCCTCCGGCGGCGTAGTGTTCGATCACTTCTTCCAGTGTGGCAATGCTCCCGTCGTGCATGTACGGCGCCGTGTAGCTCAGGTTACGGAGCGTGGGTGCCTTGAAGCGGCCCATGTCAGCCGGTAGGCCCGTGATCTCGAATAGCCCGGTGTTGTCGGGCGGGTAGGCGCCACGGCCATCGATATTATAAAGACCGTTGTTCTGAAAAGACGTCTCGTCGAACGGGTTGCCTTCGTGCGTGACCGATGCTGTGAAGTTGAACCCGCCGTGACAATGAAAACACTCTAAACGCTCCGAAAAGAAGAGCCGGCCACCCAGAAAAGCTTCCTCTGAAATTGCCTGATCGTCGAGCCCTTGCACGTACCGATCGTACGGGGTGTTACCAGACAACAGGGTGCGCTCGAAGCTGGCAATCGCCTTCACGATGTTGCCGAGCGATATCGGGTCGGCTTCGTTGGGGAAGGCTTCCGCAAACATGCGCTGGTAGCGGAGGTCCGCCCGCAACCGGTCGAACAATTCCGCCTCCTTGCCGGTCAAGCCCAATTCCACGGGCCGTTCGTTGAACATGGGTACCAATGCTTGGCGTTCCAAGGAATCCAGCAAGGGATTGGCCCAACCCAATGCCGTCGCATACGCAACATTGGCGAGGCTCATGGCGCTGCGCGGGTGCATTTCGCCGGTGGAGCCAATGGCGCGGGCGCGACCATCGGTAAAGGCACGAACTTGTTGATGGCAAGAGGCGCAAGACTGGGTCATGTTGCCCGACAGGCGCACGTCGTAAAATAAAAATCGTCCCAGGGCGATTTTTTCTACCGTGAGTGGATTGTTTGCCGGCACCTTGGGCTTGGGAAATCCCACCGGCAGTTCGAATTCGTAAGGCGTTGGTTCCTGCGCCAAGGCGCCACTCACCAGAGTGGCAATCACCCCGAGCCACCCGACAACAAGCGGAATGCGTGCTCTCGATACCGTTCCCAACATGCGCCTTAGTGCTGGCTCATCACGCGGAAAAACTTCTGCAAGCCGGGCACGGGCAGGCCCGATGCAAAGTCCACACCGAGGTTACGAAGCACGGGCCCACAGTCGGTGTCGGCGGGGTCTGACATGCATCCAGGAGGAGTCCCTTCCACATTTTCCCTCAGATCAGAATCGGAAAGCAGTGCGGCAAGATCGGCCACGATCATGTCATGTTCCACGTCGAACGGACGCAACACAATCTCGGCGCGGTTTGGGCGCGCACACCCCCCCACGACACCGGGCGAGGCGTAGTAACAGCCCGTCGAGCCTAAGTGGATGCGGTAGTTGTCGAGCGCTGTGTCCACGCGCAGAAACTTGTAGCCTGCCTGCCAGCTCCAGAACATGGCCGTGAGGCTCAGCGGTGCGGGTGCGACTGATGCGTCTCCGTGATTGCGCCGGAACGGCACCCCGAGCGTAAAGCGGATTCCATTGTAGTTTCCAGGTGCCACGCGACCTCGAAGCGTGTTGTTGGTTTGGACCGTGCCATTCACGCAGGGCGGGTTTTTGTCCTCGAAGTCCACTAGAGCGATGTCTTCGAGTTGCCAAATGCCGTCCTGGTCCAGCAAGACCGGCACCTCGCGGTCGTCAGTGGTAAGCAGCCGGACGTTGGACACATAGAAGCGAAAATCGGAGGGAACGAATTCTGCCTGTGATGTACCGACCCCGGGATACGACATACCGCACTGAAACGGCTGCTCGCCAACGAAACCGGCAAAGCGAATGTTGACGGGAACGAAGCCACATCCATCGAGCAGGTTATTCACCCCGGTCACCAACTCATCCACGGTCACTTGACCATCGTTATTGCGGTCCCCCACGCACTGGCCGTAATGATCAAAGCGGCCGCTTCCCGATTGTGCGGGCAACTGACCAGCGTAAATCAGAGAGATCGTGCTGAAAGTGAGGATCCAAAACTTCACTCCGCTCCTATCCATCCTTCGGTACCTCCTCCTTTACTTTGGTTTTCGTCACCTAAGCCACCACGAGACTGCTAGTTGGCGGCGTTCATCACCAAGCCTGCACGGCCGAGCTGCGAGACGGTGCTCCGCGCAAGATCCACCCGGCCGGCACTTGTCGCTCTGAATCCGTAGGGGCTGCGCCTTCGCCGGACATTCTGCCGCCCTACTCCGGTAAAACGGTGGGCGGTACTTGGAGCCAGAAACGGCTGTGCTCCAAGCTGCAAGGTTGTACGCACCCGCAGCCGCGAAGCACAGCAGCGCAATTTTGCAGGTGGTGTGTCGATGAGGGAAACGTGGGCGGAGTCAGATTCCAGGTCGAAATGCACAACATCGCCCCGAGCCAAGTGGCAACCGCTGAGCCCCCGCCGGGGAGGGAAGATCTCCGCTTGGCGCACGCGAAATGTCGGTCGGGGGTCACCCGAACAACCCTGCAAAGCTGACAGGCGTCCGGCCACAAGTTCCTCCATAGTCATGGTGCCATTTTGATCGCGATCGAATGCGGGGCATGTATTTGGCTCCGCGCCCAGCACCATGGTTACTCTCACGACAATTTCTCCGCTCGCGCCCCTCGCATCGCCGTGACAATCTCCTCTGCAAGCCGAAGCTTTTGTCGGCGGTTGGACGACAACACCGGGCTTCGGCTCCACCGAAAACACCGGCACCGAACAGTTCCTTGGTTCCTTCATCCCAATCGGCGAACAGCAAGACGTTCGGGTTAGGTTTGCCCATGCCCCTCACGGCACAGTTACGCGAAGCTCGAGCGTGTACGGCATGGAGGGTTCGTAAGTGCGCCCTACAGGGAGGAAACGGAAAGAAACAAAGGCCGAAACGGAACCGGGATCGGCATCGAACGGCAGCACCAGTTGCCAGGATCCGTGCACATGAAAGGGCGCAACTCCGAGAGTCGTTCGCGCTCCGGCGCGATCGAGTATCGCGCTGTCGAATTGCACCTGCACGTTGGGACTTATGTCCACGATTTCGATTTCAACAGCGGTGCCCTGTAAAAGCGGTTGCAGGTGTTCTTCGGCTGCATCGCCCGCCACGGATTCGAACGCTGGCGAGGTGCCACTGTATACAATGAGCCCGCCAGCGCAGGTGTCGCCCGAGCCGCCCACACACTGCTTCTCGTGGAGTTCGGCGGCGCTTCCCTTGAAATCGAAATGAGCCACCAGCTCTCCACCTCCGGCGTGGTGCGAGCCGATCACGATGTGGTCGTGACCCGCAGGTCGGACCGTTGGAGTTGGAGTTGCCGTCGGTGTACGGGTCGCAATTGGGCTCGCGCTGGGGTTGGGCGGGTCGTGTTCCTCGCGATCGCCATCGTCCCCACAAGCAAGCAGGACCGACGCCACCAAAACGACGACAAACGCCTTTGTCCTCATGGAGGTCCTCCGACGCGAGCTCGTTGGCGAAAACCGAGTGTTCGAACAACGCGACAAGTTGTCGCAGCACACTTCGCGTGCTCCACGAATTTGCAGTTTGCCGCGCCACTCTTGCTCTTCGAGTGCGTGCAGTGTTTTACGATATCGTCATGCCAAAAGAAGTGCTTCGGATAGCTAACTGCAGCGGCTTTTACGGCGACCGGCTGAGTGCCGCACGAGAAATGGTCGAGGGTGGACCGATAGACGTCCTCACGGGAGACTACCTCGCCGAACTTACGCTGATGATTTTGTACAAGGATCGGCAGAAGGACCCACATGCCGGCTGGGCCAAAACCTTTCTCCGGCAAATGGAGGAAGTCCTGGGCACCTGCTTGGATCGCGGAATCAAAATCGTCACCAACGCAGGCGGGCTCAACCCGGCCGGTCTGGCACAAGAGCTCCGCCGCCTGAGCCAGCGCTTAGGGTTGTCTGCTCGCATTGCTCACATCGAGGGCGACGACATCCTACCGCGCCTGGCGGAACTGCAGGCGCAGGGACACGAGCTCCGGCATTTGGACAAGGGCATCCCCTTGCGTGAACTGCGAGCGCAAGTCGTCACCGCCAACGCGTACCTCGGCGGTTGGGGAATTGCGGAGGCCCTCAAACGGGGGGCCGACGTCGTGGTTTGCCCCCGAGTGACCGATGCGGCGTTAGTGGTGGGGCCGGCTGCATGGCATTTCGGCTGGCGGCGCGATGATTGGGATCGTCTGGCTGGGGCCGTGGTCGCCGGTCACATTATCGAATGTGGGCCGCAGTGCACTGGGGGGAATTACTCTTTTTTCCGCGAGGTCCCCAACATCGAGCGCATCGGTTTCCCGATTGCGGAAATGCACGAAGATGGCTCCTGCGTTATTACCAAGCATCCGGGGACGGGCGGATTGGTGTCGGTGGGCACCGTCACCGCGCAGCTTCTCTACGAAATCCAAGGGCCGCAGTATTTCAATCCCGACGTCACGGCTCGCTTCGACACTATCCGTTTGCAACAAGAAGGGCCAGACCGCGTCCGAATCACCGGGGTGCGAGGGGAACCGCCACCGCCCACTACGAAGGTTTGCATCAACTACCTCGGAGGCTATCGCAACTCGGTCACGTTTGTGCTCACAGGCCTCGACATCGAAGAGAAGGCCCAAATTGCGGAACAAACTTTGTGGCACCTTGTCGGCGGCAAAGAGCGCTTCGCCGAAGTGCACGTGGATTTGGTGCGTTGGGATCGCCCCAACCCAGCCCGAAACGAGGAGGCCTTTGCTTACTTAACGGTCGCGGTCAAGGATCCCGATCCGGCCAAAGTGGGCCGCGCCTTTACCAACAAGGCGATCGAAATGGCCCTGGCCAACTACCCGGGGTTTTTCGTGACTCACCCGCCAACCGATGCGAGCCCTTACGGGGTTTTCTGGCCTACTTTACTGCCCTCGGAATTGGTAGCCCATCGGGTTGTCTTCGAAGAGGCTGCAGCGGTGGACGTGCCTCCCGTAGCAGCGCCAGCTTCGGCTCCCCAGATCGATGTTCCGGTTGTCGATTTACCTCCCGTTCCCGAGGGGGAGGTAGTGCGCGCGCCCTTGGGGCTGATTGCCGGGGCTCGCTCGGGTGACAAGGGCGGCAACGCCAATGTTGGCCTGTGGACTCACCGACCCGCAGCCTATGCCTGGCTGCGTCAATATCTGACAACGGAACGTTTCCGAGAGCTCGTGCCCGAAGCTCGCCACCTCGATGTGGAGCGTTACGAATTCCCCAACTTGCTCGCGCTCAACTTCGTGGTGCGCGGCCTTTTGGGTGACGGAGTGGCCGCGTCGACGCGAATGGATCCGCAAGCGAAAAGTTTTGGAGAGTACGTCCGCGCAAAACTGGCGGACATTCCCCGGGCTTTGCTAGCGGGGTGAGCGGACGCCTCCGCTTTCCAGCGTCACGACGGTACCAAGGAGACTCTCATGATTCGATACTTTTGCGATCGTTGCGAAACCGAGGTCGAACACCATGCGGATTTGACCACGCTCTCCGTAGAGATCGGTGAAAGCGGCTCCACCTCGAATTGGAGGCTGCGGCGCGAATTGTGCGCCAAGTGCTTGGAAGAGGCCAAGGAGTTTTTGACCAAGTTTCTCGCCAAGTCCCAGCCGAAAAAACGAACAGCTTGAAACAACGTAGCCCGAGTGGCTAGCCGGGCGCGTCTCGGCCCACCGGCACAAGAAAGGACCCGGCAGTGATCGAGTTTATTCGGACACCTTATCTGGCCCGGATGGCAGTCGCCTTACTTTTGCTCACGAGCGCGTGCGGAGACGACGAGGGCCCCGGTACATTTCCGAGCCCAACGGCCACGCACACGGCTTCGCCACCAGCAACCGCCACGCGATCCGCGACATTGTCGGCGACGCCGAGTTACTCGCCCTCAGCGACAGTAACCCCTTCCCCTCCCGCGCCCACATTCACATACACGCGAAGTGCGACACCCGCAGCGACTGCGACCCCGAGTCCGAGCCCCACGCTGGGTCCGCCGACGCTGAACGGAACCGCCACGCCGACCAACAGCCCAACGGCGACGCCAACATTCGAACCTGGCACGTGCTTCGATCCGGCAGTGCAAGCCGAAGAACCGTTGTGTGCTCTCGACTTGGCGCCTCAGGTTTGTGACTTCCTCGTTCCCGAGGTGTGTTTATACCCCTATCCCTCTTCGTTCTTTCTCCGCCCGGATCCCTCCACCCCAACGGGATGGCGAATGAACTATGCGCGCGAAGCAATGCCCGCGAACGCACGCGGAGTTCACATGGATCCCCGCGAGTGGAATACCCTCGATGGTTTTAGCCCCGGCGCCATGATGTTGGTGCTGTTCCCCGAGGGCATAGATCTCGTACAGTCGAGAGCTCCAGCAATTACCGGCTACGCACGCTCGCTCGAGGCCGATTCGCCTACGGTGATCCTCGACGCTGACACCGGCGAACGAATCATCCATTTCGCAGAGCTGGATGCGGACGGTACGAACGACAGCAACCGCTCGCTCATTTTACGGCCTGGGGTGAGGCTCAAGGAGGCCCACCGTTATATCGTCGCCATTCGAAACCTAGTGGACCGCTCTGGCCAGCCGATCGAGCCGCGGCGCGCTTTCCGGATTTTGCGCGACAGCGTAGAAACCCCAGTGCGCGCCATTCGCGAACGGAGGACGCACTTCGAAGACATCTTCGCCCGACTCGAGGCGGCAGGAATCGAGCGCGACAACCTGCTGTTGGCTTGGGACTTCGTAGTGGCGAGCACTGAGTCCATCACTGGGCGTGCCCTAGCGGCGCGGGATCAAGCCCTGGCGGCGAATGGACCTGGAGCCCCGCAGTTCGAGGTGACATCGGTCGAGGACAATTTCAGCGATCGCATCTGCCGTCGCGTGCGTGGCACTTATCGCGTACCGCTGTTTCTGACCAGTGATCGCCCCCCGGCCGTCTATAACCTCGACGAGAACGGTGTGCCGCGCCAGAACGGCTGGGCTCGGGCGCCGTTTACGGTCATCATTCCGTGCTCTGCAATCTCTGGTCCAGAGCCAATTCCCGGCCGAGCGATGATTTATGGCCACGGGTTGTTCGGTTCCGGGGAGGGAGAAATTACTGCCGGGCCGCAGCAAACATTGGCCAGTCGCTTTGGGTTCATCATTGCGGCCACCGATTGGATTGGCATGTCCAATGGCGATCTCGACAATACCTTCCGCATTATTGGAGACCTCAGCCGATTCAATCAGCTTGTGGACCGCCTGCAGCAGAGCCTGATCAACCAGATCCTGTTAGGCCAGCTCATGTTGGCGGAGGACGGGTTCAACTCGCATCCCGCCTTTCAGTTCGACGGCGTGCCGATCATCGATCGCCGCGAGCTCTTTTATCACGGCAACAGTCAGGGCGCGATCGAGGGTGCTGCGTTCATGGCCTTAGCTCCCAACCTGACTCGCGGAGTGCTGGGAGTCGGCGCAGCCAACTACAGCTTTCTCCTGCAAAGAAGCATTGATTTTAACCCGTTCTTTTTCGTGCTCGCACAAAGCTATCCGAGTGTACTCGACCGCGCCGTCCTGTACGGTCTGATTCAGCAATTGTGGGATCGGGGCGAGCCCAATGGCTATACCTCTCACCTCGTAAGCGATCCACTGCCGAACACGCCGCCGAAGAAAGTGTTGATTCACACAGGCATCAACGACTCGCAGGTGTCGCACTATGCTACGGAGATCCAAGTCCGTAGCCTCGGTATTCCGGCTGTAGCGCCCTCAGCGTATCCGGCCTTCGGAATCCCTGAACGACAGGCGCCGTTCGACGGATCCGCGTGGGTGCCTTACGATGTGGGAGGCTCTCCGCCTCCGCTAGACAACCGCCCTCCCGCCTTCGAGAACGGGGTGCACGAGGCGGTACGCCGGCTCGATGCAGCCCAGCGACAACTGGACGCTTTCTTGCGCACTGACGGCCGAGTCGAGAACTTCTGTGATGGCCCGTGCATCTTTCGAGACGTGCCAGGTGTCCAGTGAACTTCAAGAGGACCGGGAGTTCAATGGTAACCGCGGTCGATAGCGCGACGGGCGAGAGGACGGCGTCCTCAAAACTGTGGCCACCTGCCTAAGAAAACGCTCCAGGCCGAGGCTGAGCTGACGGAGATGGACGCCCAAGACCACCGCGCGGTCCGTCTGCTGCTCCAATCTTTGTAAACGCGCATACGCGCGCTGGCCCACCCGTTGTGCAGCCTGTGTCCACCCGCAGCGAAGCTGAAGCAAGCTCGCCGACCATTGCAGGAGCACGTGCAACAGTTCGCGTTCCTCCGCCCCCACCGCAACCTCGCGCCACAAGCTTTCCCAAGCCTCGTGAGCTTCCCAATAGTATCCGCGTGCGAACAAATCCTGCCCGAGAATCCATGCTGGGTGAGAAGCCAGGTCAGTCGGGTCCCCAGACCCGCGAGGCTTGTCGGCCAGCCTCGCCAGAGCCTGGGCGATATTCTCGCGGGCAGCCCTCCGCTGCGAGCGGGGAGAAAGTCCTGGAAGGTAGGGTTTCGCAAATAGCAAGCGAATCTGGGCTAGGGAGCTTGCTTCCAATGTCCGATTCCGTGTTGGGGGGTGCGGCCGTTTTGACTCCGTCCTGACTCACTGCGGCGAAGCCGCTTTCTCCGGTGTTTCTGCACGGGGGTGCGAATTGCGCCCGTCGTTCCGAAAATCTCCGGCCTTCTCGTCCGCGCTTCCAAGGTTGGACAGGATGGCAAAGCCGACTCGCCCCGCGATCGTGAAGGGCTTGGCCCAGTTTCCAAAATCTAGGCGGTCGACAACTGCTTTGGCGGCACGTGTGGCAGCCTGGTTGCCGTCTAGCGCAGCAACGTAGGCCACTGCTGGCCATAGCCGGATGTCAGTTTTCTCGGTAGCCGCAAGTACGGCGCGAGTGTAGTCCGATAGCCAGCGGCGAATTTCCGGGGAGCGCGAATGGCGGTGGGTATAGGCCAGCCCTTCAGCGAGAATGCCGAGCTTCCAGTCGCCAATGGAATCGGGACGGTGTCGCTCCATGCCAAGACGCGCGTACTGCTGCGCTCCTTCGAGATAGCGTGGCTCCCGGGTCACCTCGTACAAAGCAATCAAAGCAATTTGCGGCCAGCCGAACTGGCGTGGATTGCCTTTCAAAGGAGCCTTGAGCCGGCGCAGCAAAAACTCGCCGATCCCGCGAGCCGCTGCCAAGCCGCGATCGTCCCCCGTAAGCAGGTAGAGCGAAAGCAATCCCTCGGTCCACGTATGCCCGAGATCGACTCCCCCCAGCTCGAAGCTCCAATGCAAGGGGTTTTTCGGGTGATTCATTCCCACCCATTGGGGATAGCGCGGTTGAAAATGGATAATGTCCACATCCATAAAGTGGCGACCGGCGGCTTCCATCGCTTCGCGCAAGCGCCCTTCACCCGTAGCCGCATAACTCAGGGCCAAAACCTGTGTCAGGTCGTATTCGAGATTGCCCCATGCGTCGCAGCCCTTGGTCGTGTCGTGGTATCCCGGGTAGTTCCAGTCTCCCCAGTTCCACATGCCATAAAAACCCCGCCGGCGACGCTCGTGGGGGTCCGGGCCCTCAGTACGCGGACATTCTACCTTCTGACGGTCATCCCACTCCTCTCGATCGTAACTGCGCTCGACTCTTCCCCAGGCTTCGATCAGCCGCCTGACGAATTGGGTCGCTTCTGCAGTCCTGCCAATGGCAGCGCCGGCCAAGCCGTAGTTCGTGGCTAACCCGGTTGCCTCCACGGTACCCTCGATCGGAAAGTTGCGAAGTTCGTCAATCTCCCAAGCCTTGCCACTTCGCCGGAACGCCAACACGAACTCGTGAGTTTTCGCGGCACCCGTGCCTGCCAGGGCAGAGCCCAGACTCCCGTCGTAGAGATCGTACCGGAGTTGATTTTCTCTGAACTGCACCGCTTGCGGATACTGTTGCCAGAACCAGCGCGCCCAAAGGGTGACTCCCATGCGGGCATCATGCAGGTCGAACCAACCGAGGAGGGTCCCGCTCTGCCGATCGGCACCGATGACGTATGCCGTGTTGTCAGCTTGGCGAATGGTTCTCGGGGGATGCACCTGGACCGGAGAGGCGTGGTCACCG
Organism: Candidatus Binatia bacterium; assembly: GCA_026004215.1. Classification (GTDB taxonomy): domain Bacteria; phylum Desulfobacterota; class Binatia; order HRBIN30; family HRBIN30; genus HRBIN30. The sequence continues at coordinate 410,405 of BPIR01000001.1, forward strand.
CGCAAGAACGCGGCTTGCGGCCTATGTAACTGGGGCAGCGCCAGCGCAGCACTCAGCCGTTCCAAGTGCGCGGTGGGCTCCTGTGCGTGCACCTCGAACGTATGCCAGGCCCGCACCACCGGCTTGCCGGCAAAGGATTCCAAACGCACGCGATACTGCAGTGGACAGTGCTCGTAACGGCCCCGGAGCTCCACGAGTGCGCGCACCGGCCCTGTAGCCAGAACAACGAGAGACTGGATCGGCCCGAGGGGACAATCGTGACCATTCACTCGAGCCTCACCGGTCAGGTGGACACCGGTGATAGGCTTGCCTTCGAGGGAGACAAGATCGAGCCACCTCGGCGATCCTTGGCGGACCACGAGCCGCATGGCGCCCGTGTCCACCTCCACCTTGTTATCGGATTGTTGGACCACCACTCGCGCTCCACTCCCCTTTTTCCCTACCTCGGCTTCCGCCCCCGCATCGACCACGAATTCGCCCGCCTGGCGCGGGCCGAGTTCCACGGTGCCGTTCAACCGAACCCAGCGCGCGGAACCGTCTTCCCAGCGTGCCAGAATCTCGCCGCGAGAGGGAACCGCATCACCGGAAAGGGAACGCAACCGTAGTGCCCCCACATCACGCGCGCTACCTGGTGCCAGGGGAACACTAACGGCTATCGGCCAGTCCCGGAGCACTTTGGAAGTCGGGTTCACGAACTTCACCCTTGGTCCCGCCGCGCTGGCAGTAGAGACCAGACAGAAAAGCGCGACGGCCAACGCCAATGTCGACGCCGGCCGAGCCAAAGAGACCTGGCACTGCCCCATGTTCCGGAAGGCTGTGGCTAGGCAACACATACGACGGGTGTTGCAGGACTGCCTGGAGAAGAAAAGGCCACCCATCCTGGGAAGATTTGCTTGCTTTCCGGTAGAGCGCCCTGCGAACCCTGTAAAGCGGCTTCCAATTGGTTGGGGGTCGCTGGCTTTTTGGTTGCGCTTCCGTTGACCAAGCGGTCGGGCTCAAGTACACATTCGGCCATGGTTCGTTCTCCCCGCTTGCAGCGGGTTTTTTTTGCACGCTCGCTTAACCAAGTGGTCAATCCCACCGCGGCGCCGCCATGCAGCAGGCACTAGGGCTTTTCCTCGAAGGCATCGCAGCGGTCGGCCTACTGGTCTCCGCCTGGTACTATTGTGCTGTCTACTTCGGGGCTCGCCGCTTTGTTCGACAACGTGCAGTGCCGCGTGTGGGACCAGACCAGGAGCTGCCCGGGGTGACCATCCTCAAGCCCCTCAAAGGTCTGGAACCCGAACTTTTCGAAAATTTGGCGAGCTTCTGCCAGCAAGATTACCCGAAGTTCCAAATCGTTTTCGCGGTGGCCGATGCAGCGGATCCGGCCCTCATGGTTGTTCGCCGACTCATGCGGGCTTTTCCACATGTAGCCATTGACTTGGTTGTGGATCCGACAGTGTACGGGACCAACTACAAGGTCAGCAATCTGCAGAACGGCTACCGCAGGGCCCGTTACGACTACATCGTCGTAGCGGACAGCGATATCCGCGTCCCCCCCACCTACCTGCGCACGATCGTGGCCGACCTCCGCCGTCCCGAAGTCGGAGTGGTGACGTGCTTATATCGGGCGCGTCCGTCTGGTGGGTGGCCGTCACGGATCGAAGCATTGTTCGTGAACACGGATTTTACGCCCAGTGTATTTGTGGCCCGGATGGTGGAAGCCACGCGGTACGCTTTCGGGGCAACGATGGCCGTCCGGCGGGAAGTACTGGAGGGCATCGGGGGTTTTGTGGCCCTCTCGCGTTATCTCGCCGACGATTTTTTCCTTGGCAACCTGGTGAGCCGGCGGGGCTACAGGGTGGAAATTTCTCCGTTGATCGTGGATACGGTCCTTGCAGTGCCCTCGTGGCGGCGGCTGGTGGAGCACCAGCTTCGCTGGTCGCGCACCTACCGGAGCGTTCGTGGTGGTAGCTATTTCGCCCTGGTCCTCACGCACGGGTGTTTGTGGGCGTTGGCCAACCTAGCACTGCACGCCAGCGACTGGCGCGCGTGGTGTGCGGCGGCAGCCTTGCTGGCCCTCCGAATCGGCGTTGCGTGGACGGTGGCAGCACGATACCTGCACGTCCGACTCACCCCCTTGGAAATCGCAGTGCTTCCGCTGAAGGATCTCTTCCTGAGCGCCATGTGGGCCAGCGCCTTCTTCAGCAACACCGTATCGTGGAGCGGCCACAAGTTCCGTGTGATCGCAAATGGCGAAATGGTCCCGATCGATCGAGGGGCCGCCGCAGTATCGCCTCCAGCAGTGGAGGTGAGTCCCAACCTCGGAACTGGAACCGACTCCTGAACGGACCGCCTTCCACTCGGGCACCGATGGTGCCGCTTTGACAACGTTCCCCAAAGTATGGTTTGGGTGGCCCTTGTATGAGGGTGCACACCGGAGTTGCTGGATGGCTTTTGTCAGCGCTTGCAGCGCTGAGCTTCTTCGCGTGTGGGGACGACGGCGAGGAACAACTTTCCGTGGGGGCGGGTGCCGACACGGTCATCGTGTTCGCACCGGAAGGCAATCGCTTGCGTGCCTACGCACCGTTGCGCGGAGCGCAACAAGTGGTGATTCCCAGCCATGCCGACGACCCTGCGAAAGGCAGGGATATCAACGGGCAAGTGTGTTTCTTGCCGGACGGTTCTGGCCGCTTCATTGCGGGCGAGGACACCAATCAGCCGAATCCTCCCCCGGGTTGGGGCTTGTTCCAAGTGTCCGGGCGGCGCGTGGGGGAGCTCTCGGCAAGCCAGATCACCCGCTACGTTCCAACTTATCAGCCCTCTGCGGATAACCCCGAAAATTACGGTTGCGGTTTTTTGCGGGACGGCAGGTTGCTGACCACGGACATTGGCAACGAGGCAGATGGTCCACCGTCGGGCCAGCTCATTGTCTGGTTCCCGCCGCTGGACGCGCCCAACCCTCGCTACTGCAAGATTGACATCGCCATCGGCACCGCCGGAGGAATTTTCGTGGACGCCGACGACCGCATTTACGTTGCCAGTGCACGGGAACAACCCGGGATTTACCTCTACGAAGGCCCGTTTCCCACGAGCGACGAGGCGGCTGGCGGCTGCGGCAATCGCGATAGCACGGGAGCACCGCTGGCAACCACCATGCGAAAGCGCCTCTTCATCCCCGCGGACGTGCATATCCGCACGCCCAACGCGGTATGGCGAACCCCGCGCGGAACTTTCCTCGTGACCAGCATCTTTAACGGAGTGATCGCCGAGTACGACGCGCAAGGCCGCTTCATTCGCAGGATTTTGCAGCCGGTTAGCGGCGAGCGCTTGCCGTTTCCGTCTACCGGCACCCCGTTGGGAATTGCCGTAGACTCGTCGGGCACGGTGTATTACGCGGACCTCGGCCTGGTACAGGATGGGCTGAACATAGGGCCCGGGCGTGGCAGAGGCACCGTGCGCCGTATTCGCTTCGACGCAAACGGTGCTCCCCTTGCCCCGGAAGTTCTGGACCAAGGTCTCAACTTTCCCGACGGCATCGGCGTGTGGGAGCCGTCGAGTTCAGCGCGGTAGAAATTCGCGGAGCGCTTCGAGCGCCGTTTAAAGCCCGCGAGCGAGGAGCTGCTCCACCAGTTGGCTCAGAATTCCCGTCTCCTCGTTCTGCGGCACACGGGCGAGGCATTTTTTAGCGCGCTCGCCAAACGCGCGCGCCAAAGTTCGCGCCTCTTCCACTGCCCCGCATGCCCTTACCCGTTCCAAGGCGGTTTGAATTTCGACCTCGCTGGGGCGAGGGGTTTTAAAAAACTCCCGTAGACTCGGATCGCGACTGAGTCCGATCACGATCGGTAACGACGGATTGCCATCCCGGAAATCAATGCCGACGGGTTTGCCAAGCTTGTTTGGGTCGCCTTCGATGTCCAACACGTCGTCAACGATTTGAAACACCAGCCCCACGTGAAAACCGCATTCGGCCATGGCGTCTACCACCGCAATCGGAGCGCCAGCCAGGTAGGCGGCCGCACGCGCACCTTGTTGAAACAAACTCGCGGTTTTCCGGCCGATGATCTCCAAGTAGTCCGGAACAGTTACCGCAGGGTTGTGCCGAAACCGCCCCTGCATGATTTCGCCCTCGGTCAAGCTGATGCAAGCCTCCGCTGCCCAGCGGATCAGCTTCTCTTCGAAGGGCGCGCAAAGTTCAAAGGCGCGCGTAAAGACAAAGTCGCCGGTCACGAGCGTGCGCGCCAAACCGTAACGATGCAGTGCAGAGGGACGACCCCTGCGGGTTTCCGCATTGTCAATAATGTCATCGTGAAGCAAGGTCGCAGAGTGAATCAGCTCCAGCGCGGCGGCGACGTCCACAATGGCATCGAGGACCCGCCCGCCGCACGCCTTGTAGATGAGGAGGGTAACCGCCGGACGAACGCGCTTGCCGCCGGAACCGACCAGGTAGGAAGAAATTTCCGTGAGTAGCGGCTCGCGCGATTGTAGCTGCGCCTGGATGCGTTGCTCGACTCTTGCAAGGCCATCCGCCAGTGTCCAGGCGGTCTCTGTTGGAACCTCTACAGGTTTTGGCTCGACACCAGCCACACACAGATCCTTTCTGCTCGCTGCCGTCCAGATAAAGACAAAGGGCAAAGCGAGTCAAGGTAAGCGCCGCGCAAGTTGCACGCGTCACTCGCTAGGGATAGCTTTGGGGCTCGTGCGTGTTCGCCCTTCCACCCAGTCTTCGGCACCACTCGCCGTGCGCCGCAGCGGCCTCGATCGGATCGAAGTCGTCTGGCCCGATGGACACTGCAGCGTGTTCCCCAACGGGTACTTGCGGGCGCACTGCCCGTGTGCACTTTGCCGCTGCCAGCAACACGGACGGCTGGAGCTGCCAGTTGCGGCGAATGACTCGGTATACGCGTTGAGTATCCGCAGTGTCGGGCACTACGCGCTCGGTATTCTATGGAGCGACGGGCACGACGAATCACTCTACCGCTACGAATTTCTGCGCTCTTTGTGCCCTTGCGCCGATTGCTGGCAGCGACCGAGGGAAACATTGTGCTGACCATTGCCGAAATCCGCGAACGGCTGAGCGAGATTCGCGTGCTCGGGACCAAATCGGACATCGTTTCAGCCGGCTTCGTGCAGAAGATCGGTTGGGACGGTTCGCGAGTCGAGTTGGACGTGGTACTGCCACCGATCTCGACGCAAGCTCGTCGTGTATTGGAAGCCGATATCCGCCGAGCCCTCCAGGCATTCGAGGAGGTCCAAGAGGTAGAGATTCGTGTCGCTGGCGGTGGTGCGGCCACGTCTGTGGACGAAGAACCGCTCTTGCCGGGTGTACGCCATGTCGTTGCGGTGGCCAGCGCGAAGGGCGGCGTTGGGAAGTCCACAGTTGCAGCCAACTTGGCTTTAGCGTTGGCGGCGCGGGGACTACGGGTGGGCTTGCTGGATGCGGACGTATACGGGCCAAGTCTGCCCCTCTTGTTCGGAACACGCGGGCCAGTAACGGTAACCCACAACCAGCGGCTCGCCCCGGTCGAAAAGTTTGGCCTGAAACTTATGTCGGTTGGTTTCTTTGTCGAAGAGGAGGCCCCGGTCATTTGGAGGGGCCCCGTCGTGATGAGCCTCGTGCGCCAGTTTCTGCGAGACGTGGCGTGGGGCGATCTCGATGTTTTGGTGGTGGACCTGCCACCGGGAACGGGCGACGCTCCGCTCAGCCTCCTGCAACTCATTCGAGTCGCGGGTGCGGTGATCGTCACGACACCGCAAAAGGTGGCACTTGCGGATGTGGAACGAGGAGTCGCGATGTTTCAAAAGGTGGAGGTTCCGGTCTTGGGAGTGGTGGAAAACATGGCCATGTATGCCTGCCCTCACTGCGGAGCCGAAGATCGCCTGTTTGCCTCTGGGGCGGCGGACCTTCTTCAGGAGAAGCTTGCCCTAACGCTGCTGGGGCGCCTTCCACTCGACCCCGAACTGCGCGAGGCCAGCGATCGCGGGGCGCCATTGCTGGTCCGCAAACCCTCGCACCCACTGGTCCGGCATTTTCGCGATCTCGCGCAGCGAGTACTCGATCAATTAGCTGCCGGCGTGGCTGGGCCACCTATTCCGGAAATTATCAATTGAATCCTTTTGGCACGGGCAAGCCCGGGATATAAGAGCGCGAGCAAACCGAGCGGAGGGCACACGTGTTTTGGATCGAGGCGGTGCTGGCGTGGGCAGTGTTTGGCTTCATTCTAGGCACGGCGCTGTTCAGTCTGCGGCGCTTTGAAGCTCTAGCGAGCGGCGCGCCACTCGCCGGACAGTCGGCCCTCTTGGGGGCGCGCGTGCGTTCTTGGTACGTCTCCTATCTCGATGCGATTGTCGAGAGGTGCGCGGCGTCAGGGATTTCACCGACCCACCTGTCGTTCGCCCAACTTTTCCTCAGCGTGTTGGTGGCCGTGGTGATTGCCCGCGGGTTTCTGTTTACCGGCGGGTGGCTGCTGCTGGTCACCGGCACTCTGGACATTATCGATGGCCGATTGGCGCGGCGGACCAATGGGGCCAGCCGCCAAGGGGCGTTCTTGGACTCGGTGATTGACCGTTACGCGGACAGCCTCGGCTTCGTGGGTGTGGCTGTCTACTTTCGAGACTCCTGGGTGCTTTGGGTTGCGTTGCTTGCCTTGATCGGTAGCTTGCTCGTGAGCTACACACGCGCGCGCGCCGAGGGACTCGGAGAGAGCTGCCGCGTCGGCTTGCTGCAGCGGCCAGAACGCTACGTCATCATGGGGTTCGGTTGCATTTTCAGTGTGCTTTTCGCTCGTATGCTGGCGCCGGTTGTGGAGCTTGCGGGCCACAGCCTATTCGTACCCGTGCTCGTGCTGTTGGCGGCGTTGGTGAACTTTACCGCGGTGCAACGGGCAGTGCATGTGTGGCGAGCTTTGGGAGATCCGCGTGCAGACGGGCAGTGACTCGGGTAGCCGACAGCTACTGCAAGTGATCGGTAGCTTTTTTCTCATGCTCGGTGCCGGGTTTGTATTGGACCGGGCACTGCCCTCTGTCGGTTGGGTTCTCGTGTTGACCGGCGCCGGCCTTCTGGTTTGGGCCGCGCGGATGTCGCAAGCGGCAGTGACGGGGTCCGCACCCCAGGTAACCGGCACCGAGGCCGGCCGAGACGCGCAACCGCCGGCACATACGCCATGAGCCGACGACTCCGCATCTTCCTCACCCTCGTGGTTTCCGCGGTTATGCTGTACCTTGCTGCACAGGGGGTCGACTGGGGGCGCGCTTGGGCCACGATTCTTCGGATTCGGGCATGGTGGTTGGTGCCGGTGATGATCGTGACCGTATGGACGCTCTACATTCGCGCGCAACGGTGGGCGGTGCTGCTGCGCCCGCTTGGCCCTTGCCGCCAGGCTCCCTTGGTGCACGCGACAAACATCGGCTTTATGGCGAACATGGTGCTTCCCTTGCGCGCTGGGGAAATTGTTCGCCCCGTGCTGCTGGCACGGCAAGCAAGCTTGCCGTTGGGCGGGGTACTGGCAACTATAGTCCTCGAGCGCGTGTTCGATCTTTTGGCTGTCATTTTCCTGTTTGGGTTGGCCACCGCCCTGGTTCCCGTTTCCGACCAAATTCGCAGCCTCGGATATCTGCTGATGGTGATGGGTGTTGGGCTGGCATTGTTCGTGGGAATGGCCCGCTGGCAGGAAAAGCGCGTCTTGCGCATGTGGGATGGGGTGGCCGCTCGTCTTCCACGGCTTTTAATGGAACCCCTAGACCATTTTGTACGCGGCTTTCTTCAGGCTCTGGAAGTTCTGGAACGGCCGCTCACGTTCGTTCAACTAGTCGCTTGGACGGGATATTTGTGGATCGTCATTGCGGCTGTGAACACGCTTGGGCTCTTGGCGTTTGCATTTCCCATACCCCTGTTCCGCTCCGGCTTGGTCGTCACTGCTCTAGTGGCGCTCGCCGTTTCCGTCCCTTCGGCACCCGGGTACATCGGATCGTTCCAGTTTGGTTGCAAACTCGCCCTGGATGTTTTCCAGGTCGAGCCAAGCGAAACCCTTGCGTTTTCTTTGGTGCTCCATGTTGCTCAGTTCGTTGCTATCGTGGGGGCAGGTTTGTACTCCTTGAGCCGCACGGGTGTGAGTTTTCAACAAATCGAAGAGGTCAGTGAGTCGGATGCCTCGGTTTCTGCAGGATAAAACCATTTTGCTGGGCCTGACTGGGGGCATCGCTTGTTACAAAAGCGCCGAAGTCGCGCGCCTACTGGTGCGCAGCGGGGCGAGGGTTCACGCACTCATGTCCGCCGCAGCGCAGCAGTTCATCACGCCACTCACGCTGCAGTCGCTCACCGGTCAGGCGGTTGCCACGGACCTGTTCGAGCTGAGTCGCGAACTCCAAATCGGACACATCCAGCTTGCGGATATGGCCGATGCTTACTTGATCGCGCCAGCAACCGCCGACGTACTGGCCAAGCTCGCAGCCGGCCATGCAGACGATGTCGTGACAACCGTAGCCTTGGCCACGCGTGCGCCGGTACTGGTTGCTCCTTCGATGAACGTCAACATGTTCGAACATCCACTCGTTCAGCAGAACTTGGCCCGGCTGCGCGATATTGGCTACCGCGTCATTCCGCCCGGAGAGGGCGAACTGGCGTGCGGCTGGCACGGAAAGGGACGCCTCGCGGAGCCGCCCGCGTTGCTGGCGGAAGTGGAGCGAGCCGTTCGTGTCCCAGATCTACGCGGCGAACGCGTGGTGGTTACCGCAGGGCCGACGCGCGAGTTCCTGGATCCGATCCGCTTTCTTACCAACCGGTCGAGCGGCAAGATGGGTTTCGCACTCGCCGAGGCTGCGTGGCGTCGCGGCGCCGATGTGGTGCTCATCACTGGGCCAGTGGCGCTTTCGACGCCCTATGGAGTCCGCCGCCAAGACGTGGTGTCTGCTCAGGACATGTACGAAGCCCTCGCACACGAGTTCGATCGGGCCTCGATCGTTCTCATGTGTGCGGCCGTCGCGGACTACAAGCCTGCCGAGCGACGCGCCACAAAGGTCAAGAAACAAGATCGCCGTTGGGCTCTCGAGTTAGAACCAACGGTGGATATCCTGTCTACCCTGGCGCCGCGCAAGGGGAAGCAATTTCTCGTGGGTTTTGCGGCAGAAACCGAGCAGCTCGAAAGCTTCGGGCGAGAAAAGCTCGTTCGTAAGGGACTCGATTTGGTCGTGGCAAACGACGTGAGTCGAACCGACGCGGGCATGGAATCGGACTTCAATGCAGCTCTGCTGCTCGACCGCTTGGGCGGCCGCTTGGAGTTGCCGCTCATGCCGAAAGCGGATTTGGCGGAGGCGATCCTCGATCGTGTCGTGGAAATCCGCAAGCAAATGGTAGCGAGTTGAAATCGTGGGCAGGCCACGAGAGCCGGAACCCGTCAAACCCGTTTGCGGACTTTTGATCAACGACCTCGAGCTACTGGGAGAAGTCGAGAGTCGTCTTCACGAGCTATTCGGTGCCATCGAAGATCGCACTTCGCTGGAACCCTGGCAACACTCTGCCTACTACGCACCGGACATGGGCTGGCGGTTGTGGCGAGGTTGGTACAGTTTCACGTCCTTGGCCTCACCGGAACGACTGGCCGAGTGGAAACTGGCAACAAACGAACTGGAAAGCCAATTCGCGGTGTCCGGCCACCGGCGTATCAATGCGGACCCGGGCTACCTTGCCCTGTTGAAAATGGTCCTGGCGAGCACCAAGGATGCACCACACCGCGTATACCTCCGCTCTGGCATTTTTGCGGAGGTCACGTTGGTGTTCGAACGCGGGGCATTCCGTCCGCTTCCGCACACGTATCCGGACTACGCGAGCGCCAACGCCTTGGACTTTTTTTCCCGTGTTCGCCAGCGTTATTTGGCGCAGCGCCGTGCGCGAACCGACGAATAGCTCGGATCACGGCCGCAGGCGCACGCCCGCTTCACAGCGAGCCCGCCGCCGAGGCTAGCGTGGCGACTTCGTTCAAATCCCGGCGTTCCGCCAGCCGTTGTAACGCACGAGCGAAACGTTCCGGGAGGCCACCATCGCGGTCCAAGAGGCGGAGCATCCGCCGAATATCTCGCGCCACCTGCAGCGCCAACAATCCTGTCGGATCCGCGCCTTGGTTGGCCGCACCAGGGCCCCGATCGAGCATTTGCGCAATCGCCACCCAGCAGGCTTTGTTGTACGTTTCCGCGACCTCCGGGCGGAGCACGTAGCGCGAGCGTGCCGTCAGCCGGCGCAAAATTTGGTGCCATTGGTCGAGGTCGTGAACGGCGATGAAGGAGTTAAAAATGCGTTTATCCGTCTCGAACGAGAACAGGGTCCGCGCCACGACCGTCCGCACCAATTCATCGCACTCGGGAAACTCGCGCACGCGCAGCTCGCGTACGAGAGAGCGGACATCTGGGGACTGTAACGTGTCGAAGCGCGCCTCCCAGTACACGTGGCCCAAGCTCCGGGCTCGGTAGCTCAATACCAACTGGACCGGGACAAAGTGATTGTGGGAGAAGACGTCGCCCGCGAGATGCGTTAGGTATCCGTAGGCGAACGCACGCTGGCGATCGTTTTGGGCGTGCGCAAGTAAACTCCAACCGACGCGCCAGGAGTGGCAATGGGCTTGCTCGCTGCGCGTGTATTTTTTTGCCTGCGTAATGTCCGCCCCCACACAGCCGTAGAGAAATTCCCATTGATGCTTACGCAACAAGCGTTGCAGCCCTGCAGCCAGGATGGTAACGTGGGCCAGCACGGTGGCACCGTGCGTTAGGTGGGTCATGGGACCCCAGGCCCACGACGCATCCGGGAGCAGGGCTACAAGGCAGAAAGCGGACAGGGCTAGGCGCATGCCGAACGATCCTAACCGGAGTGATCGCCCCGGACAACTCGACCTTGGACCAATCGCCGAGCAGTTGCGCGAACACGTACGTTATTGGCAGGAGCTAGGCGAACAGGAAATTCGGGTCCTCCGACGTTCACAGAATCCCTCCACCCAGGCGGTGGCGGCTGCACCGCAACCCGCACCGCAGGCTGGATCGCCGCCCCCACAACCCCAGCCCGCACTGCCGAGCCTATTTGCGGAGCCGGAGCTGGGGCGCGCACGAACCTTAGAGGAAATCCGTGCAGTTTTGGGCGAGTGCCGGCGTTGCAAGCTGTGCAACTATCGCACCCAGATTGTTTTTGGCGTGGGAAATCCCAAAGCGAAACTCATGTTCGTGGGCGAGGGCCCCGGGCGCGACGAAGACTTGCAAGGAGAACCATTCGTGGGCCGTGCTGGGCAACTGCTGACGGAAATTATCACGAAAGGGATGAAGATGCGCCGTGAAGACGTATACATTGCCAATGTGGTCAAGTGCCGTCCGCCTGAAAATCGCAATCCCGAACCGGATGAAGTGGCTCGCTGCCTTCCGTTCCTGGAGCGGCAGATTGCCGTTGTAGCCCCGAAAGTCTTGGTGGCACTAGGGAAAGTTGCCGCCCAAGCACTGTTGCAGACAAACGTTCCGATTTCGCGCCTGCGCGGGCAGTGGCAAACGTTTCGAGGCATCCCGCTAATGCCGACTTTGCATCCCGCTTACTTGCTGCGAAACCCCGCTGACAAGAAGTTGGTGTGGGAGGACATCAAGCAAGTAATTCGGGCATTGGGTTCCGCGCCGTGATCCACTCACGCATTTCGGGCTGGTGGAGTGTGGGGCGGATCCTACGCCTGGTGTGGACGATCGGCCTCGGCTTCAACTTGGCCGCTGCGCTTTCGCCGAAGACCTCTCCAGTGGCACCCTCAACGCCGCCGGCCAGCGAGGCTCTGCCGGTCCGCAGCGTTGCCGTGATTCATGTCATCCGCATCGACGGAGGCATCAACCCGGCGGTAGCGGATTTCGTCCATGAGTCCATCCAGGTTGCGCATCAAGCCGGAGCAGCGGCGTTGTTGATCGAGCTCGACACCCCGGGAGGACTCTTGGAGTCCACCAAGGATATCGTGAAAGACCTTTTGGGCGCTCCACTGCCGGTCATCGTGTACGTTGCCCCGAGCGGAGCTGGGGCAGCATCGGCGGGAGTATTTGTCACCATGGCGGCGAACATTGCGGCGATGGCGCCGGGAACCAACATCGGTGCGGCCCATCCGGTAGGTGGTGGCGGAGAAAACATCGAGGGTGACATGCGCACGAAGGTAGAAAACTTCGTGGCGTCGTTGAGCAAGTCTATTGCCCAAGAGCGCGGCCGTAATGTGGAGTGGGCGGAAAAGGCCGTGCGAGAGAGCGTCTCGATTACCGAGCAGGAAGCGCTGGCCCTCAACGTTATCGACATCGTCGCCACAAGCCGGGAGGATTTGATTCGCCAAATCAACGGCCGCGAGGTGCGCGTGCGGCAGCGAACGGTTTCCCTCCGGTTCGACGATGTGACATTCGTCGAGCGGGAGATGCGGCTCAAGCAAAAGGTGCTCAACGTTCTCGCCAACCCCAATGTGGCCTACCTGCTGATGATGGCCGGCATCCTCGGACTTTATGTGGAGTTCACCCACCCTGGGTTGTTCTTCCCCGGGGTTGCGGGGGCAATTTGTTTGCTGCTCGGCTTCGCAGCGCTGCAAGTATTGCCGATCAACTACAGTGGGCTCGCCCTGATCATTTTGGGAATCGCCCTGTTGATCGCGGAGCTCTTTCTGCCGAGTTTTGGCACCTTGGGGGTCGGCGGCATCGTAGCCTTCGTGCTCGGCTCGCTATTGCTTTTCGATACGGCGGAGTCGGACCTGACGTTGGATCCGACGATTGTTTACGCGGCTGCCAGTACGCTGGCCGCCTTCACCTTCATTGTGGGCTATTTGGTCATGCGGACGCAGCGGCGCCGCGCCGCTCTGGGGCGAGAGGGCATGATCGGAGAAATCGGCGAGGTGCGGGAGACCATCGAGCCGGGAAGACCTGGGCGCGTCTTCGTACATGGCGAGTACTGGACGGCCCTGGCGGATGAACGGCTGGAACCCGGCACGGCGGTCGAGGTAACGGAGGTACAAGGTTTACGTTTGCGCGTACGGCGAGCGGCCGGTTAAATACGCGCTAAGGAGGAGCCATGCTCGGACCATTGGCGACCATCGTGCTCATTGGCGTGGTGCTTCTGATCAGCGGGGTCAAGATTCTCAAGGAGTTCGAACGCGGTGTCATCTTCCGGCTGGGCCGGCTGGTCGGCTCCAGAGGCCCGGGCCTCATTTACGTGATCCCGTTGATCGAAAAAATGCAGCGCGTCGATATGCGCACGGTCACGATGGACGTGCCGCCACAAGATGTCATTACCCGGGACAACGTGTCGGTGAAGGTCAGCGCGGTGTTGTACTTCCGAGTTCTCGACCCAAACCGTGCTGTCGTGGAGGTGGTGGACTACCTTTACGCGACCTCGCAATTGGCGCAGACGACGTTGCGCAGCGTGTGCGGCCAGGCAGAACTGGATGAACTTCTGGCCGAGCGGGAGAAGATCAACGCGAAGCTGCAAGGTATTCTGGATGCGCAGACGGATCCTTGGGGAATCAAGGTCATCACTGTCGAGGTGAAGCACATCGACCTGCCTCAGGACATGCAGCGCGCCATGGCTCGTCAAGCGGAAGCGGAGCGAGAGCGCCGCGCCAAAGTGATCAATGCCGAAGGCGAATACCAGGCCGCCCAACGCCTAGCAGAAGCGTCGGCGATGATTGCAGCTCATCCGGTGGCGCTGCAGTTGCGATTCCTCCAGACACTGACGGAAATGGCCGCGGAAAATAATTCCACGACAATTTTTCCGCTACCGGTGGACTTGCTCTCGCCGTTTTTGCAGCCGCGACCGCAACCCCCGAACGACCTGCCCGCGAAGGAGAGCTGAGGCGACAGAGCGATCCAGCGCCCGCTCGCCCCACTGGGTTGCAATGACCGACCCCATTTTCCCTGTGAGTCCGCAGAAGGCGGAGGCCCTCCGCCAGCGAATGGAGCGGCTCGGGATCCGAGAGGAAGATTTGGAAGAGTCGTTCGTGCGCGCACGCGGCAAAGGCGGTCAGCACGTCAATAAGGCTTCCACCGCGGTGCAATTACTTCATCGGCCAACCGGCATCCGCGTACGCTGCGAACAAGAACGTTCCCAAGGGTTGAATCGCTATCGCGCGCGGCAAATTCTGTGCGACAGAGTCGAGCGGAAATTACTGGGAGAGCAGAGCGCCGAAGCGCAACGTATCGCGAAGATCCGCCGGCAGAAAAAGCGCCGATCGCGCCGGGCACAAGAAAAAGTTTTGGCCGAGAAACGGGCGCGCGCAGAGGTTAAAGCCTTACGAGCCCCGCTGCGCCTACCCGAAGAGGATTGACAGCGTCTTGCCTGCCCGCAGGCGCCTCCATCCGAGTAGCCGGCTCGGACGATCCACGAGCACAATCGAGAAGCTAGCCGGCCAGGCTAGATCCCTACCCTGCCTCGAAGCCTCTCGCTATAAGCCGATGTTCCCTGAAACGAGTAAGAGGTTTCTCCGCTATGCCGCATACATCCCAAAGTCGAACGATGCTGCCCGCGCTGTGGATTCTGGGCGGGCTCGTTTTTTCCGTTGCGAACGTGTTGGTGCTGCTGTTCACCGTGAAGGGCTCCATTACGGTCCCCCTGGCCGTGGAGCTCTACCGGATCTGCCCCCCATGCGTGGCTTACTTCGCCTTAGCTCCGCTCATCGTCGCCGCACTTTATATCGTGCTGTTCCGCCAGTGGCTCAGCCACCGCGACGATGGATCCGCTCAGCGGGTCGAGACGGAAACGCGGCCACAAGGCGCCGCCGTGTCGCCGGAAACCATCCAGTCCCAGGGGGCACTACAACTGTTAGCTCTGCTCCAGCGGGAAGGGCGATTTCTCGACTTTTTGGCGGAAGACTTGAACGGCTACTCGGACGCGCAAATCGGTGCCGCGGTGCGCGCCATTCATGCTGGTTGCCGCAAGGCGCTGGATGGCCGCCTAGAATTGGAACGCGTGGTTGCGGGCGAGGAGGGCACCGAAGTGACCGTGCCGGAGGGTTTCGATCCGGTGGAGATTCGCTTGACCGGCGAAGTCCGCGGAGCACCTCCCTACCGTGGTGTTCTACAGCATCCTGGCTGGCGGGTGCGGCGAATCGAACTGCCCGCGAGCCTCGAAAGCGGTAAACGCACGATTCTCGCTCCTGCTGAAGTAGAAATTCCTTCCTGACACTCGCACGCCTGTGTCGAAGTCTCCACGATATATCGTCGGTATCGATCTGGGCACGACGAATTCGGCCCTGGCTTACGTGGCCCTCGACAGCGACACACCGGAGGCCAGGACGCTGCCGATCCCTCAACTCGTCGCGCCGGGAACCATAGAGAGCCGCGGGCTCCTCCCATCCTTCTTGTACCTGCTGCGCGCTGAGGAGCGATCCTCACCCGCGTTTTCGACTCCTTGGGGTGGCGACCCGCGATTTACGCTCGGCGAGTTCGCTCGCAGCAGAGGCGTCGAAGTGCCCGACCGCCTGGTTGCTTCCGCAAAGTCGTGGTTGTGCGTGGACTCTGTGGACCGTAACGCCGCCATTCTTCCGTGGGGCTCGGATTCCGAAGTGGAGAAACTTTCGCCGGTGGACGCGTCTGCTGCGTATCTGGACCACCTCCGGCGCGTTTGGGACCAGCACTTTCCGGACGCGCCCTTATCGGAACAAGAAGTGCTCGTGGGTGTTCCGGCCTCGTTCGATCCGGTGGCCCGGGAGTTAACCGCGCGCGCGGCGAGCCGCGCCGGCCTGGGGAATGTAACGCTGATCGAGGAGCCTCAAGCGGCCTTTTATGCTTGGCTGGGCGCGCGCGGCGAGCGCTGGCGTGAAGAGATTGCCGCAGGGGATTTGGTGCTCGTCTGCGATGTTGGCGGAGGCACGACCGATTTCACGCTGATTCGGGCACAAGATGAGAGTGGCCAACTCGTGCTGAATCGCGTGGCGGTGGGGAACCATATTCTTCTCGGCGGCGACAACATGGACCTGGCGTTAGCGCACGCTGTCCGCCTGCGGCTGGAAAGGCAAGGCGTCGCTCTCGATACCTGGCAGTTTCGTGCCTTGGTCGCTGCTTGTCGCCAAGCCAAGGAAACCCTACTGTCAGCTACGGGTGAGCGCGCAGAACGCGTGCCGCTCGCGATTCTGGGGCGCGGGCGAAAACTCATTGGGGGCACAGTTCGTTTCGAGCTCGAACGCACCCTCGCCGAGGAAGTGTTGATCGAAGGATTTTTCCCGCCCTGCGACCCCGACACCCCACCGACGGAGGTCGAGGCCAGCCTGACGGAATGGGGTCTACCTTATTCCTCGGATCCAGCCATTACCCGCCACCTAGCTGCATTTTTGAAGCGGGCCCGCACGACTGCTGGGGAAACGGTCGGCCCTCCCTCGGCTGTGTTGTTTCACGGTGGTGTCTTTCGCTCGGAACCGTTCCAGCGCCGCCTGCTGTCGGTTCTCCGGAATTGGACAGGCCGCGCCGATAGCCCGCGCGTACTCCCGGGAGCCGATTTCGAGTATGCCGTCGCCAAGGGGGCCGCGTACTATGGCTATGTCCGCGCGCGCGGTGGCGTGCGGATTCGCGGCGGACTGTCGCACGCCTACTATCTCGGTGTTGCGGCGGCCTTGCCTGCCGTTCCTGGACTACAACCGCCGTTGAAGGCATATTGCGTCGTGCCACGAGGTCTCGAAGAGGGCAGCGAGGTAGACCTACCCCAGCGGGAATTTGCCCTTGCCGTGGGGCGGGCAAGCGAGTTCCGCTTTTTTCAAAGCGCGGTCCGAAGCGACGCAGCCGGGGTTCTGGTCGACGAGCTCGGCGAGGAATTCCAAGAACTCCCTTCTGTGCGGGGACAACTAGACTGGCAGGGGCACACCGGGGAGCGCGTGCCGGTGCACATTCGGGCAAAAGTGAACGAGCTGGGCGTGCTCGAACTGTGGTTCGTACACCGCAGCGGCGAGCCGCGCTGGAAACTGGAGTTCGATCTTCGCGCATCGAACCCGGCAAGGCACGGCCAAAACGCATGAGCAAACAGATGGGCCAGTACGTTGTCGGAATCGATTTAGGCACCACCAACACGGCTGTCGCTTACGCCGATATTCGCGAGCCCGAGGCAGAGGTACGTACACTTCCGCTTCTCCAACTGGTTGCGGAAGGGGAGGTTGCGGAGCGACGCACCCTGCCCTCTTACCTGTACATCGGCGGCGGAGCCGAGTTGCCGCCGGGCGCACTGGGCCTGCCGTGGGACCCTCAGCGGAGTTACGCCGTGGGCGAGTTTGCCCGCCGACAAGGTGCCCGCGTGCCGAGTCGCCTGGTGTCGTCCGCGAAATCGTGGCTTTGTCACGGAGGCGTGGATCGAGAAGCGGCAATTTTGCCGTGGGGGAGTCCGCCAGATGTCCCGAAGATCTCACCGGTCGAAGCCTCGGCGCGTTACTTGAGTCACGTGCGCGAGGTGTGGAACGAACGCTTTCCACACGCGCCGCTCGAACACCAACAAGTCGTACTGACCGTGCCGGCTTCGTTCGACGAAGTCGCCCGCGAGCTCACCTGGTCAGCCGCGGAACGTTCCGGGTTGTCCAACGTAGTTTTGCTCGAAGAACCTCAAGCAGCGCTCTATGCTTGGCTCGACGTTCATCGAGCAGACCGGGAGGGTATACTCGCGGGTGTTGGCTCGATTCTGGTGGTGGACGTCGGGGGCGGGACGACCGATTTCAGCCTAGTGGCGGTGCGGTGGCAGGGAGAGCGGCTCGGCCTCGAACGAATTGCCGTTGGCGATCACATTTTGCTGGGCGGCGACAATATCGACATGGCCCTGGCGCGCGTCCTGGAGCAAACTTGGGGGGAGCGCTTAGACACGCAACGCTTTTTCGCCTTGGTGCAGCAGTGCCGGGTCGCAAAGGAAACGTTGCTGGGTGAGGAATCCGCTCCGGCTTATCGTGTTTCCCTGCCCGGACGCGGTCGCTCGGTGATTGCAGGAGCTCTGTCGGCACAGCTCGATCGCGACCGCGTGATTCAAGACCTGCTCGACGGTTTCTTTCCCCTGGTGGACCTCGGCACCGAGGTGCAGGTGGATTCAGGCGCGGCTGTGGGCGAGTGGGGACTTCCCTTCGCTGCCGATCCGGCCGTATCGAAACATCTGGCCGCCTTTCTTCGCAAACACGTCGGCGAAAACCAGGAGGCCCCATGGCCCGATGCGATTTTGTTCAACGGTGGGGCCCTCAAGCCGTCCGTCATTCGCGAGCGGCTCGTGGAGCTGCTCGTCGGTTGGACCGGCAAACGTGTGCGCGTATTGGAAAGCGTGGACCTCGATCTCGCGGTAGCTCGTGGAGCCGCGTATTACGGCTTGGCACGGGCTGGAAAGGGAATCCGGATCGGCGGAGGCGCCGCCCGCACGTATTACCTTGCCGTAGAGCGGGCAGCCTCCGCGACCCCATCACTCCAAGCCCTTTGTGTAGTTCCCAAGGGGATGGAGGAAGGCGAGGAGCACGAGCTCACCAATGCTCCGTTGACCCTGATCGCGAATCGAGCTGTGAGTTTTCCTCTATTTGCTTCATCGACTCGTACCGGTGACGCTGCCGGTGCTCTTGTGGATCTCCAGCGTAACGAAGTGTCCGCGCTGCCCCCGATCCGCACCGTGCTGCGGTTCGGTAAAAAACTCGAAACGCGCGAGCTCCCGGTGCATTTGGCTGTTCGTCTGACGGAGGTCGGTACGCTGGAGCTTTGGTGCGTATCTCGAAGCACTCCACATCGCTGGCGGCTTCAATTCGATTTGCGGGATTCGAACTTGCCTGCTGCGGAGGAGCCGAAGACCGAGGGCGAGCTGGCAACAAGTGCAGAACAAACGGCAGAAGCTTTGCAGCGGCTGCGCAGCGTTTTCCCAACCCAAGGTGGCGGTGGCGGGGATCCGGTTCGCCTGGTGCGCGCAATGGAAGAGATTTTGGGCAGCGGCAAGGATGCCTGGCCGCTGGCATTCCTGCGAGATGCCTGGGAGGCACTCTGGGAAGGTCGCGAAGCCCGCAAGCGAAGCCCAGAGCACGAGGCGCGCTGGTACAACCTAGCGGGATTTTTTCTGCGGCCCGGTTTTGGGACCTCAGGGGACGCGGTCCGGGTGGATCGCTTGTGGCGCTTGCGTTCCGAAGGAATCCGATTTCCCAAGGCCGCACAAGTGAGAGCGGAATGGTGGAGCATGTGGAAGCGGATTGCTGGCGGGCTCCAACGTGCCCAGCAACAGCAAATCTTTCAAGAAATCTCTCCTTATCTGCTGCCGCGTCTTCAGAAAAAGCGCGAAAAGCTGCCGCGGATTGGGCCGCAAGAAATTCGGGAGTATTGGCAACTCTTGGCAAGTTGCGAGCTCCTGCAGCCCGCCCAAAAGGCCGAACTGGGAGATGCGTTGCTCGCTCTGATCGCGCGGGGAAAGGCCACTCCATTGGAGCTTTGGTCACTCGGAAGGCTGGGCGCACGCCAGCCGATGTACGGGCCGCTAAATTGTGTTGTCCCCGCGACCAAAGCCAGCGACTGGGTTCGAACTCTCCTGGACCTCCGCTGGGACCATGCGGAGGCCTATGCGTTGGCCGTTTTGCAGCTCGCCCGACGCGTGGGCGATCGGGAGCGAGACCTACCCGAGGAACTTCGCGAGCAGGTTGCCCAGAAACTCCAGGCGGCGGCTAGGGACAAACGCATGGCCAAACTCGTGCGAGAAGTGCATCCGATCGAGCGCGCGGAGCGCGCCCGCATCCTGGACGAAACCTTGCCGATCGGCTTGGTGTGGCGCGATTCCCCAGCCGCTGAGTCCTAGAACCTCCGCCCGCACTATCCGGGGCGGCGCTGGCGAGGCGCGACGCCGGCGACATTGTTCGGGCGCCGAACTTGTCCTTCGCTCTGGCGCCTCGAGACTCATACCGGCCGACATTCGACACGCACGCACACCACGGAAGCGGCGATGTGCGAGAGTTACACCCCCGCCCCGCCAGTGGCCTTGCCGCAGCTCCCACAGTGGCCCACCCCCGGCGAGCGTGCCGTGCGGGGGCAATCGAACCTGCTTGGCAACCTGCACTAGCCCGGGGACACCAAACCCGCACGCCTGTGGCGGCCGAGGTACCACCAAGCCACGGCCACAAGAACGATCACCGAGCCCAGGAACCCCCAGCCCGCACCCACTGGCACCGCCGCCGCGTTCGCTAAACCCGGCCCACCCTGATCCACAATCGTGCCGTCGTCCCCCGTATCGTCCCCTACCACACCATCGCTCAACGTGAATGCCGCAAACCCCACGGCCGTGTCGAACCCCAAGTCCGCACTGCCGAAAACGACGTTGTGCGGCGCATCGGCAGATAGCGTGTACACCGCGTTGTTGGCCGCACCCGGCGGGTTCGGCCCGACCTTGACGTAAGCAAACGGTGGGGAAGCCAAACTATCCGTGGCGTGGTAGTAAATGGTCACACGCCCGCTCTCGCACCCGGGCAATTCGAAGGCCAGCGCACCGAACGGCAGGTGAAATCCGGCCGGGGCGAGTCTCACAGCCATCAGCTTGCGAATCGGGCAAGAGACATCGGTGACCATTGTTTGATAGCCACCGCCACTGGCCCCCGGCAGCGAGGCGACGTTGGCCTGCCGCCGATCCGCTGTGCCATCGCCATTTCCGTCGCCTCCGTTCGGGCCGGCGTCTTCCACAACATCGGGCACACCATCGCCGTCGAGGTCGGCCGGAGTGGGCGTCAGCGTCAACGTCGGAGTTGGAGTTGGCGTGGCGCTCGGAGTGGGCGTGGGCGACACCGTCGGACTGAACGTCGGCGTGGAGGTCGGACTGACGCTTGGGCTGAACGTCGCAGTGAGTGTCGGTGTGCCCGTCGGGCTGAGCGTCGGCGTCGGACTCAGGGCTGCCAGCGGCCCGCTTTCGTAAGCGCCTACGTCGCACAACGCCGTACTATCGCCATCGCCGTCCTGCGGGCGCGCCACCCCGCGCTGGTCTTCCGACACCGAGTTGTCGTCCACGTCCGTGCAATCGGTAACGGCATCGATGGCCGCACTGCCCGAGAGCAAGGCGTGCGTTTCGGTAGAACCCCCGTTATTCTGCAACGGGCCGAGGTTCAACCCCCCGGCTCCGGTCGAGGGAACGTATGTGAAATTCGTTCCGCAGCTCTGTGTCGCAGCATCCGTCGCCAGGTTCACCCCAGTAGCCGTAAAGGTCCCGCCGTCAGTGCAGTTGGGATCCGTCGGCGCGGTGTTATTGCCCACAATCGAGTTCTTGACCTTCGTGGTGGCAGTGCCCCCTGAGAATAGGCCCCCGCCGAGGCTATCCGGGTCAGTGGCCTGGTTCTCCACGATGGTGACGAAACTGAGATTCACGGTGCCGTCGTTGCGAATACCCCCGCCACGGCTTCCAGCCGAGTTGCCGGAGAGCGTGCTGTTGATGACGGTCACGGTGCTGTTTTGGTTATTCCAGATGCCGCCCCCGATATCCTGAGCGCTATTTCCCGAAATCGTGCTGTTGGTGATCGTGGCCGTGCCCCCGTCGTTGCCGATGCCGCCGCCGCTACGAGCTGTATTTTGTGACAGCGTGCTTTCTGTGATCGTCACCCTGCCAAAGTTCATGATGCCGCCGCCGTCGTCGGCGCTATTTCCCGACAGCGTGCTGTTGGTGATGGTCACCGCGCCCGCGTTGCCGATGCCGCCGCCATTGCGGCCGGACCTATTGTTGGAGATCGTGCTGTTGGTGATGGTCACCGTGCCGCTGGCGTTGGAGATGGCGCCGCCGCGGCCGGCTCTATTTCCTGACAGCGTGCTGTTGGTGATCGTCACCGTGCCGCCGCCGATGTTGGAGATGGCGCCGCCGAACTCGGTAGCCCTATTGTTGGAGAGCGTGCTGTTAGTGATCGTCACCGTGCCGCCTTCGTTGAAGATGGCGCCGCCGTCGTTTAATTCTATATCGCCAGTCTTCAATCCATTGGCGATGGTCAGGTTTTGCAGGGTGAGGTTCGCGCCGGAATCTACTCTCATCACCCGCACGCTGTTGTTGCCGCTGATGGTGATGGTCTGTCCCGTACCGTCAATCGTCAGTTTCCCCGCCGTGCTAGCGCTTGCGATGATGGGCAAGGTCGAGCCAAGCACAATCGTCCCGCTCACGCTGAAGGTGATCGTGTCGTCGGCGCTGGTGGTGGCATTCGCAGCGTTGATCGCCTCGCGCAGCGAGCAGTGCGTAGCATCGCACGTACCGTCGTCAGTGTCATTCGTGCTGTTGACGACGAAGTTAGCCGCCAGTGCCGGCCTCACGGGCCAGGGCAGCGGGGCGGCCACCAGCAGGGCACCGATCATCAGCGCCCCCAGCTTTCGCGCGGCACCGCTTCCCTTTGGCCGTGATACGACTCTCTTCCACGCTTTCTTCTCGCTTTTGCCGATCATGGTTGGCTCCTCCTTTGGTCATGTTGTGCGGGGGCTGTCCCTCCGCCATAGACTTGTCGGGAAAAGCGGGGCCCCATCGAGAGGCCCCAGACAGAGCCACCTCGACGAATCCCTGCCGATTTGTTCTCAGTCTCACCTTGAAGCTCGCCGTCTCACACCGTTCTTCTTTCGGGAAAGAGCCGGGCCATCGGTCTTCACGAGTCCGCTCGTCCCAACAGCCCCTCGCCTTGCCGACGGCCGAAAGGGCGTGCTATGCCGACGCTTGTTCGGTCGCCGCGAGGAATTCATCCATGAGCCAACAGATCATCATCACCACCGATAGCCCGACGGAGATTAAGCCTTTGATCGAATCGGCCATCCGAACGGAGCTGCGTATGCTGGAGCTTGGGTTGCACCGAACGGCTCGGCGTCTGCACGCCTTTGAGGAGCAATACCAGATGAGCTCGGAAGAATTCGAGCGCCGCTGGACCGCCGGGCAACTGCCCGAAAGCCTCGACTTCATCGAATGGGCCGGTGAAATCCGAACGCATCGCCTGCTCCAGGCCCACCGACAAGCTCTCCAAGGAGTCCGTCTCGCTTGACCATCGAGGATTACTTTCACGAGATCGAAGTCCTCATGGCCCGCGCGACGGCCGTGCAGTCCTGGCATCTGACGTACGACAAACGGAGCACCTACATCGGCTTGATCCGGGGAGCCATCTACTTCCTCGACGGCTCCGTCCTGCATCTGCGCGAGTTTATCAACGTCCAGCACGGCGTTGACCGTTATATGTATGCCTACCACTATCAGGGCGCCGATGGGGCACTGATTTTCCGCTATGATAACGCGCCTCATTTTCCCGTGCTCCCAACCTTCCCTCATCACAAGCACGAAGGGAGTGAATCAACCGTTGTGGCCGCATCCGGGCCTGACCTTCAAGCGGTGCTCGGTGAGATTCAAGACCTCCTTGCTCCGCTTCGGCCTCAGCCGTAATCCTCTAGTCAACCACGCGCCGGTTGGGGGGTGACCGAGTCGGTCTCCCCTCGTCAAAGGGGCGGGTCCGCCGGGGAACTCCCCGACCCTTTCCCTCCGGCAAACCCGTTTCCCTCATCCGCGAACCTTCCATCGCTTGATCTGATCGCTCAGCTCCCAACCCGGTGGCGGCGGCCTTCTGCCCAGCCGGAGCGATTTCGACTTCGACTACGGGCAGGGGCCGTTGTCGTCAATGTTGGGATCGGTGATGAGGAATCGGCCGCCGCCCTGACTGAGGGGGACCACCAACGCCGCGCTCCCTCTCCGCTGGACCAGATCAATCGTCGCCCCCAGCATCGGGCTCGCTCCCGGTAGACTCCGAATGCGAATCACCGACCCGCTCCGCCTCACGGTGATTCCTCCCCCGAACGTCCCCCGGGGCGTCCGCATCACGTACTGCCGCGTCTGCAGATCGAGCGTCAAACAACTGCCGTTGTCCTGAAGCGTCAACAGGCTCACCCCCAGCCGCGTGTTGCTGAAGGTGCAGGTCACCGTCTCGCCCGCCGCCAGATTGATCGCCGCCTTTCGTTGATCGAGAGTCACGCTTGTCGTGCTGCCGGTCCCACCCGTCACCTGGCAAACGACATTGCTGAAATTCCACCCCGATGGCAAGCTCGTCTCCGTCACCGTGTAGCTGCCCGGAGCCAGCGAGAACGATCGGCTCCCCGCCCCCGATTGCGTCGTGATCGTAAACGAGCCGCCGTTCGGACCGCTGAAGTTGAACGTCCCGTTGCCGCCCACGGCCACCTTTTGGATGACTATCGTCCCGACCAAATTAAACGTCGCCCTGCAGCTCTTGTCGGCGTTCATCGTGACGTTGGTCGTCGTGTTGCTGCCCGAACAGTCTCCACCCCAGCCGGCGAAAACCGAGCCTGGATTTGCCGTGGCCATCAATGTGACCATCGTGCCATCGGCGACGCCCTCCGTGCAGTCGCCGCTGGTTGTGCCTGCCGTGCTGGTGCACGAGATCCCGCTGGCGGTGACAGTGCCGTTGCCCGTGCCCGCTCCGGTGATGGTGAGGGTTCGCAAGACGGCGAACGTCGCTGTACAAGTCTTGTCGGCGTTCATCGTGACTGAGCCATCGGTGCAGTCGGCATTCCCCGACCACCCTGCGAAGGTCGAGCCCGAATTGGGCGTCGCCGTGAGGGTGACCATCGTGCTATCGGCGTAGGACTCTGTGCAATCACTACCACAGTTGATGCCTTCCGGGGTGCTGGTCACTGTGCCGGAGCCAGTGCCGGCCTTGGTGATGGTGAGAGTTCGCACGACCACCCCCATCGCCTCGAAGGCACCGACATCGCATAAGGCCATACCATCGCCGTCGCCGTCCTGCGGGCGCGCCACCCCGCGCTGGTCTTCCGACACCGAGTTGCCGTCCACGTCCGTGCAATCGGTAACGGCATCGATGGCCGCACTGCCCGAGAGCAAGGCGTGCGTTTGTGTCGGACCTCCGTTGTTGCCCAGCGGTACGCCCAGATTTAACGCTGATGTATTGGTGAACCCCGACCCGCAGCTTCCGTCCGTCGCCAGGTTCTTGCCGGTGGCCGCCACGATGCCGCCGCTGAGGATAGAACAATTCGCGCCCGTCGCACCCGCCGGCACGGTGTTGAGGCCCACAATCGAGTTCTTGACGTTGAAGGTGCTATTGGCAGAGATGCTAATCCCGCCACCTCGTATGGCATTGCCGTTGTTAAGAAGCTGGTTTCTTGCGATGGTGACAAAACTGGCATTCACCGTGCCTTCATTCCGGATGCCGCCGCCTACTCGATCTGCGTTATTACCGGAGAGGGTGCTGTTGCTGAGATTCACGCTGCCATCGGGCGCGTTGCTGATCCCGCCGCCAAAGCCGGCGAAATTGCTGGAGAGCGTGCTTTTTTCCATTGCCAGCTCGCCGCTCTGAATCTGGATGCCACCGCCCAAGCCGTTTATACCAGCAACATTCAGGGAAAAGGTACTACCGGTGACCACCACCGTGCCCTCTTCGTTGTAGATCCCGCCGCCGCTACCGAAATCCGATCCCGTACCATTTTGAGAAAGAGTGCTGGTGGTGATCGTCAGGACGCCGGCGACATTGTTCGGGCGCCGAACTTGTCCTTCGCTCTGGCGCCTCGAGACTCATACCGGCCGACATTCGACACGCACGCACACCACGGAAGCGGCGATGCGCGAGAGTTACACCCCCGCCCCGCCAGTGGCCTTGCCGCAGCTCCCACAGTGGCCCACCCCCGGCGAGCGTGCCGTGCGGGGGCAATCGAACCTGCTTGGCAACCTGCACTAGCCCGGGGACACCAAACCCGCACGCCTGTGGCGGCCGAGGTACCACCAAGCCACGGCCACAAGAACGATCACCGAGCCCAGGAACCCCCAGCCCGCACCCACTGGCACCGCCGCCGCGTTCGCTAAACCCGGCCCACCCTGATCCACAATCGTGCCGTCGTCCCCCGTATCGTCCCCTACCACACCATCGCTCAACGTGAATGCCGCAAACCCCACGGCCGTGTCGAACCCCAAGTCCGCACTGCCGAAAACGACGTTGTGCGGCGCATCGGCAGATAGCGTGTACACCGCGCTGTTGGCCGCACCCGGCGGGTTCGGCCCGACCTTGACGTAAGCAAACGGTGGGGAAGCCAAACTATCCGTGGCGTGGTAGTAAATGGTCACACGCGCGCTCTCGCACCCAGGCAATTCGAAGGCCAGCGCACCGAACGGCAGGTGAAATCCGGGCGGGGCGAGTCTCACAGCCATCAGCTTGCGAATCGGGCAAGAGACATCGGTGACCATTGTTTGATAGCCACCGCCACTGGCCCCCGGCAGCGAGGCGACGTTGGCCTGCCGCCGATCCGCTGTGCCATCGCCATTTCCGTCGCCTCCGTTCGGGCCGGCGTCTTCCACAACATCGGGCACACCATCGCCGTCGAGGTCGGCCGGAGTGGGCGTCAGCGTCAACGTCGGAGTTGGAGTTGGCGTGGCGCTCGCAGTGGGCGTGGGCGACACCGTCGGACTGAACGTCGGCGTGGAGGTCGGACTGACGCTTGGGCTGAACGTCGCAGTGAGTGTCGGTGTGCCCGTCGGGCTGAGCGTCGGCGTCGGACTCAGGGCTGCCAGCGGCCCGCTTTCGTAAGCGCCTACGTCGCACAACGCCGTACTATCGCCATCGCCGTCCTGCGGGCGCGCCACCCCGCGCTGGTCTTCCGACACCGAGTTGTCGTCCACGTCCGTGCAATCGGTAACGGCATCGATGGCCGCACTGCCCGAGAGCAAGGCGTGCGTTTGTGTCGGACCTCCGTTGTTGCCCAGCGGTACGCCCAGATTTAACGCTGATGTATTGGTGAACCCCGACCCGCAGCTTCCGTCCGTCGCCAGGTTCTTGCCGGTGGCCGCCACGATGCCGCCGCTGAGGATAGAACAATTCGCGCCCGTCGCACCCGCCGGCACGGTGTTGAGGCCCACAATCGAGTTCTTGACGTTGAAGGTGCTATTGGCAGAGATGCTAATCCCGCCACCTCGTATGGCATTGCCGTTGTTAAGAAGCTGGTTTCTTGCGATGGTGACAAAACTGGCATTCACCGTGCCTTCATTCCGGATGCCGCCGCCTACTCGATCTGCGTTATTACCGGAGAGGGTGCTGTTGCTGAGATTCACGCTGCCATCGGGCGCGTTGCTGATCCCGCCGCCAAAGCCGGCGAAATTGCTGGAGAGCGTGCTTTTTTCCATTGCCAGCTCGCCGCTCTGAATCTGGATGCCACCGCCCAAGCCGTTTATACCAGCAACATTCAGGGAAAAGGTACTACCGGTGACCACCACCGTGCCCTCTTCGTTGTAGATCCCGCCGCCGCTACCGAAATCCGATCCCGTACCATTTTGAGAAAGAGTGCTGGTGGTGATCGTCAGGACGCCGTCGTTCCAGATACCGCCACCGTCGCCCGCGTTTGCAGTATTCTCCGAGAGTTGGCTGCTCACCACGTCTAGCCTGTCGCTATTGAGAATACCGCCGCCCCTTTCCTCCGCGCGGTTGACCTTGATTGTACTGTTGATCACGGTCACCGAACCGACGAAATTGAAGATGCCACCGCCGTCTCCCGCCGCACGATTGCCCTCCAGGTTACTCCCCGTGATGACTACGGTGCCTTCGTTGTAAATGCCACCGCCGTCGTCGTCGGGAGACTCGTCGTTATCTGCGCAGCCGTTTTTCACCGTCACGTCTTGCAGCGTGAGACTGCCCTCGTCCAGCACCTGGAAGATGCGGAATTCGCCCCTCTCGTTGTCGCCACTCGGGGTACAGGCGGAAGCCCGTTGGATGGTCGCCCCGTTGCCGGAAATGGTGATGGTGCTGCCGCTCCTGACATCCAGGTCGTCCTCGGCCGCCGCGTCCTCATTTCCCGCCGCGCTATCGAGCGAGAGCGTGTAGGTCGCGCTCGACTGAAGCACAATCGTGTCCGCGCCACTCGCACTTCCGCTCGCACAATCATCGTTGTCGGCCTGTCCGTCCGTCGTGTCGTTTGCATTCCGAATCGCCTCGCGCAGGGTGCATTCTCCATCGTCAGCGATCACGTCTGCCGTGCTGGTGACACTGATCGTGGCGGCCAGTGCCGGCAGGGTCCCTGACACGATCCAACACAGAAGCAAGAGACCCAAGCCTAGCTCCGTTCGCAAGGAGACCCGATCGAATCGCCTCGACATAGGCTACCACCCTCCTTCCTGCGATGGAGGGTGGAGGCGCCGTCCCAGCGCTGATCAACCGGAGCTAGCTTTCACCCGGCCACCACGGTTAGGAACACCAGGATTTTGCTTTCCGGCGGCTATGCACCGCAAGCCCGGCGAAGTCAAGCATGCGGCCTCCAGGAAGCCGTTGTTCCCTCGCCTACCGACTTGAGCGGCCGCGGGTGGCACATTGGAAGTCGTGCGCCACCCCGTTGTCAGCTCGCGGCGGGTTGCCGGCAAACAGCAGCAAGGGCGTGGCCGGGCCTCCCCAAAGGAGCGGCGGGCGCATCGCCGCACCCGACTCAACTGGTGCGTCTGAGGTACACAGCCGTTCTCGAGCTCTTAGCGCTTGGCCGCCCGCAGCAAGGGCGAGGCATTGTTTCGGACGCCCGCAGCCGTAAACGCGTTCTCCAACAAACTGGGCTAGCGTGATCGCTCCGTTGCACCTCATCTGACCGGAGCTTCCGCCGGCAACGCCACATCGGGACGCAATGCCCCGGCACCCTACAACGCGCGGATGCCCCCGAGCGCGGTGAGCCATCCAGTGCGGCCAAAGCCCCGCGGAAGCTTGGCCCGGAACCTCCGCGGCGCTCCACCTCGCTGCACGAGATCACCCCCCTGCCGTGCTTAAAACATCCGAGGCAAGATCAGCCTCCCTCGCATGTCCCGATGCTCGCCAGCCCGCGCTCCGTTGCCACGGATCTGCTTTCGGTTGGCCACCCACTCGCTCGTTACGGGCGCGGACGGCGTAGCACGAGGCATTGTCTCCCCGCTGCGCGTGCCCGCGGCTTCGTTCGTATTCGCCTCCGAAGTGGCCAGTGCTTAGCGTGCGTCGCCTGCCGAGCAGGACGGCGATGGGCGTGAGGCAAAGTGCATCGCCAACGACGTGAGAACCCGCTGGCGCGCAAAACCTGTGGGGGGCACCCTACTATCGCACGCGCAAGAGGCTCCGCAGCAAAATGTCTCACTCATGGGGTTCTTGCGAGGATGGCCCCACGAGGGCAACTCGCGAACTCTTTGCACCTCACCTGAGACAGTTTCGCCGAGTACTCGATATCTTGCCCTTGCGCAGGAGCTCGCGCAGCGAGTCGAAACGGGACACCTCGCCCTCCAACCCCGCGCCGGCCAGCAAGAAGGTGGAAAGTGCAAGATCATCGGTCTTGCGGCTCTGCGATGCGCCGGAATGCCGGCTGTCCTGTACGACGACTTGAGCTTCACACGCGGGCTTGCGTCGAAGCCTCACCGGGTGGGCGGGTTTTCCAGCGCCGGTGGAACCAAATCCACTGTTCGGGATATCTTCGAATCATCTCTTCAATCGCCCGGCTGCATCGCTGCGTGTTTTCCACCAGATCTCCCTCGGCATTGCCGGTGTGAACGAGCTCGATGGGATCGAGCACTTCGACCACGTGCCGATCGCTCTCACCCACCCGGCGCAGGAACACCGGCACGATCGGAGCCCCCGCATGTTCGGCTAAGCGGACCGGCCCCGTGGTCGTGCATGCGGGCTTCCCGAAGAAGTCCACGAACACGCCAAAGCTGTACCGTTGGTTCTGATCAGCCGGTATCGCCAGAATGCCCCCTGAACGCAGAACGCGCAGCGCTTCTTTGGCGGCGGCTTTTTTCGCGATGGACCGTGTACCCGCGCGGGCTCGCCAGCGAATCAGCCACTCGTTGACGAACGGATTCCTCATGGGCCGGTGGATCAAGGTAACTGGCACCCCGAGCAGGCCGTGAATATGTGCAAGGAGCTCCCAGTTGCCAAAGTGGGCGGTGAGTACCACCAAACCTTGGCCTTCCGGCCGCTGAATAGCGGCCTGCCACCGTGCCGGGTCGGCAATTTGAACGTAGTTGCGCACAGTCTCGGGGGTGAGATGGCCGAAATGGCACACCTCCGCAGCCATGCGTCCGAGATTGCGCGCGGCGGCGCGAAGAATTCGGCGATGCTCCTCCGGGCGCCGTTCGGGAAATGCCCAACTAAGGTGCGTGAGCCCTGCTTTGCGTAACGGCCAGGCGATGAAGTAAGCAAGCGCGCCCAGCCATGCTCCTAACCGCACCGCCCACGGACGCGGCAGCGCGGCAAACATGCCGACCGCAGCGCGAAACGCCAAGTATTCCAAGCGATTGCGCACGTCTCTCCAAGTGTTCTCCGGTCGGATGCACGGGGCAGCATCGACGGTTCTCACGAAGCGGATGCTGCGCCAAACACTGCTCTCTCCTTTGCGAGCAGCTCCTCGTAGGCGAGGCGGTCAATTTCTTGGTACCGCTCGAGCGCAGCGCGCATCTGATCCTCGGCACCCATCTCGCGAGCCAGCTCCTCGAGCTTGTTGCGGACCCAGGAAATATGCCACTTTTCGTCCTTGGTGACCTCGTGCAAGACCGCGCGGGTTTCTGGGTCCACATCAGGCCGCTGTGCGTGTTCTTGATACCGTTGGAACGCTCGCTCTTCGACCACCACAGTAAGGGCGAGGATATCGATCAAGTTTCGCGGCACCGCCCGCAGCCCAATTCGGCGTTGGTAACCGTCGTCCACCTTTACCGGCTCACCACCCAAGTCTTTGATTCTCTTGGTCCAAAGCCATGCGTGGCGGGTTTCATCCGCCAAGTGCAACGAAAGCTTCGTCTGCGACTCCGGATCGTCCAAGTGCGAGAGCAGTCGAAACAGCAAGTTCGCACCGCGGAGTTCGGCATCGCGGTAATAGCTCATCAAAAGCACCAGACGTTGGTCCACTTGCGTCACCTTGCACGCCTCCTTCTTGCCTTACCACCAGCCCGCACCGCCGTGTCTAGGCCCCCGCTTCATATGGTAAGGTGGCGTCAGGGTCAAGGTTTGGGATGGGACTGCGCCGCCAGCGACGGTGCCACCAAACCCACTCTGCTGGGTTGGCACGGATCTGCTCTTCGAGGCTGCGATTCAGGGCCGCGGTCAGCGCCCGGATTCGTTCTCGAAGCGGCAGGGTGGCATTCGGATAGAGGGGTGCCCGTACGCGCACCCGCCAGCGGAGCTTGCCGTCTCGCTGGATGAACACCGGAACTGCCGGCAGTTCGCGCCTGACGGCGAGGGCTGCAGCAGCCACAGGGGTGCGCGCGAGGCGGCCAAAAAATGGGACAGAGATGGAAGGCACGTGCGTGTCTTGGTCAATCAGCATGGCGAGAATGCCATTGGTTTTCAGCACGCGCAGGATCGCTCGTGCCGCTTCCGGGCTTTCGCGCACGATGGTTTCCACACCTTGGCGGCGCCGCCACTCCACGATCATTTGGTGCAGCCGCGGCACGTACACACGCCGAGCGATTGCGGACACGGGGATCCCGCGCCACGCAAAATAGGCAGCAAGTAGCTCCCAGTTCCCGATGTGGCCGGTTACGGCGATACACCCATGCCCAGCACGGAGAACTTCGTCGAGGTGTTCTTGGCCTTCCAGCACAAACAGCTCGTCCCGCCGGGTGCGGATCTCCTCGATCTTTGCGAGCTCACAAAACGCACGGCCGAAGTTGGCAAACGCGGCACGCAGGATGCGCTCCCGGCTGCCGGGTGGCAGCACGTCTCCAAAAGTCCACTCCAAATGCCGCCGGGCGAGACGCCGAGTGCCAGGAAGCACAAAATACGCCGCGTGCCCCATGCGCTCGCCAAGCCAAAGCGCCGTTTCGAGGTCGAGGCGGTCCACAAGCCAAAGCGCGAGTTCCACGCCCCCGACCAGCAAGCGACCCTTCAACGCTTTCCAGCGCCGGCGCAGTTTTGGCCAGCGAACGAACCAACGTGACCCGCGTGCCATCGCCTGTCGCCGACCGCCTCAAACGACTCCGGCCTTGAGCAAATCGTGCAGGTGAATGACCCCGGCCGGGCGCGACGAGGGCTCATCGAGGATGAAGAGGGCGGTGATAGAGTGTCGTTCCATTTCCGCCACTGCATGCGCAGCCAGTGCATCCTTCGCGATCACCTTGGGTTGCGCCGTCATGATGTCGCGTGCGCGAGCTTGGCGCACGTCTTCGAGTCTTTCCAACGCGCGGCGCAAGTCTCCGTCGGTGATGACCCCCACCAGCCGCCCCGCGTCATCGACCACTGCGGTGATTCCCAGACGCTTACCGGTGATTTCCGTGAGCACGTCGCGGAATGGCGCTTCGAGACGAACTCTGGGCACGGCCTCGCCCGTATGCATGAGATCACCGACGCGCAAAAATCGCCGGCCTAGGGCTCCGGCAGGGTGCAACACAGCAAAGTCTTCCGCGCGAAAGCCCCGCCGCTCCAGCAATGCCACTGCGAGAGCATCGCCCAGGGCCAGGGCAGCGGTGGTACTTGCCGTGGGGGCGAGTCCCAGAGGGCAAGCTTCTTCCTCCACGCTTACGTCCAAAACGACATCCGCCGCTCGTGCTAAGCTCGACTGCAAATTCCCCGTCATAGCTACGAGTGGCAAGCGCAGTCGTTTCACGATCGGGAGCAAGCGCAACACCTCTTCGGTTTCCCCACTGTGAGAGAGCGCCAAAACAGCGTCGCCCTTGACGAATACGCCGGCATCGCCATGCGCAGCTTCCGCCGCATGCAAGAACACTGCAGGCGAACCCGTGCTGCTCAACGTTGCCGCGATCTTGCGGCACACAATGCCCGATTTTCCCATCCCGGTCACTACGATCTTGCCGCGGCAGGACACCAGCAGGTCAACGGCTTGAACAAAGCGCAGGTCCAGGCGATCGGCGAGTGCTCGCACCGCACGGGCCTCGATTTCCAGCACGCGACGCCCCTGAGCCAGAGCCATTGCAGGTTCGTCCCACATGCCGGGTGAGTCGCTAGAGTCCTTTGGTCTGCGCATCGATCTCTCGCAGTTCGATCAGCAAGCCTTCCAGGTTCTTTAACGGGTACGAATTCGGGCCGTCACTCAGGGCGTGGTCCGGATCCTCGTGTACTTCCAAGAACAGGGCGTCAATGCCAATGGCGACTGCGGCGCGAGCGAGCGGCCGAATAAATTGCCGCTGTCCGCCAGAGGAGTCTCCACGACCTCCCGGCAATTGCACGCTGTGTCCGGCATCGAAGACTACCGCAACGTCCAGATCGCGGAGAATCGTCAACGAGCGAAAGTCGACCACCAAGTTATTGTATCCGAACGTCGTCCCTCTCTCGGTCACCAAAATCTGGTGGTTGCCAGTAGCGCGTATTTTCTCGACCACAGGTCCCATGTCCCAAGGCGCCAAAAACTGTCCCTTCTTCACGTTCACCGGCTTGCCGGCTCGCGCGACATCCACAAGAAAGTCGGTCTGGCGCACGAGGAAGGCGGGTGTCTGGAGAATGTCCACCACTTCAGCGGCCAGACGCGCCTGGCCGATTTCGTGCACATCCGTCAACACGGGAATTCCGATGTCCCGCCGGACCTGAGCCAAAATCTCGACCCCCTCGTGGAGTCCCGGGCCGCGGAACGAGTGAAGCGAGGTTCTGTTGGCTTTATCGAAAGAAGACTTGAAGATAACGGGCACACGCGCGCGCTCCCCGATTGTATGCAAAGCCTCGGCATGCCGAAGGGTGCTGTCACGGCTTTCGATTACGCATGGTCCGCCAATGAACACGAAGGGGGCTCCGCCGCCAATGCGGAGTGCCCTAATTTCGATGACGCAGCTCATGTCATCCTGTGACCGCGGCCAGCAAGGGAGCTCGGACCCGTTGCGCTTTGTGCTGCAACACAGCACGCACAAAACCCTTGAACAACGGATGCGGATCGGAAGGCCGCGACTTGAACTCCGGGTGAAATTGACTGGCCAAGAAGAAGGGGTGGTCTTCGAGTTCGATCATTTCGACCAGTTGTTCGTCCGGCGAAAGCCCACTGAACACCATCCCGTGCTGCTCCAGGATCGCTCGGTAGTCGTTATTCACCTCGTAGCGGTGCCGGTGCCGTTCACTGATGCGCCGCTTCCCATAAAGCCGGTGAGCCAAGGAGTTTTCCCGCACGACGCACTCGTATGCTCCCAGCCGCATCGTGCCCCCTTTGCGCGTGACCCGCCGCTGTTCGCTCATCATATGGATCACGGGGTGGGGTGTTCGTTCGTCGATTTCCGTGGAATTCGCGCCCTCGAGCCCACAGACGTGGCGAGCGAACTCGATCACGGCCATTTGCATCCCGAAACAGATCCCGAGAAATGGCACTTTGTGTTCCCGCGCGTAACGCACAGTGGCGATTTTCCCTTCGGTTCCACGGGGCCCAAAACCCATGGGAACGAGAATTCCATCGGCGTGCAGAACCTCCGGCGGCAAACCTTCTTCTTCGATCCGCTCGGAGTCCACGTAGTCAATGTCCACGCGGCAATCGTTGGCAATGCCGCCGTGCACGAGGGCCTCGTGTAAGCTTTTGTAAGCGTCCGCCAGGTCTACATACTTCCCCACCATGGCGATGCGGATCGTGTCTTTGGGATGTTTGATCGTGTGGACGACCTTGGACCACTTTGTCAGGTTGGGCTCCCCGGTCCACATGTTCAGCTTTTCCACGATCCGCTCATCGAGGCCTTCCCGGTGCAGGAGCAGCGGAACTTCGTAAATCGTCTCGACGTCCCGCGCCGTGATCACGCAGTTCTCGTCCACGTTACAAAAGTGAGCAATCTTGAGCTTGATCTTCGCGTCCAAATCACGGTCGGCGCGGCACAGCAAAACATCCGGCTGGATCCCCAAACCAGTCAGCTCCTTCACGCTGTGCTGCGTGGGCTTGGTTTTCACCTCGCCCGCGGTCGGTAAATAGGGGACCAACGTCAGGTGCACATAGAGAACGTTGTCCCGACCACGGTCCCAGCGAAACTGCCGGATCGCTTCGAGAAACGGTAGGCTCTCAATGTCTCCAACCGTTCCTCCGACCTCGCCGATCAGCACGTCGTAGCCTTCAGCCGCGGCCAGAATGCGCCGCTTGATCTCATCGGTGATGTGCGGAATGACTTGCACCGTTCCGCCGAGGTATTCGCCCTTGCGCTCGTTCTGGATGACCTGTTCGTACACTTGGCCGGTGGTGAAGTTGTTTTTGTGCGACATCCGCACGGAGAGAAAACGTTCATAGTGGCCGAGATCGAGGTCGGTCTCAGCGCCGTCTTCCGTGACGTATACCTCGCCATGTTGGAACGGGCTCATCGTACCGGGGTCGACATTGATGTACGGGTCCATCTTGCAAATCGTTACCCGCAATCCGCGGCTTTCTAGCAAGGCACCGATCGAGGCCGCTGCCAAACCCTTGCCCAGAGACGACACCACTCCGCCGGTGACAAATATGAATTTCGTGCGCTGTGTCGTCTTGGTCATTTCGAAGGTTCCCGTCTAGCGTTTTCCGGCTCGCGAAGCCACCAGATACGGATCGTGCGTCAGTTCCGCATAGGCTCGTTCCGCTCGTTCTAAGTCCTCTGGAGTATCCACCTCGATGTCTATGCCCGGGGATCCTTCGACGACACCGATCCGATAGCCGTACTCGAGGGCCCTGAGTTGCTCGAGCGATTCCGCCTGCTCCAATGGCGTGGGCGGCAGTTGCGCAAACTCCAGCAAAAACGCCCGCCGAAAACCGTAAATCCCGAGATGCTTGAAGCCCCATGCTCCACTCGGGGCGGCATCGCGCCAGTACGGCAACGGACTACGCGAGAAGTACAGCGCATTGCCTTGCTGATCCGTGACCACCTTGACCACATGAGGGCTGAGCCACACGGTGCGGTCGATGATGGGCACCTTTACCGTGGCCATGGGCAACGCCGGGTCGCTGAGGAGAAGATGTAGAACCGCTCGGACTGTCCCGGGCTCCACAAACGGCATGTCGCCCTGCACATTCAACACGACGTCGGCCTCCCTGCGCTGCGCGACCTCGGCGACGCGCTCGGTCCCGCATCGGTGCACGCCGCTGGTTTCGACCACGCGACCGCCGATTTCGCGCACGGCGCGCGCGATGCGCTCGTCATCCGTGGCCACGCAAATCTCCTCGATTTCTTTTACCTGCTCCAGCCGCCGATAGACATGCTCGACCATGGGCCGCCCGCCAATTAGAGCCAGCGGTTTGCCGGGAAACCGCGACGACGCAAATCGGGCGGGAATTACCGCTAGCACGCGCTCCCTCATGGCCACGACCAAATGCACCCCTATAACAATGATATCAGCGGAGCAATTGTAGGCGATCCCATAGGGTCGCGTCCCTCCGTTCGACGAACCGCGCCGGCGCCGGCATTTTGCTGCCGCCGGTGGGTGGAAGCAAATGGGATGCGGCTGCACAGTTTCTTTTCCCCGTAGCGGGCGCTAAGCGTGGCGGCTCGTGCGATACCGAAAGACCTTTGTCCCAACACTGAAACAGGACCCGGCCGATGCCGAGGTCGTGAGCCACCGCCTCATGGTCCGCGCGGGCATGATCCGACAAGTCGCTCGCGGCATTTACAACTTCCTCCCCTTCGGTTTGCGGGTTGTGCGCAAGGTGGAGGCCATCGTCCGCGAAGAGATGAACCGTGCCGGTGCGCAGGAAATTTTAATGCCGGCGATCTGCCCCGCGGAGCTTTGGCAAGAGAGCGGGCGGTGGGATAAGTACGGCAAGGAACTTCTTCGCATCAAAGATCGGTACGATCGTGACTTTTGCTTTGGTCCCACGCACGAGGAAGTCGTCACCGACATCGTGCGCCGCGAGGTGCGCTCGTACCGGGAACTTCCCTTGAACCTGTACCAGATCCAAGTGAAATTTCGCGACGAGGTGCGCCCCCGTTTCGGGCTCATGCGGGGCCGCGAGTTCATCATGAAAGACGCGTACTCCTTCCACGTGGATCGGGAGGACTGCCGCCGGGAATACGAAAACATGGCCGCAACATACCGGCGCATTTTCGCTCGATGTGGCTTGGATACGCGACAGGTGGAATCGGATACGGGTGCCATTGGTGGGACGCTTGCGCACGAGTTTCATGTGCTTGCAGAGTCCGGCGAAGACGCCATCGTCAGTTGCGATACGTGCGACTACGCCGCCAACGTGGAAAAGGCCGAAGTGGGCCCCCCTCCGCCGCATTCGGGTAGCGGGAGCACGGGCAAACCCGAGAAAGTGCGCACTCCAGGTAAACGTTCCGTCGAAGAGGTTGCTGCGTATCTGGCCACACCACCGGAACAGTTCATCAAGACGTTGTTGTATCAGACCAGTCGTGGGGACTACGTGGCTGTGCTCGTGCGCGGCGACCACGAAGTGAGCGAGGCGAAACTCCGAAGCGTGCTCGGAGTCGATGGAGTCCAACTGGCAGATGCTGAGAGCGTTCAGCGTCTGACTGGAGCGGAAGTGGGTTTTGCGGGACCGATTGGCTTGGGCATCGAGATTTGGGCGGATCAATGGGTGCGGCCTTTGCACGATGCCGTTACCGGTGCCAATGACACAGACCACCATCTGGTTCACGTGGATGTGGAGCGTGATCTCAAAGGCGTCAAGTTTGCCGACTTGCGGCTGGCGCGGGCGCACGACCCGTGCCCACGCTGCGGCCGTGGCCAATTTCGTAGCTTCCGGGGCATCGAAGTGGGCAACATTTTTTATTTGGGCACCAAATACAGCGCGCCAATGAAGGCGACCTTTCTGGACGAGAAGGGCCAGGAGCGCTTCATGGAAATGGGCTGTTACGGCATTGGAATTACGCGTACGGCCGCAGCCGCAATCGAGCAACACCATGATGCCGAAGGAATCATTTGGCCGATTACCCTGGCTCCGGCCCACGTGCACATTGTCCCGGTGGCGTGGAACGACGAGCGGCAACGGCGAGTCGCCGAACAGTTACACGACGAGCTCGAAGCACGCGGGGTGGAAGCGCTTTTGGACGATCGGGAGGAACGAGCGGGTGTAAAGTTCAAGGACGCGGACTTGCTCGGCATACCGTTCCGAGTCACGATCGGCTCTCGAGGGCTGGAGCGGGGCACCATCGAACTCAAACCGCGAGCCGAAAACCAAGCACGCGAGATCCCCATAGCCGATGCTCCCGAAGTTCTTGCCGGCATCGTACACGATGCCGTTGCAGCCTTATCACGCGCAAGCGGATGAGTTCGGTCGGTCGAGATCGGCAGGCGCAGCCTTGCCACGAATACGCAAGAGGAGGAACGTTCCATGCTGCCACTTATCGGCATCATCATGGGGTCCCGATCCGATTGGGAGACATTGTCGCACGCTGCCGATACATTGGATGAACTGGGGGTTCCGTACGAAGTTCGTATTGTTTCTGCTCACCGCACGCCGGATTTGTTGTTCGAGTACGCAGCATCCGCCGAAGCCCGTGGAATCGAGGTCATCATTGCGGGGGCCGGCGGCGCCGCGCACTTACCGGGAATGACGGCGGCAAAAACACTGCTTCCTGTGCTTGGCGTTCCGGTAGAGTCCCATGCTCTGCGCGGGCTCGACTCGCTGCTTTCCATTGTGCAAATGCCTGCCGGTGTGCCCGTCGGCACACTGGCCATCGGAAAGGCAGGCGCGATCAATGCCGCACTGCTGGCTGCAGCCATCGTCGCCAATCGGCACCCCGAATTTCGCGATGCGCTCCGGCGGCATCGGGAAGAGCAAACCAACGCGGTTTTGCGCCACCCCGACCCTCGTAAGCCGGGGTGAGTCGCGAAACTGCAATGGCATCACCAACGAAAAAACCATGGCTCGGATCGGCATCTTGGGCGCGGGACAACTCGGGCGTATGCTTGCCCTGGCGGGCTATCCGTTAGGGCTATCGTTCCGCTTTTTGGACCCGGCACCGGAGGCACCCGCAGAGGCGCTGGCGGAGCGCCTGTGCGGCGCGTACGACGACCCGAAACTCTTACGGCAATTTGCCGAGGGTCTCGCCGTAGCCACGTTCGAATTTGAAAACGTGCCGGTTACCGCGGTCGAGAAGCTTTCCCGTCACGTGGCGGTTTTCCCCTCTCCGAACGCGTTGTTCGTGGGGCAAGATCGCTTGCACGAAAAAGAGTTTTTCGAACGAGTCGGGATGGCGGTGCCACCCTACGTCCGGGTCGATTGCCGCGCGGATCTCGAGGCCGGTATCCGCCGCATCGGTCTCCCCGCAATTCTCAAGACCCGGCGCTTAGGCTACGACGGGAAGGGCCAGGCACGCATCGTCAGCGAGGCCGATGTCGAGCCGGCTTGGAGGGCGTTGGGTGGCCAGCCCCTTTTACTCGAGCGCCTCGTTCGCTTCGATGCCGAGGTATCGATCATTGCCGCCCGCAACCGATCTGGGGCGACGGCGTTTTATCCGCTGGTGGAAAACACCCACGGCGAGGGCATCCTGCTGCGATCGCGCGTGCCCGCCTCTTGCGCAACGCCCGAACTCGAACGACAGGCTCGCGCACACGCACAAGCAGTGCTGGCCGGGTTGGAGTACGTCGGCGTCTTGGCCATTGAATTTTTTGTGGAGAATGGAGTGCTGCTCGCCAACGAAATGGCGCCTCGGGTGCACAACTCCGGGCATTGGTCCATCGAAGGAGCTGAAACCAGCCAGTTCGAAAATCACTTGCGGGCGTTACTGAATTGGCCCCTGGGCCACACCGAGATTCGAGGCCCAAGCGTGATGTATAACATTATCGGCGTGCTCCCCAACTTGGAGCACTTGCTGGCGCTACCCGGGGTGCACGTTCACCTATACGGGAAGGCCGCTCGACCACGACGAAAGCTGGGGCATGTGACGGTGACCGCGCCAGACCTTGCTACGCTGCAAGCCCGTGAGTCCGCGCTGGCCGCAGTATGGAACGCAAACGAGGCGGCGAATGCAACCGGCACCTCCAGTCTCTAACGATCGCCCCGCGTCACCCCGCTTTGTCGGCAGCGAAAGTTCTCCTCGTTTCCGGGACCTACCGTCGTGCGCGGTCGAAAATCCGGCATCGCAGGGCGGAAGGCACCAGACCAGGGTCTGTATCTTACATTCGTCGGGTAGCGAGATTGGCGCCCGGACTGGATCGAGAGAACCGTGCGGTGCGGACCGCCGGCGGCCGCGAACCGCGGCGCCAATGGAACATCTGCGGATCAGGCTTTCGGCCGGCGTGCTTCGTAAGCGGCAATGGCTTCGGGCGAGAGGTAGTCGTGGATCAGTCGCCGAAATTCACGCAAGGCTCGCTTGGCGCCGGGGAACTCCCTTTCTTCCACCCATTCCTCGCCGATCCAAGCATCGAACGCTGGCGTTTCACCCAAAGTCAACTCGAGGATGCGCTCCCCGATGCGCTCGCCGGTTACCAACAGGCGCACGCTCCTGCCACTGTCCACAATGACTCCCCGGGCATAAGGGGGCAGGGCCACCATGTTCCGGATGCGATCCATCTCCCGGCGTGCAAAGTGCTTTTCGGTGAAATGAACGACTTTCCACTGTCCGAGCTGGGGTGATGCTTCGAGCAAGACCTTCAGGTTGTTGTCGGTAAGGCGCTCCCGCGCGACCTCTTGCTGAAAATCCTTGGCGACCTCGTAAAACCGCATCCCCGCGGGCCCGCCCGGCCGGCGGTCTCGAATCTTCTCCGCTCGCGTGGTGTCGACCCACCATTTGCGGGCAACAACAGCGTCTTCCGTTTTCGGTTCGCTCATCGCTCACTTCCCGTTTTTGCCGTGGCTAGCGTTCCCCCGCAGCCGGCGTGTGCTCTTGGACTTACCATTGACCAGCCCGCGCAACATCCGGGCCGCAAACAAATCCGCCTTGCGCTCCGCGTCGGCCCACAAAACATAGTGCCCCAGTTCGTGGTACACGGCCTCGATCCACTGCCGCTCGGAGTTGTACTTGCGGCCGTTCTTCCAATTCTCCGGGTGCACGAGATGAATCTTGCCGTCCTCGTACGTCTTGCCGACTACTTTCCCCCAGTCCAGGTACTCGAACCACTCCACCTTGGGAGCCTTGAGGTGGTAGAATCGGCTGACCAGCCGTATCGCGCGGCGGAATTCGACCTCCTTGTGAGTCTGGAAAAACGTTGCGAGATGGCGATGAATGACCCGTCGTTCGCGCAGGGGAGGAAGAATCATCCGCATGGTCCCACAACCCAGGGTTATTCGTGTAAAAGTGGCCCTTTCCGCTGTCAACGCATGCGCGGCCGCACGGTCGCTAGAGATCCCGGCCGGGCGCCGCTAACGAACAAGGACCATGTACCCTGTAATTCTACAGATCGGCCCGGTCACGATTTATTCCTTCGGGCTCATGATGGCTGTAGCCTTTTTGGTGGCCGGCTTGCTGACGAGCCGGGAGTTGGGCCGCAAGGGTTACAACCCGGAGCTCGGCTCCTCCCTCGTGCTGTGGGCGGCGGTCGGTGGCCTCGTGGGGGCCCGCCTGTTCCTGATCCTGGAGGACCCCAAGGAATTTTTCGAGCATCCGCTCAGTACGATCTTCAGTGGGTCGGGGTTTGTCTGGTACGGGGGATTATTTGGCGGCATGTTGGCCACGTACGTTGCCGTGCGCCGGGCGCAGGTTCCGTGGTTAGAGGTCGCAGACGCCGCGGCGCCGACTTTGGCGCTCGGGCATGCGATCGGGCGCATTGGGTGCCAGCTTGCCGGAGACGGCGACTGGGGCCGAGTCACCACTTTGCCTTGGGGCATGGCGTACCCGCGTGCCATTGTCGGCTGGCCCTATCCTCCCGGGGTCGTGGTACATCCCACGCCTTTGTACGAGGCGTTGGCGTACACCGCAATCTTTCTGTTTTTGTGGAGCCGGCGCACAAACGTAACCGCCCCGGGCTCTTTGTTGTGGCTCTATTTTGTGCTGGCGGGCAGCGCGCGCTTTCTCGTGGAATTTGTTCGGGTCAATCCGGTTTGGTGGCTGGGCTTGACGCAGGCACAATGGATCAGCCTGGCTTTGGTTGCCGCCGGGATGACGATGCTATTGCGCCATAAAATTGCCGGCTCAGCCCAGCCACGAGCATTGCGTTCATGAAGCGCGCCGTGATCCCCCTGGCAATTGGGCTTGGGCTTGTGCTCGCGGTCGTTGCACTTTTACAAACCCAGCAGCGCGAAAGAGCGGGCTTTGCGGCGCCTTCCTTCCGATTGCCCACCTTGGATGGCCGAACGGTACGTCTGGAAGAGTTCCGGGGCAAAATTCTGTTTCTGAATTTCTGGGCGACCTGGTGTCCGCCCTGCCGCGAGGAGATGCCCGCGATGCAACGCGTTTACGAACGCTTTCGGCAGCGGCCCTTTGCGATGTTGGCCGTTAGTGAGGACACGTCGGCCGAACCCGTGCGCGAGTTTGTGAACGCTCTCGGTTTGAGCTTCTCGATCGCACTCGATCCAAACGGGCAGCTCCCGGAAAAATACGGGGTTACCGGCTATCCGGAGACGTTTATCATCGACCCGAGCGGCATTGTCCTACGGCATGTGGTGGGTCCTTTGGAATGGGATCATCCCGATGTGATTCGTTACTTCGAAGAACTTCTGGCGGCAGTGGAAAAACAGACGCCGCCGGCTGCTGGCCAGGTCGTGGGCGCACAGTGAGTTCCGGCAGCACTAGGTTCGATTCCGGCGCCCGGACCTGGGTCCGAAGTGCAGCCTTTCTTGTTTTGCTGCTGTTGTGGCCCGTGTTCGCGCGAGCCCAAAATTTCAGTGTCCGCTACGTCGTCTCGGTGGATCATCCGGGCCGGTCCACAGTCCAAGTGCGTTGGGAGCTCGCCGGTATCGACGAGATCGAGAAAATCTCCTTGCGCTTTCGCCACGCCGCACCGCTCAACATCGAGGGCTCGGGCGAACTGCGAAGAGAGGACGATCGCCGCTTCGTATGGCAACCGCGAAAACCCTACGCGCGGCTGAGCTACCGGATCGAGGTCAATTCTCCGCGCGGTACTCAAGGACGGTTCGATAGCTACTTGGGGCGGGAATGGCTTGTGACTCGAGCTCGCCAATTGTTTCCGCTGGTTGCGGTCCACTACCGTTCGCCCGACCCGAGCGTTGCCACGCCATCCAATGTTTCGTCTCGGGCAACCTTGTCGTTTCAAGTGCCGGCAAAATGGCGGTGCGTGTCCGCATACGCGGCACGGTCGCCAAACACATTTGTGCTGAAGGGAACGCGGTCATTCTTGACGCCGCGTGGGTGGTTTGCGTGTGGCACCTTGGTGACGGACTCGCGAGAGATCAACGGAGTTCATGTCGAGCTGGCTACGGTTGAGGACGCACAGCTAAACTCCGAGGAAATTTTTTCTTTCCTCGAGGTCACGTTTCCTCTGCTCCAGCGCTTGCTTGGCTTTTCCGGAGATCGCATCCTCGTTGTGCGAGCGGGAGACCCCATGTGGCATGGAGGTATTAGCGGCGAGGGATCGTTGTTTCTCCATTACAATCGCCCGCTCAGGGATCCTGACAAAACCTCTCCGTACCTCCACGAGTTGTTCCACGTGATGCAACCGTTCAAGCCGGCAGCGGACGCTGATTGGTTTGTGGAGGGTTTAGCGGAATTTTACTCTCTAGAACTACAACGTCGGGCGGGGCTTTTGGATGGGCGTGCCTTCCAGCGCGGTTTGCGCTTGTTCGAGCGCTACGGCTTATGGGATGTGGATCTGCGCAACCAGCATGACAACGCGGCTACGAACAACAGTGCACCTCTGGTGCTGTATGCCCTCGACCAACGTATTCAGCGCTTGACAGCAGGCAAAGCTCGACTCGATGACGTGGTGCGCCGCCTCGGGCAACACAACGGCCGGGTGGACTCCGCGATGTTCGCCCGAGCGGCGGAGGCCGTTGCGGGAGCGCCCTTGTCCCAATTCTTCCAACGTTATGTTTACGCGGGGCAGATTCCCAAATGGAACCGATTCGAGTAACCGGCATCCGACGCGCAATAGGCCGCGAAGCCCCGGTACGGACGCGAATGTAGAACGATGGCGGAAAGTAACCTTTTTTGGCCCATTCTGGGCATTGTGCTCTTGACCGTTGCGAACGGACTGTTCTCCGCCGCCGAAATTGCCGTGGTGAGCATGCGTGAAAGCAGGCTTGCGCAATTAGCGAAGGAAGGCCGGCCGGGAAGCAATGTGGTGTTGGATCTCAAGCGCAACCCGAGCCGCTTCCTCGCTACAGTTCAGGTGGGCGTCACCATTGTAGGCTCGATGGCCTCTGTACTGGGCGGAGCATTGGCCGCCACACGGTTTGCTTCGGCGTTGCACGCCATTCTTCCACAATGGGCGGAGTCCTGGGCCTCGACGCTTGCCTTGGCAGTGACGGTAGCCGCCATTTCGTACCTCTCTCTGGTTGTCGGGGAGCTCCTCCCCAAATCGCTAGCCTTGAGAAACCCCGAGCGGGTGGCTCTGCTCACCGCGCACCTGATCCGAGCGTTGGCTGTTTTGTCCGCTCCGGTTGTGCGCGTACTCACCGCTTCGACGGATTTTCTGT
Organism: Candidatus Binatia bacterium; assembly: GCA_026004215.1. Taxonomy (GTDB): domain Bacteria; phylum Desulfobacterota; class Binatia; order HRBIN30; family HRBIN30; genus HRBIN30. Next base: position 454,700 of record BPIR01000001.1, read on the forward strand.
TGAAGCTGCTGGGTGTTTCTACGCGCACGGCCGAGGTGTTCATCACCGAGGAGGAGGTCAAGCACATGGTGCAGGAAGGGGCGCGGCACGGGATTTTCGACGAGGCCGAGCGCCAACTGATCCACAGCGTGTTCGAGTTCACCGACACTTCGGTGCGCGAGGTAATGGTGCCGCGCTCGGAGATCCATGCGCTTGCGGACACCACACCCCTCGACGAGGCGTTACAGAAGTTGGGAGAAACTGGCTTCTCGCGCATGCCTGTGTATCAAGGAGATCTCGACCACATCATCGGTGTGGTCCATTTGAAGGACATCTTACGCGAACGGAACAAACCACAGCCGGCACCGCTGGCTTCTCTCGCACACCCTGCCCTTTTCGTGCCGGACTCGATGCAAATCAGCGATCTGCTACGCGAGTTGCAATCTCGGCGGCTCCACATGGCGATTGTGGTAAACGAGTTCGGCACCGTGGTCGGACTGGTCACGATCGAAGACTTGCTCGAAGAGATTGTCGGAGAAATCCGCGACGAGTTCGACACCGACGAAGAGCAGCCGATCCAGGAAATGCCGGATGGTTCCCTCTTGGTCCACGGTTCTTTGTCGCTAGACGAACTCACCAACCGCTACGAGCTCCCCTTCCGGAGCACCGCCGATTACCGCACGGTAGCCGGTTTGGTGCTGGCGCGGCTCAAACGCTTTCCCAAGGGGGGAGAGGCCATTACCGAGGGGCCCTTCAAAATGACCGTCGTGGTGCTGGACGGACGGCGGCTGCGCAAGATCCGCATCGAGGGACCCATCCGGAAAAAGGGAACCACGAATTAGCTCGCCATCCGCTTCTTCCGCCGACCGTTGGCCCGCATGAGGACTTGTAAGTGGAGCGTCTCCCGGCCAGCCCCGGACGTCGGACCCAAAGCAAGCAGCGCGCCGGCAAAAACTCTCTAGCGCCCGTGCCCCCGTTTTCATTCAGAATAAAGTGCCAATGGTGAAATGCACCGCGCCGAATGCTTCGCCGGAGCGGCGGTCGAGTTTAATGCCGTAATGAAGCGCTAGCGGCCCCACGGGTGTCTGGTACATTAGCCCGACTCCCGCCGACCTGCGGAAGTCATCGAGCGAGACACCGCGGTCCACCAAATAAACCCCACCGCCATCGACGAACGCCGCGCCGAGAGCTCCCCACACCAGGGGAAAACGGATCTCCGTGTTCACATTTATCGCCAAATCTCCGCCCAGCGGGTTTCCACCTGGGAAAATCCGGTTACCCAGCGGATCCACAATGGGAGCGCCGAGCGGTCCGATGCTGTTCTCCGAAAAACCCCGAACGGTCGAGCGGCCTCCTAAAAAGAAGCGCTCCCGGATGGGGACAACGTCACCGGAAAACGTACGAGCCCAACCTCCACGGAACGCGTACAGCCAAGTGAGGGAGTCGTTGAGCGGAACGTATTGGCTGTGATGCCACTGCAGCTTCGCCAACGGCTCGTCCGAGCCGAGGAAACCCGGCGCCAAACGCAAACGCACCGAGTCGAACACGCCGCGGCGGGGCATGAAGGGGTCGTCCCGTCCCTCGTACACCAAAAACGGTCCTACACTGCCTGTGTCGAGCGAACCTTCATCCGCTGGGTTGAAGGCACGCGCATCGGGACGCAAGTCGAAAATGCGTGCAGTTTCAAACTGCAACTCGACTCCTGTCAGCAGTGCCGGACTCCATCGGGTCTCGACCGCCGGCACGAGCGCCAGCCGCTCGATGCTGAATTGATCCACGGAGCGGGTGGCACGCTGCGCAACGGCGTTCCAGCGCAGCGCCCAACGAGTGCCCCACAATTGCGGATCCCGAAACCCCACATCCATCAGGTACTCGTTTGGAGTCGTGGCTTGCGCCGGGTCTAGCGCGATATCCCCACGGATGGAGAGCCGCTCGCCACGGTGGGCAACATTGATGTGGGCGAGCTCTCCAAAGGCGCGAAATCCATCGCGCGTGTTGTAGCCACCGCCAAAGGTAAATCCGATGGGCGCACGTTCTTGCACCCGGATGGCCACATCCCTGGGCACCGTACCGCCGCCCGAGCCGCCAGTGGAATCTTCGCCCGGAATCAGGTCGAGTTCCACGCTGCGAAAGAGACCCAACTGATACAGTCGCTGCTGCGCCCCAGCCAAACTTTGGAATGTGAGCGGGTCCCCGGGTCGCAAGCGCGACTCGCGCCGGATAACCGACGGGTCGAGCTGAGCACTCCCCACGATCTGCAAGCGCCCCAGCACCAATCGCAATCCAGGATGCACTTCGAAGGTGACGCGGGCCACTCGGGCATCTGGGCGTCGCTCCGTAATTTCCCACTTTCCATCCACCGATGGGCTGCTGTAGCCATCGTCACGCAACACCTGAGCGAGACTCTCGGCGGCTCGCTCCACCGCAAACGGGTCGAGAGGTCGGCCGCGACGGACCTGCCTCAGCTCGAATTCCGGCGCCGGGCTCGGTAACCCAGCAAAATCAATGTCGCCGACAACGACCGGAAGGCCCTCCTCTACAACGACCGTGACGTCAATGACCCCTTGTTTTTCGTCCACCTCGATACGGTAATCCGTGATTTCCGCATCCACAAAACCGAGTTCTCGGAAGCGAAACCACAAGCGGCGCAGGTCCTCTTCGAAGCGGGACTGCACGAGAAAGCCGTCTCGACGGGGGAACCATGACGTCGGGCCAGTTTCCATGACCTCCTCAAGTTTCTTCCAACGTGCGCGCTGGCAACCCTCGCAGCTCACCCGGCGAATACGTAGCTTTGGGCCCTCCTGCACGCGGAAGAGGATCTCCTTCTGCCCGACACCCGGCCGTGCGATGTCGAGATCTACCCTAACTAGATAGTAGCCCCGTTCTTGGTAGAGCTTCGCCAACGTGCGGCGCATTTGGCGCCACGTCCCGTCGCTTACCAGCGAGCGATCCCACAAGCGCATCTCCTGGAACACATACTCGCTCGATATTTTCCGATTCCCCGCGAACACTACGTTGCATCGCGGACCCGGGCGGATTTTGAAACGCAAGCGGCCCGGTGCGCGGCCGGAGGAGTCCTCGAACTCCACCTCCACGCGGGCTTCGAAGTACCCCAGCTTGCGCAAATAGCGGACGGCGGCTCGCTGGGTATCTTTGGCGCGTGTCTGGGTCCACCGTTGTCCGGGGTGCACCGGCAAGGCTCGCAAAAATTCTCGTGGTTTTGGTGGTTCGAAGCCAAGCCATTCGATCGTGTCCACGATTCTCGGCATGCCTTCGTGAATCCAGACGATCACTTCCGCGGCGCCGGGCACAGTCGCCACCGCCTCCGCACGCACGGTGGCCGCTGGAAACCCTTCGCGGGAGTACAGTGTCCGGACTCTCTCCTCTACCGCTCGAAGGATGGCCTCATCCACCAACGTCGCCAGAGGGAGGCGGGCCGCCCGCTCGATCTGCCGCAAGGAAAGCAGGCGATAGCCCCGGAAAGTTACCCTTTCCACCAGGGGTTTTCGGCTCACCTCGATGTGCAGGCGTATTCCATTGTCGGCCGGCGTTTTCCCAATGATTGCCTCGCGATACAAGCCCGTAGCCATAATCGCTGTGCGGATCTCGCTCGCCAGATCGTCCGCCCAACCCTGGGCGACGAGGGGCTGCACTAAACCTTCGATCTCCCCGCGCTGCCACGCCGGCTCGCCCGTAACCTCGATGGAGACGACCGGCGGCAAAGGCTTTTCTTCGAGCGCCCCCACCGGTTGCCGCCCATGGGTCACACTCGCCGCCCAACCGCTTGCGAACCATGCAAGAACCGCCCCCCACGACAGGCACTTTCGCACTGAAGACTCCGCAAGCATCAGGGGCAAAGCAACGAAAAGGGCGCGCGCACGAACTCCATGCGGAACTTGACGTCGCCCGCGAAAACACCGGAGGCTTCCCTCGTGGCACTCTCCCAGGTGCCGAGCAACGAAACGCGTCGGGACCAGCGGTATTCGAGTTGCATCGTTTGCCGGCTTTGCGTTCCAACGCTGGTCGAAGCCGAAGCATACAGGCGCTCGCCCAGCTCCTTTCCCACCGTGACGCGCGGTTCCACGGCCCCCGTTTCCCGGGCCTGCACCGCGGAAACCTCGAAACGGTCCACCCCGAGCCAGTACTCGACGCGTTGCTCCGCTTGGCGCTTCGGGACCAGAGCCAACGCCGCGCCTGCCGGGAAGGAACCGATGCCCTGCCCCGCCGATGCTCGCGTTCGCCCCGTGGCAATGAGACTCACGATATCGTCGAGGGAAAGCGCCGGGTCGTCAGCGGTAAACTGGACCCGCGGGCGATCCGCTTGCCCGCTCACTTGGGCAGTAATGAGATACTCGGCTTGGGGGGTGGACACACGTGTTTCGGCCACGATGTTGAGCCAGGGATTCAAACTTGCTGGATCGCGAAATTCGATTGTCCCGCTCGTCACCGTAAAGGTGCGCCCCTGCGCGACAACCTCACCATCCAGCACGCCGATCCGACCGCCGACCAGCGGTCGCCCAAGCTCGCCGCTCACCCACAAGTCGAGCCACAACTCGATTTTGGCAAGGTTGTTATCGATGAAAACGTCTCCCGGCGAGTAAATCTTTAGATCTAGTTCCACCGGCGTGCGTATTGTTTGCTGCACTCGACGCGGTGCAAAAAGGCGCTCTTGCAACCATCGCAGAAGATCGGTGAGCGCGAGGTTGCGGTCGTACGTCGCGCCGAGCACTTCAATGTCTCCGGAGATTTTCAATTTGTCCCAGGAGCCGCCGAGCGCCCCAGTGGCGCGAACCCGAGCCTCCAGATCCTCCGTCCACGCCCCCGAAACGTCCGTGAGCGACCATCGAAGCAAGGGCCCGCGCTGGATGTCTGCCACACCGGTGATCCGCAAGCTTCCCCCTCCGATTTCGCCTTCGACTTTGAGCGCTTGAACCTCGCTATTCTCCAAACGGGCTTCCGCCCGTAAGCGCGTTGCCGGAGGAATCCCTTCGATCTCCAGTGTACCGTCCTGGACAACAATCGGACCGGTGACGATCCACTGCCCGCTTTGGTTACGCTCCACCGTCACATCAATGCGCAGAGAGCCACTGGCTTCCAGGACCGGCGGCCCGAAGAGCTCTAGCAGCACCAGGTCCGAAGAGCCTCGAATCGCAAGCTGCAACGCTCCGCTCGGCCATGCTCTGCCATCGATACGGACGCGCGACTCACCGCTTTGCAACTCGAATGGCTCCAAGCGAAACATCTGCCCGTCGAAAAGCAATCTCACCGGAGCTGTCGCTTCGAGGCGATACGGCTCGCGCAGAATGGCCAACTCCCCAAGCTGAACGTTCAGCCGCTCCAGCGCAGAACCAGCCAGATGGCCTGCCAGCTCTGCCGTTCCGCCAAGGCGCAGTCTCACCCGGCCCCGCAAAGGTTCTGTCTCTAGTGTGGCCAGGCTAGCCCGCAGCTCGAACCGATAGCGGTCGCGCGGCTCGACCCGGCCGCTCCACTCCAAGCGGTCGGCCAAGGCACCCCCCGTCACCACCCATGCTCCGGGGGCAAACTGCACGTGAACCCGTGCAAGGCCCAGGGCGAGGCCGCCCACGGTGAGATCTTCGACGGATACACTCAAGCTCCCGCTGGGCGCGGTAAACGGTCCGGACCACTGCCCGCGCACGCTGAGCGTGCCGCGTACGTTTTGCCGGCCAAGGCCGACAATCCCGCCGAGTTGGACCGGGTCGGAAGACAGGGTCGCCTCCGTTAGCGTCATCCCCTGTCCCTTCGCCCGCAACCAAGCCTTCTCGCGCCCGTCCCGGCGCACCAGTGCCGTCTCGAGCTCCCAACGGCCTCGCCGGTAGTTCCATTGGGAAGCCAGTCGGGTAATAGGTTCCCGAAAAACGCGGAACTGATCGAGGGAGAGAATCGTCTGGACCTCAGGCTCGGTCCACGTACCGGAAAATGTCAGGTCGCCGGTCAAACGTCCCCGCGACACCGGCAGAACAGAACCGGTCGCTACCGAGGCCATGCCGGCCAGAAACTCCGCTGCGAAGTCGCGGAACGCGATTTGGAGGCTCTGCGATGCATCGAAACGCCATCCTCCGGCCCCTCGCAACGCAACCGTGCCGCCCCCAAAGTCGGTGGCCGTGCAACTGTCCACTCGCCACTCCCTCCCAGGCCACAACGCCGCCGAACAGTGAAAGTTCCGTACAGTACTCTGCCAAACCGTTATGTCCGTCGCCTGAACATTGGCTTCGATCCGCGCCCCTTCACCCGACTCGAGCCAACGTCCTTGCACCGAAGCCGAGCCACTGAGACCCAGTCGCGCCCCCAGGTCGCCGAAAGCGGGCATCAGCCTGCGCAAGTCGGCAACGTCGAGCTGCGCGACGACCTCACGGTGGTGCGGACGCCACTTGCCGTTCACGCTGGCTACGAGACCATCGAGCCACCGCAATTCTCCTGTCGCTTCCCCACTGCTCTCAGAGATTTCTCCGGCCCCTTCCCACAACGCCGCAAAACCCCGCGCATTCGGAATCCAGGGAAGCCGCACCTCGGTAGTTCCAACCGCCGACCAGCGCAATGCCAGAGGTTCGAGCGGCCCGTTGATCTTCGCTCGGAGCCAAGTCTTCCCCATCGCTCCTGCCGGCACATGAATGCCAACCCAAGCCAAGACGTTGGCAACGCCGGAACTCCTTCCCCGTGCTTCCAAAGACAGGGTTGCCGGACGATTCAGGTGCAACTCCACTTCCCCGGCTACCCGCACCCATGGGTGCACGAGCTCGACTGGGGCGAAGCGCAACAGCGCGCCGCGGCGCCGGAAGCGCGTGCGCAGCGTTGCCTGGCTGATTTTCTCCCACGCGCCACCTTGAAGGCGCAACACCAGGTCCACCTCCGGGTCCAGTAAGCTTCCGTATAACGAACCCACAGCACGCAGCGGACCGTGGATATCGGGTACATCGTCCGCAAACAGCCGCACAACCCGTGCATCGAGGTCCCCAGCGACTCGCAAGGAGCCGTCGTTCCGCACCCATGCGCTCACGCGAGTCTCTGGGCCAACTAGTTGCGCGGCTCGCACGCGCACTCCCTCCGTTTCGCTCCAGAAGCCGGCAGCCGACAGATACCGCAGCTCGAGCATGCCGGAGGCACGTTGCCAAACGGTATCTCGTAGAGCGACACGCCATTGCAGAAGCGATGTCTGGCGCGCGGCGAACTGAGCCTCGGCCTCCACGGTGCCTACGGCCCAAGTTGCTTCCCCATGACCGTATGGAAAACGGAGGCGCAGTTCGTCACCCCGAAGACCCACGGTAATACGGGAGAGGAGGGTGGCAAACCACCACGGCGACTTTGTCGGCTCACCGCTTGATTCTCGACCGTTCTCGACGGGCTGGAAGCGTACGGCGTCAGCGACGAGTCCCTTCGCCGCCACCAACAAATGGAGGCGTCCGGACCGGAGCGATCGCCACCACGCGATGCGCGCCTGCGCGGATTCCACGGTCAAAAGGTCTCCGCACTTTGCCCCGTGCAACGCAATCGTTGCGGAGGCACGCACACGGAGGCTTGCGATCTCGCACGGCCGCCCCGTGAGCTTGTGTCCCTGTTCCAGAAGGGCTGCGCGAAGGCGCTCGGCAGCAAGCCCGCGAGCGAACCAAACCGCGACGAGCACGCACACCACGCCCAATGCGAGAGCGACCAGCAGCGCCTGGGTTACGCGTCCGAAAATGCTCGAGCGCCCTTTGTGCATATGCCGCCACCAATCCACGCAACAGCCAACGTGGCTCTATAGCCGCGAGGTAGAATAAGAGCTGGAGCGCTGCTAGCCAAGCGAGCCACATCCCTATGCGCACTCGTTACATCTTCGCGACCTGGGTCGTGGTTTTGTTTGCCGCCATTGCTCCTTCTTGGGTGCGTGCTCTTTCCAGTGTTCCCGAAAGTTTTTCCGAAGTCGCAAAAACGGCTCGTCCCGTGGTCGTCAATATCTTTTCCACTCGCGTGGTGCGCGTACCCGGGTCGACCGGCGACCCGGTGGAGGATTTTTTCCGGCAGTTTTTCGGGCCCGGGTTGCCGTATCGCGCGCAGCGGCAGCAAAGTCTCGGCTCGGGCTTCATCATTTCCAGCGACGGCTACATCGTAACCAACGCGCACGTGGTCGCGCTGGCGCAGCAAATCCGCGTGCGTTTGGCGACGCGGGAAGAATACGATGCGAAAGTTGTCGGTATGGACCAAAAAACCGACATCGCTTTACTGAAGATCCGCCCCAAGTCGCCCCTGCCCGCAGCCAAACTCGGCGACTCCGATGCCCTCGAAGTCGGCGACTGGGTCCTCGCCGTGGGCAACCCGTTTGGCCTAGCTTCCACGGTCACGGCGGGCATTGTCAGCGCCAAGGATCGGGTGATTGGCGCGGGACCGTATGACGATTTCATCCAGACCGATGCTTCCATCAATCCCGGGAACTCTGGAGGGCCACTCCTCAACTTGCGTGGTGAAGTCGTGGGTATCAACTCTGCGATCTTCAGTCGGTCGGGTGGCAGCATCGGCATTGGTTTTGCGATCCCAATCAACCTAGCCAAGAAAGTGGTGGCCGAACTCCGGGAGCATGGTCGAGTCATCCGAGGGTGGCTTGGCGTTTCGATCCAAGACGTGACCGGGGAGATGGTCGAATCGTTCGGACTGGATCGCCCGCGTGGAGCACTAGTGGTGGAGGTCGAGCCGGGTAGCCCGGCGGACCGCGCAGGTATCCGTCGCGGCGACGTGATCATTGAGTTCAACGGCGCTCCAATCGAGGAAAGTCGGCAACTGTCGGCTCGCATCGCCGAGTTGCCGGTCGGACGCACGGTTTCGCTGGTGTTGATCCGCGACGGTAAGGAGCGAAGGCTGACGGTGACCATTGCGGAATCGCCCGAGGAGGCTCAGTTCGGTGTCGAGAGTCGTTCGGCAGCACGCTCTTGGGGTTTGGTGCTGACTGACCTTACGCCGCAGTTGGCTGCTCGTTTTCGCGTGCCCCGAGGCGTGCGCGGGGCAATGATCCGGGAAATCATTCCCGGTAGCCCGGCAGACCGCAGTGGCTTGCAGCCTGGTGATGTCATTCGCCAGGTAGACCGGACGCCCGTGACTTCTGCACAAGCGTGCGAGCGCGCGCTGGCGCAAGCCGGCGACTCTGTATTGCTACTGGTGCAGAGAGGCCAAGCAAGCGGCTACGAACTGCTGGAGCGGGGCGAGGAGGAACCGTAGTTAAGGGTGGGCCCTCTAATGGTCGCGCGGGATGTTGGACCCGCGTTTCTCGGGCGGCACACGCACCGCGAACCACAAGCCCGTAGCGATCAGATACGCTGCGGCCATCGAAACCAACGGCGGTGCCCAGGATCCCAGGGCATCCCGACTCCAACCGACAACTACCGAGTTAAGGGCACCGCCCAAGTTGCCGAACGTATTCATCGCACCCGTGACACTTCCCGCGTGTCGGCCACCGAGTGACGAGCACACCGCCCAAGCCGGAGCGACACTCAGCGCGGCCAAGCCGGCTGCCGAACTCAAGAAGAGAGTCGCCGCCCATGGTCCATCTGCGCTCAGCCCCATCACCATGGCGAGAGACGCGGCGGGTAGTCCGCCAAGAGCTGGCAGGCGGCGTCCCACCTGCTCGCCCCAGCGCCGCACCGCGGCGTCGCTCGCCCAGCCGCCGGCAGCAACTCCGGCAGCAATCGCCAACAACGGCAAGGCCGAGAGGTAGCCGGCCTGGACTAACGGAAAGTGCCGCTCGTCCATCAAGTACGTCGGCAGCCAAGTGAGGAAGAAGTACCAGCCATAAATAACGAGAAAGTACATCCCACAAAGTGCGACTACGCTGGGATCCCGCAGCGCTGCCCACACAAACTTGTGTTCGCCGGTATCGGTTCGAGCACCGATGTATCTCAGTTCGGCCGAGTTCACTTTTGGGTGGTCCTCGGGCCGTTCATAAAAAAGCCGGAGCCACAGCCCGACCCAGAGGATGCCGACTGCCCCAAACACAACGAACGACCAGCGCCAACTCATGAATTGCAGCATTCCCGCAACCAGCGGTTGGCTGAGAGCCCCGGCAACAGCGCCGGCCATTACGGTCAGGCCAAAGGCCCGCCCCGATTCCGTGGGTGGCAACCACATCCGAAAAGCCCTTGCCAGTGTCGGCAAAAGGCCGGCTTCTCCCATCCCAAAAAGAAATCGTACGGCGAGGAGCGAGCCAAAACCCGTGGCCGCACCAGTGAGAATGGTCATTGCCGACCACCACACCACGATGCGCGCCAACATCAAACGGGCACCAAAGCGATCGGCCAGCCAGCCGCCCGGAACTTCGAAGAGAGCGTACGCCAGAGTGAAGGCGCTAAAAACGTAGCCGAGTTGCGTGTCGGTCAGGTGGATCTCCTCGCGCATCTTCGGCGCGGCCACTGCGATGCAAACGCGATCCAGGTATGCCACGGCCATGACCGACAAACCCAGCGCCACGACCATGTGCCGCACTCGGCTGGGATAGACAGCATGCGACGGAGCCGGACTCATGAGGCACGCCCTTACCAGGGTTGAACCCTGGCGCAACAGCACAGGCTCCGAACCGTGCACTGGGTTGGGCTAGGTACGACCTGTGCTGCGGCAGCTCGGGCAGCGCGCTGCGACGCAACCGGCTCGCGCGCCGGGAAGGGAGCAATCGCGTGTCGGCTTGCGGCAGCCCGGTTCGAGTCGCCGCAGGCACCCGAAACCGAGCGTACCCGGAGCTCCAGCGGCCCAACTTGCCCGAGCGGGAAAGTACAGCCGTGCCACGGTACCGGTCGCGTAGCCTCCCCGGGAGCCGGAAAGGAACGCGGTTGCCAGCGCCTACTGCGAGCGACTTGCGTTCGACTGCGCGGCGGCCAAAACCTTGCGGAGTTCGCGCCGAGTCCGTTCGTCGAGAATTCCGTCGTCCCGCAACCCGCGAGAGCGCTGAAAAGCCTGGATCGCGTTGACCGTGATTGCGTCGAGTTTGCCGTTCACTTCCCCGAGGTATTCCTTCACCTCGCGAAGCGCCGCTTGCGCCTCGCGCACCTCTTCTTCCGTCGCGGGCTGGGACAGTGCACGCGCTTGGATATCCGGAATGGATTCCTTGATCTTCTCCGCTGCTTGGCGCGCGCGCGCTTCCGTGTCCGTCTGGCATCCGACACTAAGAACCAGTGCAAACCCAAGGACGATTCGCCGGCCGAGCCACGCAGCCATCGTCAGCCTCTCCGTACCGTGTGCATTCTCGTTATCCCACAATTTTATTCAGCGGGTACTCGATGATGCCCGTGGCGCCTTCGGCAATCAATCGAGGAATGAGTTCGCGCACCTCAGCCTCGGGAATCACGCTCTCCACGGCAAACCACTCCCGCCCCTCCAGGTTCCCGCTGGGATAGAGCGGTGAAACCGTAGGCGCAGTCAGGCTGGGTATCAGTGCGACCACTCGTTGCAGGCAATCTTTGGGGACGTTCATTTTGATGCCTACCTTGCCTTCGGCTTCTAACGCGCCTTGCAGGAGCATGGCGATCTGCTGGATCTTGGCCCGCTTCCAGGGGTCGGACCAGGCCGATTCGTTTGCAATCAACTGTGGGTTCGACTGAAAGAGCTCACACACGATGCGCAGTCGGTTCGCGCGGATCGTGCTGCCCGTTTCAGTGACTTCCACAATGGCGTCCACTAAACCGTCCGCCGCCTTTGCCTCCGTCGCCCCCCACGAAAACTCCACCTCCACGGGAATGTTTCTCTCCGCAAAAAAGCGGCGGGTGAAGTTGACGAGCTCCGTGGCCACACGCTTGCCACGGAGGTCCTCGGGCTTTTGCACCGGCGAATCTTCCGGCACCACAAGCACCCAGCGGGTGGGGCGAAAGCTCGACTTAGAGTAAATCAAGTTGCAAACCGTGCGCACTTGGGCGTCGTTCTCGCGGATCCAATCAATGCCGGTAATGCCCGCGTCGAGGGTGCCGTCCTGAACGTAACGGGCCATCTCCTGCGCCCGCACCAGAGAACAGCGAATAGTGGCATCATCAATGGTCGGGAAATAACTCCGCTCCGAAATGGAAATCTTCCAGCCGGCACGGCGGAAAAGCTCCACAGTTGCGTCTTGGAGGCTCCCTTTGGGGATCCCGAGCTTCAGCCGTTGCGCGTTCGTGTCCGCCATTGCTGCCTCGCGAATCGATTACTCCTGCGGGCGGCCGTAAACCACCTTTGGATCCACCACGCGTTCTTGCACCACTCGCCACTCCTCGCCGGTGCGCTGGCGGAAGAAACAACTGCGGTATCCCTCGTGACACGCTGCTCCCCCACGTTGGTGCACTTTGAGCAGCACGGCATCCGCATCGCAGTCGAGCAAAATTTCCTTCACTTCCTGTACATGACCCGAGGTTTCGCCCTTGAGCCACAACTCATTGCGAGAAGTGCTCCAGTAACAGGCCTTGCCCGTGGCCAGGGTTTTTTCCCAAGCAGCCCGGTTCATGTACGCCACCATCAGAACCTCGCCGCTTTCGGCATCCTGCGCGATGGCGACGACGAGCCCCCCGCGCTTTTCGAAATCCGGCTCGAGTTTCATGAGTCGCACGCTGTTAACACAGCGCCCTCGTGCCGGCAATGCGAACGCGCCGCTGCGCCGCGGCCGCGCTTGCCGCACCCGTGCATGGGGCTATGGTGGCGGCACCGCGTGAGGGAATTCACATGAGGCTTGAAGACATTGCTCGAAGGTTGGAGTGCGAGTTACGCGGTCCCGGAGACGTGGATATTCGCCGCATCATGCCGATCCACGAGGCCGAGCCTGGAGACCTGACCTTTTTGGCCAACCCCAGGTACCGACGCCATCTCGAAACAACCAAAGCCTCTGCAATCATCCTCGGGATGGAGGAGCCCGAGGTGTCGCTACCGTCCCTGCGGGCAAAGGATCCTTATGACGCATTTGCGCGCGCCGTCGACTTGTTCTTCATCCCTCCACCGCAGTGGGAGGGGATCCATCCGACTGCGGTCATTCATCCATCGGCCACAATCGGACCGGACGCCAACATTGGCCCGTATTGCGTCATTGGTCCCGGCGTTGTCCTCGGCGCTCGCGCCCGACTCGAAGCCCACGTCGTTTTGTACCCCGAGGTTCGCATTGGCGACGACTTTCATGCCCATGCGCACGCAGTCGTTCGCGAGCGGGTCATCATCGGCCACCGAGTCGTGTTGCAACCGGGCTGCGTGCTCGGCGGCGATGGCTTCGGCTTTGTGTTGTCGAAAGATGGCACGGCGCGCCGCATCACCCAGGCGGGAACCGTGATCGTGGGGGATGATGTGGAGGTGGGTGCAAACACCACCGTAGACCGGGCGGCCATTGGGGCTACCCGCATCGAGCAAGGGGCAAAGATCGACAACCTCGTGATGGTGGCCCATGGGTGCACCGTGGGTGCAGGAAGTGCGATTGCGGCGCAAACCGGGCTGTCCGGCAGCACGCGAGTGGGCCGTTACGTGCGCTTGGGTGGGCAGGTGGGCTGTGCCGGTCATCTCACCGTCGGTGATGGCGCCCAGGTGGCAGCACAATCCGGCGTCCACAATGATGTGCCCGCAGGCGCTGTTTTCGGGGGAACGCCCGCCGTGGACATTCGGCGCTGGCGGCGCGAGTACGCTGCTCTGCAGCGCTTGCCGGAAGCTTTGCAGCGGCTCCGCAAGATCGAGCGGCAATTGAAAAGCCTGGGAGTTCCCCTGCGTGCCGAAAGAGAGGAGGACCGGTCGTGATGGAAGTCGTGCCGATTCCGCAACTGCGCGACAACTATGCCTATCTCGTCATCGATCCAAAAACCAAGAAGGCTGCCGTGGTGGATTGCGCCGAGGCTTTACCGGTGCAACGCGAGATCGAGCGGCGTGGAGTGGAGCTTGTGGCTCTGCTCCCGACCCATCATCACTACGATCACGTCGGCGGCCATGACCAGTTGCTGCGGGCATATCCGGTGGAAGTCTTGGCGTACGCCGGTCAACGGGATCGCATTCCAGGATGCACCCGCGAGGTGCGGGAGGGAGACAAGATCCACATTGGCGAGCTGACCGCCGAGGTTATTTTTATCCCAGCGCACACGACTGGCCACGTCGCGTACTATTTCCCGGAAGAACGCGTGGTGTTCACCGGCGACACGTTGTTCGTCGCGGGCTGTGGTCGCTTGTTCGAGGGGGACGCCGCCATGATGATGGCGTCGCTGGCGAAACTGGCCAGCCTTCCGGACGACACGAGGGTGTACTGTGGCCACGAGTATACGCTCAAAAATCTCGAATTTGCGTTGGAGCTCGAACCCAACAACGCAGCTCTGCGCGCAAAGTACGAGCGGGTTCGTGCGTTACGACAACGGGGAGTGCCTACGGTGCCGAGCACAATCGGCGAGGAAAAGGCCACCAATCCGTTTCTCCGATGGAACAGTTCGGAACTCCAGGGATCCGTACGCCGGATCGATCCGCGCGTGCCGCCCGATCCGGTGGCAATTTTCGCCAAGGTCCGAGAACTCAAGGACGCATACTGAGATGCGCACCCCACCAGTGCAACCCGCCAGCAGCGAGTTGCAAGGGGAAACCCAGGCTTTTAGGTAGACCCGATACTGTATGAGCCCCGAGCCAACACGATACGATGAACTCGAAGCCATTATCGATGCCGTGACGGCAAGTTACGACGGCAGCCACGAAATCGACAGTCTGGAAACTGCCGCTCTTCCCAACCGCCGTGCGGTCATCGAGGCGCTCCATCACCTCAAACACGCAATTTTCATGGGCTTTTATAGCACCCGGCCACTGACTCAGGGCAACTTGCGCTACGCTATCAGCGAGCACCTGCATCCCGCTTATGAAATTCTGGTGGAGCAAATTGGTCGCGCGCAAACGTGGGAGCGCATGTGCTCGCGCGAGACCGTGCCTCGCGACCCCCAGTGGGCGGAAGACGTCGTGTTGCGTCTGTTGCGCAAACTACCTGAGCTGCGCGACCTGCTCAATCTCGACGTGCTTGCGGCCTTCGCCGGCGACCCTGCCGCAAAAAGCGTCGAGGAAGTCGTCTTCAGTTACCCCGCGATCCAAGCGATTACCACACACCGGATTGCCCACGAGCTCTACTTGGAGCAAGTGCCCATGATTCCACGCATTCTGTCGGAATACGCACACAGCGAAACCGGCATTGACATCCACCCCGGAGCCACCATCGGCAAGAGCTTTTTCATTGATCATGGAACCGGCGTGGTGATCGGCGAGACCTGTGTCATCGGCGACAACGTGAAAATTTATCAAGGAGTCACTTTGGGGGCGCTCAGCGTGCCCCGGGATGCCGACGGCGTCTTGCTGCGCAACCGGAAGCGACATCCCACCATCGAGGACAACGTGACCATATATTCGGGTGCGACCATTCTCGGCGGTGACACGGTCATCGGAGAGGGTTCCGTCATCGGCGGAAACCTGTGGATCGTAGAGTCGGTGCCGCCACACAGCCGCCTTACACGCGAAACCCACCCGCAGCACCGCTGACCTGCCTCGGCAGGCATCCGGCGGGCTCCTTCCGCTGCGCGGGGGGTAGCGGTGGAGCTTCTTGCGGGCCGCGCCTCGCCAACCGCACGCAGGCGGCTGACTCTCGAAACGCGGCGCATGCAGCCAAAGCGCTGAGCGGGAAAGAGGCGCTCGGCGGAGTTGTATTTGTAGCCGCACTCCCCGTCGCGCAGGTGCATGGAGTTCGCGGCCTGCCGCACCGTACGTCGGGCTGTCCGGATTTGGCAGTTCCATACGCATATCCCCTACTCTCGTGTCGGCGGCGTAACGGTGGTAGACACGCGCCGTGGGCATCCGACGGATGTGGCTCGTGATGGTGGGAATCATTTCTACGTTTGTGGGTGGGCCGGGTTGTCTTTCGTCCCGCGATGCTCGACTCCACGGAAAAAGGATCCTGCTGGGGCGAGCGGATTCGGCCTTCGTGCAGAAAGAACTGCGCCAGGAGGCCAGCCGCCTACGCGGGACCCAGCCCATCGAGGCGCGCGAGCTTTGCTCCCTGCCCAACGTGGGTGTGCAGCTCGTGCGCATTGTCGGCGCAGAGAAGCCGCATCGCCATCCCGATCACGATCTCGTGGTTTTCCTTCTCGAAGGTCGAGGTTTGATGCTCCTTGGTCAGGAGACACATGCCATCGAGGCCGGCGATGTCGTGGTCATCGAACGAGGCGCCGAGCATGCGTTCCGCAACGCCAACCACGGCGGCACCGTAGCGATCGTCGTGCGGGTACCGCCGGCGCCGCCGCCGGGCGGTACAGTACATTGATGCGACGGTTGGTTTGGCTAGTTTGGCTGCGCGAGAGAGAGTAACCATGCCGATTCGAATCACGCGTGTGTACACGCGCACGGGAGATCAAGGAGAGACAGCGCTCGTCGGTGGGAAACGCGTCCCGAAAGACACGCCCCGCATCGAAGCGTATGGCACGCTCGACGAGCTCAACGCCGTTTTGGGCATTGCTCGTGCGTTCAACAGCGACACCCCTTCCCTCGCCGCGCGGCAGCGGGTGGAAGATATTCTCAAACAGCTTCAAAACGAGCTGTTCGACTTGGGGGGCGAGCTTGCAACCCCGCCCGAAGCCCAACACGAAGAAATGTTCCGAGTCGGCGAACGGGAGATCAAAGCGCTGGAGAAGACGCTCGACGAGTTGCAAAAGGACCTTGAACCGTTGCGCTCGTTCATCCTCCCTGGAGGAGGAAAGGTAAGCGCGTTTCTGCACCAGGCTCGTACGGTGTGCCGGCGTGCGGAGCGGCTGGTGCTGCGCTTGAGCCGCGAAGAAGAGATTGGTCCGTGGCCACTGCGATATTTGAATCGTCTCAGCGATCTTTTGTTCGTGCTCGCGCGCTGGGTTGCCAAACAAACCGGTGAGCCCGAGTTCTTGTGGGAGCGCGGTTTGCAAAGCCACCGGCGCTCCGGGGCAAAGCTGAGCAAGGGAGGAGAGAAGTGACGCCGCGTCGCACCTACCTCAAGCAAATGCAGTTGGGACCGATGGAGAACTTTGTGTACCTCGTGGGCGATCCTCGCACCCGTAAGGTCGCGCTGGTGGACCCGGCATGGGACATCGATGCGATCGTGAGGACTTTAGAGGAGGAAAACCTCGAGCCCGTCGCGGTGTTGGTGACGCATTTTCACCCGGATCACCTGGGCGGAAATCTGTTCGGCCATCACATTGCCGGCGCAGCCGAGCTGCTGGAGCGAAATTTCCCCCTCAAGGTCTACCTGCACAAAAGCGAGGTGGATTATGCGCAGCGAATTGCCGGGCTTTCGCGCAGTGACGTAGTGCCGACCGAGAGCGGCGACACGTTGGCGGTGGGCGACTTGGAAATTCGCTTTCTCCACACTCCCGGGCATACCCCAGGGTCGCAGTGCTTCCTCGCCGACAAGGCCCTCATTTCCGGAGATACGCTCTTTATCGGGAGCTGCGGCCGTGTAGACCTGCCGGGCAGCGACCCTGCGCAAATGTACGACAGCTTGGTCAACAAGCTGGCCGCGCTTCCGGACGACACCGTGCTTTACCCCGGCCACAATTACGCCAGCGAGCGAAGCTCGACGATTGGGAAGGAAAAGCGGACAAACCTGTATCTCCGTTTCCATCGCTTGGACGACTTCCTGCGCTTCATGGGGTACGCATGAGTGGCTCGGTCGCGCTGTTCGTTTACGGAACTTTGCGCGATCCCGCTCTGGTGCAAGAGCTGACCGGAAAATCGTTTCTGACCGAGGAAGCTTGGTTGCTCGATTACCGGCGGTACGCATGGCGCCACACCTACCCATTCGTTCGCCCTTCTCCGGGAAGTCGAGTGCGTGGAAAGATTTTGAAGGACGTAGATGCTCGCTCCCTGGCGGCGCTCGATCGTTACGAATGTGTGGGAACATTGTACGACCGCGTCTTGGCCCAGGCAGAAACGCGCTCAGGTATAGTCCAGGTGTTCGTTTACGTCGCTCGCCCCGGAATTCTGCCCGTGCGCAACGAGCCGGCATCGAACCGTTCTTGACTTGACGCACTGGCTTCGCTCACGTGGGCAGCCCGCCATGGATGGTGACCCTGCATCTTCGCTGACTGTAACCGTGGCCGCCGGCCGACAGGCCGCGACGAGCCGCCCGGAATTGCTGCGTATCATTTGGACCCTTGCCTGGCCGGTCATTGTTACCCTGCTGCTCGAGTCTCTAGTCGGCCTTGTGGACACGCTCATGGTGGGCCGCCTCGGTGCCAACGCTGTGGCGGCTGTGGGCGTCGGCGCCCAAATCCTCAATAGCGTGAGCATCGCCATGACAGCCGTAGGAACCGGGACCCTGGCATTGGTCGCCCGAGCTGTGGGGGCGGGCCAGCGCGACCTCGCGGAACGTGTGGTCGCCCAATCGCTGTTGGCAGCCTTCGTACTCTCGTGCCTCTGCATCCTACCAGTGATGATTTTCGCACGAGAGATCGTGGGATGGTTCGGGGTGCAACCGGAGGTGCGCGAGTTGGGGGCATGGTTCACGCGGCTCGTCATGTTGTCCATTCCACAATCCGCCGCCCTCTTCGTGATCGGATCGGCACTGCGTGCTGCCGGCGATACGCGCACGCCCCTTTGGATCGGCGCACTCGTCAATATTATCAACGTGATCGGCAATTACGTGCTCATTTTCGGGGTCCTGGGATTCCCAGCCCTCGGCGTGCGCGGCTCGGCATTGGCCACGGTCGTCGCCTTTAGCGTGGGTATGGTGTTCGGCCTGGGGCTCCTGTTTCGCGGGCGTCTGACGTTGCGGCTCGAGGCCGATCACTTTCGGCCGCACATTGCACTTATCCTCCGCGTGCTGCGCATTGGCTACCCGGCGGCCGCGGAACAACTCCTCATGCAGGTCGGATTTTTCATCTATCTCGTATTCGCCGCCGGGTACGGCACGAGCGCGGTTGCGGCTTACTTCATCGGGGTGAGAATCCTCGCCCTCTCGTTCCTGCCTGGATACGGCTTCGCCGCCGCCGCAGCCGCACTGGTCGGACAAAACCTGGGAGCCAAACAGCCACAGATGGCACGCCGCTCGGGATGGGAGTCCAATCGAATGGCGGTTTACCTCATGTCCGCTTGCGGGATACTCATTGTCGCCCTGGCTCGCCCGATCGCATCAGCGTTTGTGGATGACCCGGAGGTGATTCGCGACACCGTGCTATTCATTTGGGCGCTCGGCGTGTCCCAACCTTTTATGGCGATCGACTTCACGCTGGGTGGGGCGTTGCGCGGGGCCGGCGACACCCGCTTCCCGCTCTTGACGGTGTTTGTCGGGTTTTATGGGTGCCGCCTCGGGTGCGCCTACATGGTTTCTCACGTGATGCATTGGGACTTGCAGTGGCTGTGGTTCTCGTTGGTTGGAGACTACATCGCGCGTGCAGTGCTGAAAGCATGGCGCTTTCGAAGCGAACGCTGGCAACAAGTTGTGGTTTGAGCGCGTTGCCTTGTTCCGCACCGCCGCTAGGGCCGCTTCGCACCTTGCGTGAGCCTTCTCCGCGGCCTTTTCGTTGACAACCGGAACACCGCTGGCTAAACGGCAGCGCCGCATCAAATCCGCTTTGCGCTTGAATTCCGGAGCGGAAACATCGTCAACGGGGCGTCGCTGATGATCGAAGTACGAAACTTGACCAAGCGCTACGGGGAAATCACCGCGGTTTCGAACATTAGCTTTACCGCGGAAAAGGGGCAGATCCTCGGGTTTTTGGGCCCGAACGGTGCCGGCAAAACCACTACCATGCGGATCATCACCGGTTTCATGCCCGCCACTTCGGGCACGGTGAAAATTGCCGGGTACGACATTTTCGAAGACTCGTACGAGTGCCGGCGCCGCATTGGTTACCTTCCCGAGTCGCCTCCGCTGTACAACGATATGACGGTCCTCACCTACCTGCGCTTCGTGGGCCGCATCCGTGGAATCGCCAAGGCGGACTTGAACGATGCGGTGGACCGCGTGCTGCGCTCTTGTGGGTTAACCGATGTCCCCCATCGAGTGATCGGTCATCTTTCCAAAGGCTATCGGCAAAGAGTTGGCCTTGCGCAGGCGATGATTCACAGCCCTGCAGTGTTAGTGCTGGACGAGCCCACCATCGGGCTCGATCCGCGGCAGATCATTGACATTCGCACGCTGATCAAAGAGCTGGCTGCGGACCGCACCGTGATCTTGTCTACGCATATCCTGCCGGAGGTGTCCCAGCTTTGCGACAAGGTCGTGATCATCAATCAGGGGCGCATCGTCGTGGAGGATCTCTTGGAGAACCTCACGAAGGACACCACCTTGGAGCAGGTATTCTTGCGCTACATTAGTCAGGATACGGCGGTTCCTGCTGGGGCAGTGGCGGAGGGATCTGCATGAAAAACGCGTTTACGATCGCCGGCAAAGAGCTGCGGGCCGCTTTCGTTTCGCCCATTGCCTACGTCGTTTTGACGGGCTTCATGCTTTTGGGCGGGTGGTTCTTCTTTAACCTTCTGAACCGGTTCAATTTCCTTGTCCAGATCTACATGAGCTTTCGCAGCCCTGAAGTCCAAAGCCGACTCAACCTCAACGAGCTGGTGGTGGCACCGCTTCTCGGAAATCTTTCCGTTGTGCTGATCATTCTGGTGCCGGTGATCACCATGCGGTCGTTTGCCGAAGAGAAACGTGCCGGCACTTATGAGCTACTGCTCACGTCGCCCCTTTCCATTGCGGAAATCGTGATCGGCAAGTTCATCGGCGTCGTCGCATTCCTCTTGATCATGCTGGGGCTCACTGCAGTGTACCCGGCAATCTTGTTGATTTACGGTAATCCGGAGCCCGGTATCATTGCTGCCGGATACTTGGGGTTGTTTTTGCTCGCCGTCTCCTTCGCCACCGTCGGGCTTCTCACCTCTTCTTTTACGGATAACCAAATCGTCGCCGCGGTCAGTTGTCTCATCGTTCTCTTATTGCTGTACGTGATCTCCTGGCCAGCGGAGACAGCGGGGCCGACGCTGGCCGCGGTGTTGCGTTACCTGTCGTTAACCGAACATTTCTCCGAGATGGTCAAGGGCGTCATCGAAACCAAAGATCTCATTTACTTCGGGAGCGTGATCGTTTTAGCCCTGTACTTGACGCACCGTTCGGTCGAGTCGGTTCGCTGGAGGTAAACCGTGCGCCGAAGTCAATCGCTTCTCGGACTCCTGGGGCTCGTGTTTTTGTTGTTCGCGGTGATCGCGGGCGCCTTCACTGGCGGCCGCACGATCATTGATGTCGTGTACATTGCCGCGAACGGTGTGGCCGGGGTCTTTTGTCTGATCGCGTACCTCAGTGCTGGCCTCGAACAGGTACGTCACGTCGTCAGCGAAAGGTCCACCCGTTACGGAGCCAACGTCATTGTTGGGTCGTTGGCCTTTCTCGGCGTCTTGATTGTTTTGAATTACTTGGGGGCACGCCACAGCAAGCGCTTCGACCTCACCGAGCAAAAGGTTTACAGCCTTTCGGATCAGTCGGTCAATGTGGTGAAAAACCTCGAGAATGAGCTCAAAATGATTGCCTTTGTCGAGGGGGGCATTAATCCGGAACTGCGGGACCTTTTGAGTAACTATGCCCGCTACTCTTCAAAGGTCTCCTACGAGCTGGTCGATCCGGACAAGCAGCCAGAGTTGGCAGAAAAATATCAAATCCGAACCTACAACACGGTGCGTGTCGAGTACGGTAACGAGAGCACGCTGGTTACGCAGCCGACCGAAGAAAACATTACCAACGCCATCATCAAGGTAACCCGGAAAACCCGGAAGGTCGTGTGCGTTATCGAGGGTCACGGCGAACCGGATCTCGACGACTTACAGAGCCCCAAGGGATTGGCGAGCTTTCGAACGGCACTCACCAACGAAAATTACGAAGTCAAAAAAGTTCTTTTAGCCTCGGAACCGAAGGTTCCCGATGACTGCAGCGTTGTGGTGATTGCTGGCCCCCAGCGGCCGTTCCTCGATCACGAGATGCAGGCGATCGAGTCTTACCTGGACGGTGGCGGGCGTTTACTGGCGCTCATCCCACCGCGCACCGGTGCGGAGTTCGGGCCGGTGCTGGAGAAGTGGGGTGTCAAGCTCGGGAACGATGTGGTCGTGGACCAAGTGGTGCGCCTGTTTCAGGGCCCGGCATTGGGGCTCACACCGCTGGCCAACACGTACGGCTTCCATGAAATCACGCGGGACTTCAAACAGCGAACGATCTTTCCGATGACTCGCTCCGTGAAGGCAGACGCTGCCGGAAAATCTGGCCTCACCGCAGTGGAGCTGGTCAAAACAAGCCCGTCGAGTTGGGGTGAAACCGATCTCGACGGCGTGTTCCAGCGCGGCGAGGCATCGCTCGACGGGAGCAGTGATCTCAAAGGTCCCGTTCCGGTGGCCGTTGCCGTAGAGGCGAACCTCAAACAGATGGGCAAGGAAAAAGACGGTTCCGCGCGACTCGTGGTGTTCGGCAGCATCGAGTTCGCTTCGAATCGGGAGCTCGACGGAACGTTCTACAATCGCGATTTATTGATGAATGCCGTTGGCTGGTTAGTGGGAGAGAGCGACTTGGTCTCCATTCGCCCCCGAGGCATTCGCGCTTCGCGGATCCAATTTACGCCGGAGCAAAGCCTCATGACCTTCTACCTCACCGTGCTGCTCATTCCCCAACTCCTGCTCATCGCCGGAATCGCCGTCTGGTGGCGGCGTGAGTAGCGCCCGAATCCACGCACGAGGCTCGAGGTTATGCGCCTGCGCACGACGATCGTTCTCTTACTGATCCTCGCCGGGCTGGGAGCTTACCTTTACTGGATGGAGCTTCCGCGCCAGCAAAAAGAAGCCGAGGCAAAGAAACTCTTCCAATTCAAACCGGAAGACGTCGTAGAGCTGCGCCTGCATTTTCAAGATCGCAACATTCTCCTGAAAAAAAGCGGCGAGTCGTGGCGCTTAGCAGAGCCGATCGATGCCCCGGCGGACGAAATTACGATAAAGAATCTCCTGAACACGATTGCCGAGTGCGAGGTCAAGCGCGACCTCGAAGACGCCACGGATCTCAAGCAGTTCGGCCTGGATCCTCCGTTTGTGACGCTGACGGTCAAACTCAAGGATCGGCAGTTGCCGGAGGTTGCGGTTGGAAAAAACACGCCGGTAGGTTTTTCTGCTTACTTGCAACGCCTCGATGATAAAAAGGTGCGGCTCACCACCTCGGCGTTTCGAGCTGGTTTGGACAAGCAAGTCAAGGATTTGCGCGATAAAGCCATCTTGAACTTCACTGACGACGACGTGCAGCGTTTCTCGCTCGTCCGCTCCGATGGCACGATTACGCTGGCACGCAAGGACGGCCAGTGGGCAATCGAGCAGCCCGGAAATTTTGCTGCGGACGGGCCGACCGTTCGTTCCTTTCTCTCCACCCTTCGCTCCATGCGCGCGATCGATTTCCCGAACGATCAGCCCACCGATTTGTCGCCCTACGGGCTCGACAATCCCCGCCTGCGGGTGGTGCTGTTCCTTGGCAAGGACCAAGCAGAGAAGCACGTGTTGATTGGGCGCGAAAACCCCGAAAAGAGCACCGAAATTTACGTGCAAACAAGCGGCCTACCGACGATTTACACCGTCAGCGACTGGGTGTGGCGCGACTTGAACAAAAACCTCAACGACTTCCGTGACAAAACGGTGCTGGCTTACGACGCCGACCAAGTCAAAGCGATCGAGGTGACGCGAGCGGACGGCTCCTCCTTCCGCGTGGTTGCCAGCGAGCAAGGTCAGTGGAAGGTCGAAGGCCAAGAAGGCAAGCCAGCCGAGAGCATCCTTCGCCAGTGGGTGCAAGATATTCACGACCTACGTGGCTACGAGATCGCGAGTGACAGCCCATCGGATCCCGCGCCTTACGGTTTGGACAAACCCATGCTCACCTTGCGACTCGTAGGTCCGCAGCAAGAGGAGCTCGGCGTCATCCGGATTGGCGTGGTCACTACCGAGCAGGGCTCGAAGGAATACTTTGCCAGCGGTTCTCGCACTCCGACAGTCTTTAAGGTGCGCGACTACCTGGTCACCCGCTTGAACAAGTCGGCCCAAGACTTCATCGAGAAGCCGACGCCGACGCCCGGTGGCCCCACTCCCACTCCTGGGGAGGACGAGGCGACTGATGAAGAAGATTTCGACGAGGAACCGTTAGACTAGAACGGTCGTTCGCAAGGCAGCGAGCAGAGCATCCACCTCGTCGTCGGTTCCCACGGTGATGCGCAAAGCGTCGTACAACTCCGGGGTTTCAAAATAACGGACCAGAATCCGCTGCTCTTTCAAGGCCCGATACAGTCGGCCTACATGCTCGCCGGGCTTGCGCGCCAAGACAAAATTCGCCTGACTTTGCGGGACATCAAAACCGAGTTGCCTCAGCTCGACCACAAGCCGTGCGCGGGTGGCTCGGATGCGCCGGACATTTTGGCGCATCCAGTCGTAGTCCTCGAGGGCTGCGCGGGCGCCGGCGATACTCAGCCGATCGAGGTTGTACGAATCCTTCACTTTGGAAAGCTCGGAAATCGTAGCCGCGTTGCCGAGGGCGAGCCCCACACGAAGGCCTGCCAGGGAGAACGACTTCGAGAACGTTCGAAGCACAACAAGATTGGGAAACTCCCGAATGAGCCCGATGGCACTTTCTTCAGCGAAGTCCACGTACGCCTCGTCTACAACCACCAGTGTGCCGCTGCGGTTCTTTAGTAGCCCCCGCAGAAGATCCATCTCCACTCCGGTTCCCGATGGGGAGTTCGGATGGCACACAAAGATCACCTTGGCGGCGGTTTCGCTGAGTTCGAGCGGAAAAGAAAAATCCTTCGGGTACGGGATCCGGACCGCCCTAGCCCCTTGGATCTCCACCAGCGTATCGTAGAGGCTGTACGTCGGATAGGGATAGGCGACGGTGTCCTCCCGTTCCACGCAGGCCCGCACAATCAGGGACAAAAGCTCGTCGGACCCATTTCCTACAAGCACCTGCTCGGGGCTCAGTCCGTAACGGCGCGCGGCCGCTTCGCGTAAGACGCGCGCTGTTGGATCTGGGTACAAGCGCAAGCGCTCATCGGCCGCGGCTCGAATTGCTTCGATAACCCGTGGCGACGGCGGATACGGATTCTCGTTGGTATTGAGTTTGATGAACCCCGGCTCCTGGGGCTGCTCCCCTGGCACATACGGCCGCATGGCCCGGACCACACTGCGTATCCAGGGGGTACTCATGGGTCTTCCAGCTAGCAAACCCCGGTATGCGAGCAAATAAGTAAGAGAGACCCTTTGAACCTCTGGCCGACCCTTTCCGCACCACGCGGCTGCTCTTAGGATAGTTGCGATGATCGACGCAGACATTTTGCTCGGCCTCCAGCAAGCGTATGCAGACCTCAGCAAGTTGGCGGACGATGCCGGGCGGCTGACTGAACTTCGCCCCTGGATCGAAAACGAGCTAACAGCCAAGTTGTTCGAACTGGGCCGGCGCTTGCGTCGCATGCAATGGACTTTACCGGCCGAGCAGGTCGTCGGGGAGCTGGCTCAAGAGGTTCATGACTTGCAGGCGCAAATCCGCCAACGAGCAGAAGCCGTCTGCACCACTACGCTATTCCGAGCGGCCCGCACGGCCTTTCAAAATCGCGATTTCCCCCTGCTGGAAGAGCTTCTGCCGCGCTTATTTGCCGATTTAGAGGCGCGACACCGGCCGCCACAATTGCTGATTCCCTTCGATCCGAGCGGGCCACGGCGGCGGCCAGGGCAACCGCCGTTTCTGTCGCCTCGCGAAACAGCAGCGGCGTTGGAGAAGATCTTTCGAGAAGGGCTCGTCTTGCAAGCCCCGGAGTCCCCCCCATGGGTAGCAGGGTTTCCTTACGTTTTGGCAGCTTCGAATGCGGAAATCCTGGCCTCGCCGATCTGGCTCGTATGCGATGCCCCGACACTCTGGGCAGCGGTGCTTGTCGATACCAGTGAGCCTGGGGCTTGGCGGATATACGCGGATGTGCTGCGCCGGTTCAGCGCGGTGGGAATCGCCGAGAGCGTGGAAGACGAATGGTGGCTGGTGCAAGACCGCCCCTTCTCAGAGTATCGAGCAGAACTGGCAACCGCTCTTCGAACAGTCGGAATCGAATGTCTTCCGGCTGGTCCCGCTGGAAAGGTGAACTGACGGATCGCCTATCTCGAGCGAAAATCGCGCCACAGGGACAACTGTACCGCCCCGCCACGAGTGCGCTTGCACTGCCCGCGAATCTACAGCATGCACCTGAAAGGTTGGGTATATCGAATTTCCAATCGTCGCGTCCCCGAGCCGGCACGGGCCGCAAATCTCGCAGTGACGCCACAAAGGCTTGCGACGGCTGTGCGGTGTGCTCTGCCGCGTCGGCAGCATCGGGAACGCTACGCGGATGCGGACAACGAACGTACACCTCGACCTCTGCCGCGAGGTTGACGTCGCCTTTGACTGCCGGCGGGCGAGGCGCGTAATATCGTCCAGGCTGTCCGCGGCGGTGCCGCGTATCCGCTAGCCCGTAAAGTGAAGCACCACTGCGCCGCGAACATCTTTTTGGCCGCCGTTCTGGATCGGTCGACGTACGTGGATAATTGCCTCCCCGCTCGCCAACGCGCCAACGTGCTCCGCGGGGCGGGCGCTCCCTGTGGCGGTGCACCCATGCGGAATGTGCCGCAGGAAGAAAGCGGTGATCTTCCCGGTTCCCGCAACGCCTAGGCTCCGGGTCTACGGTGGGGGCGGATGCCGCCCGCCAGGCAGTTGCGTTGACACTCCCGGCAGGTGCTGTTAGGCGCGGCGGGATCCTTATGAGTCGTGTCCGTACACGCTTTGCGCCGAGTCCAACGGGCTACTTGCATCTTGGAGGCGCGCGGACCGCGCTGTTCAATTATCTGTTCGCACGCCATCACCGCGGCCAATTTATCCTCCGCATAGAGGACACGGACCGGGAACGATCCACTCCCGAGGCCATTCAGGCAATCCTGGATGCCATGCTCTGGCTCAAGTTGGATTGGGACGAAGGGCCGTTCTACCAGAGCCAGCGGTTGCCTCTCTATCAGGAACACGCGGAGCGCTTGCTAGCCTCTGGTCACGCGTACCGATGTTATTGCACTCAGGAGGAACTCGAGGCCAAACGTGAGGCGGCCCTGAAAGTAGGGCGGAAACCCATGTACGACCGCACGTGCCGGAACCGTACCGTTGCGCCAACGGATCGGCCATTCGCGATTCGATTCAAGACACCTCTGGATGGGGTGACCGTGGTCGAGGATTTGGTCAAGGGACACGTCACCTTCGAAAATGCCGAGCTCGATGACCTCATTATCGTGCGTTCCGATGGGAGCCCGACATATAACCTCTGTGCGGTGGTGGATGATGCCCTCATGCAAATCACGCACGTCATTCGTGGCGACGACCACCTCACCAACACCCCCAAGCAAATCCTCATCTATCGTGCTCTCGGTTATCCGGTTCCCGCGTTCGCCCACGTACCTCAGATCTTGGGACCCGATCGCACTCGTCTCAGCAAGCGCCACGGTGCAACCTCGGTGCTGGCTTACCGGGATATGGGCTACCTGCCGGACGCACTCGTGAACTACTTGGCCCGCCTGGGTTGGTCTTACGGAGACCAGGAAATTTTCACACGCGAAGAACTCATCGAGAAGTTCTCCTTGGAACATGTGGGGAAGTCGGCGGGGGTGTACAACGCCGAAAAGCTGGAATGGGTCAACTTCCATTACATCAAAACTACTCCCGCCGCAGAACTGGCTCGTGCCGTGCGACCGTTTATTGAAGCCAAAGGCTACAAGGTGCCTGGGGATGACGCCTGGTTGGCGAAAATGGTGGCCACTCTACAGGAACGCGCCAAGACGCTCGTGGAGTTAGTGGAGTTGGGCCGATTTTACCTGGTAGAAGAAGTTCCTCTGCCGACAGAGCTGGTACAAAAGTATTTTCGTCTAGAGGTCTTGCCCGCGCTCGAGCGCTTGCGCACTGCGCTGGAGCGGTTAGACACGTGGTCGGTGGAAACTATCCAAGCGGTTTTCACGCAGGTGATCCAAGAATTTCAATTAGCCTTGGGCAAAGTGGCGCAACCCGTTCGTATCGCGGTGACAGGGGGAACTGTGAGCCCAGGCATTTTTGAAGTTTTGGATGTGCTGGGCAAGGCGGCGACGCTTGCTCGTCTCGACCGAGCCCTAGAGTTCGCAAAAAGAATCGTCGCTGCGCCCGCAGCCGAACCGCCCAGCGCTTGACTCGTTTTGCTTCTCCGCTTAATTGTTGAGGCGCTGAGTTTGTTGAGGAGTCGGCTAATTGGCAAGCCACCTGACTCTGGATCAGGCGATTGTAGGTTCGAGTCCTACCTCCTCAGCTCAGTGGCTCGGCGGCCGGGCGGCCAGCCGCCCGGCCGTGTTTTTGTGCAGTGGTGGTCCCATCGTCTAGCGGTTAGGACGCCGGCCTCTCACGTCGGTAACAGGGGTTCGAATCCCCTTGGGACCATCCCTTCATACTGGCCGGGTGCGAACTCTCGGCTCGGAAAGTTCTTGGCCCGACCCGCACCGGTTCAATGTTTGGAATTCCAGTAGTGCCGCACCCTCCGGATCAGAACCAACACGGACAGGCCCGCAATTGCCAGCATCAAAAGGCGATGCTCCAAGCGGAGCAACATCGGCAGGAGTCTCGAGAGCTGACTTGCGAACACAAAGCCAACAAGCGCAAACACGGCCGACCAAAGGGGACATGCCAGCAAGTCAAACATGCCGAACCAGCCGTACGAGAGGCGATTCATGCCCCAGTACAGCATGCTGGCAACCCGCGCGCCCGGTACCAAGCGGGCCAAAACGATTTCGAACGGGCCCCAACGCCCTGTTGCACGATGCATGGGGGCAAAGCGGCGAAGCCAAGGCATGTGGGCGCCCCAGCGGCCAATCCAGTAAAAAAAGGTGTCGGCCGTAAATGCGCCCAAAGCACCAGCAAGCCACGCGGCCAAGGGCGAAACGACTCCATAATGTGCGAGCCCGCCGGCCACGAGCATGACCGTATCGCCCTCCACCACGCATCCGAGATAAATGAGGGTCGGGCCGTTTCGAGCGAGGAATGGTTCCAGGTCCATACCGGGACGTCCATGCTAACTCTTCGGGCCCTATGTCCCCTTGGCCTGCTTCCACAACGCCCGAAGTGCTTCCTTGTCCGGCTTGAACATGGCTGTCAGCGGCATGGCCTGCAAGATCGTCACACCATCCGGCCGCTTGAAACTCGCTAACTGCTCGCCCACGAAGGCCCGCAATTCCGCCAGAGTCGGCGGATCCTCTTGTTTCTTAGGAACGACAAACGCCCAACCAATTTCACCGAGCCGCGCGTCCGGCACACCGACTATCGCCACCTGCCCGACCTTTGGGTGCCGCGACAACAGGGATTCGATCTCCATTGGATACACGTTGAAGCCGCCTCGGATGTACATTTCCTTGATTCGTCCCCTCAAGTGCAGGTAACCCTCTTCGTCGAGCATTCCGAGATCGCCAGTGTGAACCCAGCCTTCCGGGTCAATGACTTGCGCTGTGGCATCAGGGTCATTCCAGTAGCAAGCCATCGTTGCCGGAGAGCGCACGACCACCTCTCCGATAGCGCCTGCGGGCAGCGTGCGGTTCGCCTCGTCCACGATCCGCACTTCTACCCCTGGTGTCGGCTTGCCGACCGTGCCGCAGACTCGCTCCGGTGGATCGGAGGGTAGCGAGGCAGTCGCAATTCCGACCTCCGTCGAGGAGTAGCGTACGCTGACCACGGCACCCAACTCATCGCGCACGCGCTGGACCAATTCGGGCGCGACGGGTGCACCGCCCAACAACACGCTACGCAGCGACCGCAGATCGTATCGACCGCGCGCAGGGTGGTCGAGTAAAGCAATCATCTGGGTTGGGAACGCGCCGATGTGTGGAAGCTTTTCGGCTTCGATCGTTGCCAAAACCAGTTCCGGGTCGAAGCGGTCGTGAACGATGGACAGCGCACCAAGCCCGATCGGAACAGCCACGCGGGCCATCGTGCCGAGATGAGCGAAGGAAGTCCCCGCTGCCAGGTGCTTGCGCACCGGTTCCAAGCCGCTTGCATACCGCCGGTTTTCGATCTCCGCCAAAGCGAGCACGTTACGGTGCTGGTAACAGGCGCCTTTGGGCAGCCCTGTCGTCCCGCTCGTGAATACGATGGCCACCGGTGCTTCGGGAGAAACTCGGACCTCTGGCACCGGCGCTGTTTTCGGGGCCAACTGCTTGACCAACTGACCAGTGTCCGCAAATTCGTCAGGTTCGATCCAGACGCATTCGGCCAAATTCGAAGCGCCCCCACGCACTTCTTCGACGAGACGCTCGAAGTCCGTGCCCTCGTGGGCGCGCCGGACGCCAAGCAGCATGCGAGCCCCGCTGCGGCGCAGAATCGCACCAATTTCTTGGCGCCGGTAGCGCAAGTTGATGCCTGCCGTCACCAAGCCCATGCGCGCCGCTCCGAGGTACGCCACTAGATAAAAGGGTGTCGAGGGCAGTAGGAGTGCAACTACATCCCCTGGTCGAAGCCCTCGCGCCCGGTAAAGGGCCGCCATTTGGTCAGCCCAAGCGGACCAATCCCGGTACGTTACCACCTCGTTCCGGTAGGCGAACGCCGGGGCGGTTGGGTACTCCTTCGCGGCACGATACAAAAGCTCGCCCAACGTGGACGCCGTCAGCATGAATGCTCCTCCTACCACGATCGGGCGCGTTCCTCTACGCGGCCGCCTCGCCTGCCCTCGCTTGCGTGAACCCTCTCTGCGTTGATAATGCCGTAGCCACGCCGATGGAGGGGAACGCAAACCTCGCTGGATTTCGCATTCTCGACTGCACGGAAGAATCTGGCTACCTCGCCGGTAAGCTCCTCGCCGAACTCGGAGCCGAAGTCATCAAAGTCGAGCCACCCAGTGGAGATCCTGGCCGGTATCGTCCGCCCTTCATTGGCGCCAATCCAAACCCCGAGTTGTCGGTGCCGTGGCTTGCGCTCAACACGAGCAAACGCAGTGTGACGTTAGATCTAGCGAGCGCTGCCGATCGTGAGCTTTTTTTAGCGCTCGTGGCCACTGCCGATGCTGTGTTGGAAACCGCGGGCGCGAATGCCACTCTGGGCCCGCTGGCTCATGGGATCGACGAGGCCATGCTTCGGGCAGCGAATCCGAACATTGCGATCTGCCGCTTGAGTCCCTTCGGCCTCCACGGCCCGTATGCGTCCCGTCGCGGCTCCGACCTGACCGTTCTCGCTCTCGGGGGAAACTTGTATCCCACGGGTAATCCGGATCGGGCCCCTGTAAGGTGTGCGCTGCCCGTGTCGCACTTTCACGGGGGTCTCGAGCTTGCAGTTGCCACCGTCTTTGCTCTCTGGTCGCGAAGCGTTCACGGCGTGGCGCAAACTGTGGATGTTTCTTTGCAGGAGTGTTTGACCATCCCCAACATGACCACGCCCACCCAGTATCCGTTTACAGGATTCAAGGGCCGGCGTGTGGGTGGCGGCTTTCGGGGGGCAAAGGCTTTCTTTCGGGAGTTGTGGCCGTGCAAAGACGGCTGGATCTCTTTTGCCCTACGTGGCGGACCGGCGCGCAATCCCGGCATTCAGGCGTTGGTTGACTACATGCGGGAGTGCGGCGTAGCGGACCCAGCATTGGACCGCGATTGGCTGCAGTACAATCACAATACCGTCTCCCAGGAAGAAGTGGACGCCATCGAGGCTGCCCTTGGAGCCTTCTTCCGTACGAAAACGATGGAAGAGCTGTTTCGCGTCGCTTGCGAACGTAACCTGCTTTTGGCGCCTGCATTGAGCGCACGCGAAATCGTGCGCTCGCGACAGCTTGCAGCCCGGGAGTTCTTTGTCGACCTCGAAGATCGCGGGCGGGGGTTGATTCTTCGCTACCCGGCGGCCTTTGCGCGGACTTCCCTGGGTCCCGCTCGCGTTCGTGCTCCCGCCCCACGTTTGGGAGAACACAACCAGCTTATCCTCGAGCCCCTGCGTAAGGGCAAATTAAGGGGGAAGGCCGAGGAGCAGGCATGATCGAGGGACTGTTCCGTAACTTACGCGTTCTGGAGTTTGGCGGAGGCGCTGCCGGACCACTGGCCACGCGCTACTTCGCCGACCATGGTGCCACGGTGGTCCGCGTCGAGTCTCGAGTACGGCCGGATTTCATTCGTCTGTTACGCTACACGCCGGGTGACCCAGCCGGCTTGGACGGGAGCCACATGTTCGCCATGGTCAACGTCAACAAGCTCGGCATTGCACTGGATATGTCGCATCCCCGGTCGCGCGAGGTCGCGCTGCGGCTCGTAGACTGGTGCGACGTGCTGGCGGAGAACTTTGCCCCCGGGACAATGTCCAAATGGGGGTTGGACTATGAGGCGTTGTCCAAGCGCAAACCAGGGCTGATCATGGTCAGCACGTGTTTGAATGGCCAGACCGGACCGGAGCGCCAATACCCGGGCTTCGGTGGCCAAGGATCGGCGCTAGCAGGATTCAATCATTTGACCGGCTGGCCGGACCGCGAGCCGCTCGGGCCCTACGGTACCATCACCGACTCCTTGTCACCGCGGTTTGTCGCGTTGCTGGTAGCCTCCGCCTTGATCGCGCGGAACCGCAGTGGGAAGGGGCAGTACATAGACCTCTCTCAGGTCGAGGCTGGCATCGTGTGCCTCAGCGAGAACATCCTCACATACACGGCCACGGGAGAGGTGTTAGAGCGTAGCGGGAATCGCTCGCGTTACGCGGCGCCCCATGGAGTTTTTCGGTGCGCTCCGGAAGGGGACGATGACGACCGCTGGATCGCGATCGTCGTTCACGACGACGCCGACTGGGCGAAGCTTCGTACTCTCATGGGCAATCCAGCCTGGGCTCGCGAGGATAAGTTCTCGACCACGCAGGGTCGCTTGACCCACGTCGAGGAACTCGAAGAAAAACTGGAGGCATGGACGCGTACCCAGCGTGCTGCCGAACTGGCGGAACGGTGCGTTGCCGTCGGACTCGACGCCGCTGTGGTTTGGAATTTCGCCGAACTATTGGAGGATCCCCAACTCGCCTTTCGGGGGCACTTTCGTGCTGTTCACCATCCGGTGATCGGCAATCACTTGTACGAGATCAACGCCATGCGCTTCTCTGCAGCAAAAGAGACTGTTTCGCGGCCGGCACCGCGTCTAGGTGAACACACGGAATACGTGTGCCGCGAACTTCTCGGAATGCAGCCTCAGGAATACCGCGACTTGCTCGAAGCTGGAGTGTTCCGATGACGACCCAGAGCTCTACAGGACTGCGTCTCGAGGTCGCCCGCGCTGCACTATGCATCGTCGAGATGCAAAACGACATCGTTCACGAATCCAACATCGGCAAACGGGGCATACAGGGCGTGCTGGCAGAGGCTGTGGCGCGGCGGGCCGTGCTGCCCAAGCTCCGAGAGATTCTACTCGCTTGCCGATCTATCGGCGTGCCTGTGTTTTACATCAATGTGGCCAATAAACCGGGAATGCCACGGCCCAATACTTTGCTCCACCGGCGCACAGGCAGAACACCGCTGCTGATCGAGGGCACCTGGGGCGCAAAAGTGCATGAGTTACTGGAACCCACGCCGGGCGACTTCGTGCTCGAACGCTGCGTAGGCATCGACGGATCTTACGGAACGCAGTTGTATCCCGTCCTGCGTTTGCTGCAAAAGTCCGTTCTGTTAGTCGCGGGTGTATCCACGAATCTGGCCGTTGAAGGGCTGGTGCGTGGTTCCGTCAACCGCGGCTTTGAACTCGTCGTCATTGAAGACTGCTGCGCCAGCTATCCTGAAGAGTGGCATCGTTTCTCCGTGGAAAATATCTTACCTTTGCTTGCAACGGTAACTGACTCGGCCACGGTCCTCGCGCAGTTGCGTGCAGGCAGCTCCGCTACCTAAGTGAGAACAGAGAGCCGCCTGACTCTTTGGCTGTCCCCCAGCAGGCCGAGCGCTCACTCTTCGTAAATGAAACGGCCCCCCTCACTTTCGAATTTCCACACCCCACCCGCGCCTTGGACATGACGCGCGGTGCCAACGAAGGTTGTGGTTGTCGCTTCGATCGCGAGCTGCACACCCGAGTCGGACTTCGTGTAGCCATGCAGCGCAGCCTGGCAGGCTGCCGCCGAGGCGCAACTGATATACGTGCCGTTCGCAGAAAAGTACGCTTCCTCTGCAGTGACCGCGTTCCGTAGATCGCCTTGCGCCAGACCGTCGAAGGCATGTTGCCGGTACAGCATGAATTGCGGAATCGCGATGGCCGCCAAAACCCCGATGATGGCAATCACCGTGAGAAGCTCGATCAGTGTGAACCCCTTGTTCGAGTGACCGTCGCGCATACCCTCAGTAGATTCGCACGAGCAAGTCTCGTACCGCGAACCTTGCGCTGAAGCAAGCTTTTTCCCTGCACCCTCTGGAAACGAGGCGTGTCCCTCTCGCCTTCGTAGGAGAACCTTTTAACGTGACGGTAATGACGGCAGTGACAAGATTTGTCGGCTTGGCTGCGCCATCCGAGTTGCTAGGGAAGCGGGCCCGACCTTCGGTACTTTGCACACGCTGTGCGTTAGCAAACCCGGCCTGCCCGAAATGGAGCGCGATGGGACGGAAAAATACATGGACAAGAATCTCGGCTGTTGCTACGCGATGGGTCCAATGGGACGCGATTCCTCGATCCGGTCAAGGCCTGGGAAAAAGCCCGGAGAATTTATTTTAGAGCTCCCCCCAGCTTGGGAGTTGCGTCTCCGCCGCATTTTGCGAGAACAGCTTGGCGAGGCATTGCCTGACCCCCACGAACCCGGGATATCACGGCCGGAACGTGAGGCTCGACGCCAAGCGCGCCGGCGGCAAATGCAGCTCGGCATTTGCCGTTTCCTGGCCGAACTCGTTACCGCCGACATTATTGGCCGAGAAGTCGCATTGGCGACGCGATCTTACTACGGGGTGCGCCGCGGTACGCTGCGGGAAGAGGTCGAGTCTGTACTACGGGAGCTGCTTCTGCAGAATCGCACCATTGGCCCGGTCTCGCCAACGGGACTGACCACCCTCCAGCATGCGAAGCGCAAGGGGTGAAGCTTCTCCGCCTGTCATGAAGCGCACCTGGCCGGTATTGCTCGTTTGGGTTGGCTTAAGTTCGGGATGTGCCAATCCCCGGCCTGTTCTCTATCCCAATGCTCACTACGAACGTGTCGGTGAGGTAATTGCGCAACGGGACATCGACGATTGCATGCGCAAGGCGCGAGCGTTTGTGGGCGGCAGCAGTGCCCGGGCCCAGCAATCCAAGCAAGTTGTTCGCTCTACCGCCGCGGGAGCGGCTGCAGGAGCTGCGATTGGGGCTGTCGGCGGTGCCGTCAGTGGAGGGGATGCTGGAAAGGGTGCCGCCGTGGGTGCCGCGACGGGCGCCACCGGCGGCTTTTTGTCCAGCCTCTTACACCCGTTCGAGGCACGGGGGACCGACCCGGTGTTTGCGAACTTCGTAGAGCGCTGTTTGCGGGACAAAGGCTACGAGCCGATTGGGTGGCGTTGAGATGGGGGCGCTCGGTGGGAAAAGGCGCCGCGTACTGATCGTGGGCGGTGTTGCCGGTGGGGCGTCCTGCGCGGCTCGCTTGCGCAGGCTCGACGAAAACTGTGACATTATCGTGTTCGACCGCGGGCCTTACGTCTCCTTCGCAAACTGCGGGCTGCCGTATTATGTGGGAAACGTCATCCAGGACGAGCGCCACCTTCTGGTGGCCACCCGAGAGCTCTTTCAAAAACGATTCAATATCGACGTGCAAACTCTGACCGAGGCGCGGTCGATCGACGCTGCGAACCGGCTTTTGACTGTGTGCGATCTGCGTTCGGGAGCCGTCCGCGCAGAACCGTACGATGTTTTGGTGTTAGCTCCCGGGGCTGCGCCGATCCGCCCCTCGTGTCCTGGCACAGATCTTCCAGGAGTGTTCTCCGTCCGTAGTATTCCAGACTCCCGTAAAATTCGTGCCTGGATCGAAGAACAGCGCCCGGAACGAGCGGTTGTGGTGGGGGGCGGACTCATCGGCTTAGAGATGGTGGAGAATCTGAGCCAGCGGGGGCTGAAAGTTTGCGTGTTAGAGAAGCTCGACCAAATTGTGCCGCCGTTGGATCCCGAAATGGCCTCTTGGGTTGCGGCGCACTTGCGGGCACATGGGGTGGAGCTTCACTTGAACGATGGGCTTCGCGCCATTGAAACCGAAAACTCGCAGCTCTGCGTGGTCACGGAGAAGGGGCACCGCCATCGTGCGGGCATGGTCATTCTCGCCCTTGGGGTCAAACCCGAGATCGACTTGGCCCGGAGTGCGGGTCTAACGATCGGTCCCCGCGGCGGGATCGTTGTAGACGATCAAATGCGGACGTCGGACCCGCACATTTGGGCGGTCGGTGATGCCGTGGAAGTGCAGCACGTGGTTACTGGCCAGGAAGTGATTCTTCCTTTGGCGGGACCAGCAAACCGCCAGGGACGCATTGCCGCAGACTCGATTGCCGGGCGAGCAAGCTCTTTTCGCGGCGTGCAGGGAACGGCCATTGTGGGAGTGTTCGGACTGACCGTGGCTTGCACGGGTGCGACCGAGAAAGGCTTGAAGCGTGCCGGAGTGAGTGGGTATCGGACCATTTATTTGCATCCGGGACACCACGCCAGCTACTACCCGGGTGCCAAACCTATCCACCTGAAACTGATTTTTTCCGTGCCGGAAGGGAAAGTCCTGGGCGCGCAAGCGGTCGGCGAGGAAGGGGTAGACAAGCGCATTGACGTGATTGCGGCGGCGATTCAGTTTCATGCCACCGTCGGCGATCTCGCCGAAGGCGAATTTTGTTATGCGCCGCAATTTGGAGCCGCCAAAGACCCCGTGAATGTCGCCGGTATGATCGCTCAAAATGTTTTGTGTGGCGATGTCGAGTTAGCGGATTGGAGCCGCCTGCACGATCACGACATCGTACTGCTCGATGTGCGCGAACCGGACGAATACGCCCGAGGACATATTCCGGGCGCGTTATCTATTCCGCTGACAGAGTTACGGCAGCGCTGGCAGGAACTGCCGGCCCACCGCGAGATTTACGTTTACTGCGGGGTCGGCCAGCGTGCTTACTTTGCAGCAAGGTTCTTGCGACACGCCGGCTGCCGAGTGGCCAATTTGTCCGGTGGGTATGAAACCTACCTGGCCTTGCGCACTGCCGGGCTTGTCGCGGGGTCGTAGGACGCTCATTTGCGAACACGCAACGACGCGTACCGTGCTGCCCCCAACAGCACGAGCTCGGCGATGCGGACGACACGGACCGGGATCGCCTCGAGCAGTGGCCGCATTCGCCCTTTGCTTCGGAAGGCTTCCATGAACTCGCCCTGTTGCAGCACCTCCAGGTTGCTGAGAGCGATATTGCCAAAAATGTACAGCCCTCCCAGAGCCATGAGCTTGAGGGACAAGTTGGCGGCCTCCGCCCCGTAGAGGCGGAAAAACAGTTGCAGCGCTTCCCGACACAGCCAATCCCCGTTGCGAGCCCGCTCAGCGATGGCCTCGGGCGAAATGCCTTCCTCTTCCGCGGGCTTCGCCGCCGCGGCAAAATCGCCCGGGACTCGGCCGCGCAGAAACAGATATATGTGGACCAAACCCGGCCCGGATACCACCCGCTCCCAACTCACATGGTCGAACCTTTGGCGCAACCAGCAAAGAAGCTGATCCTCCAGCGGACTCGACGGCGCAAAACTCGCGTGCCCCCCTTCGGTCGCGAATGGATAGTGATTCTCCCCGTCCCAGTATAAGCCCGCCTCGCCCAGCCCGGTTCCGGCAGCAATGACAGCCTGGTTACCTTGTGCCGTACCCGCGCCTGCTTGGAGGGTCACAGAATCGGCCTCTTCCAGCAAAGCTAGCCCCCAAGCCGCTGCCTCCAAATCATTGAGGACGCCCACATGAGGCAGTCCGGTCGCTTGCGCAATCTCGGTAGCGTCTACGGACCATGGCAGGTTGACCGTCAGGCTGCGGCCGCGGACTACAGGCCCCGCCACACCGACTCCCGCCGCCACCGGCCACCCGGGCGCACGTTGCAGGTAGTCTCGCAAGAGGCCGACGATGCTCGGGATTCTAGCGGTCTCGTACTGTTCCGGTTCGACCGGGCGCCGCAAATCCTCGGGATCGAACAAGGCAACTCGGGTTCGCGTGCCTCCAACGTCAACAGCCAAGATCAACGTAAACCTCGTCGAGCGATGCTATTCGCGGCCAAGCCACTCGTCCAAGAACGAACGAGCGACCTGCTGGACTTGCATGAGGTGTTCTTGCCCCCGGAAACTTTCCGCATAGAGCTTGTACACGTCTTCGGTCCCCGAAGGACGCGCTGCGAACCAGGCATCTTCGGCAACAACCTTGATTCCGCCAATAGGAGCCCCGTTGCCCGGGGCCTTATCCAGCACGGCAATCACGGGAGAACCCGCCAACTCCGAGATCCGCACCTCTTCGGGCTTCAACCGGCTGAACGCCAGTTTTTGCTCGCGCGTTGCCGGAGCGTCGATCCGCTCGTAGGCCGGTGAGCCGAAGCGGCTTGTAATCTCCTCATAAAGCGAGCTCGGATCTTTGGCGAGGACTGCAAGTACTTCAGCCGCCAGCAGGTTTAGAGCAATGCCGTCTTTATCCGTGGTCCAAACCTGACCGTCGCGGCGCAGTAACGATGCACCAGCGCTCTCTTCACCGGCGAACACGATCGACCCTGAACGCAGGCCATCCACGAACCATTTGAAACCCACCGGAACCTCGAAGATGTCGCGCCCAAAGTGGGCGGCAATCCGATCGATCAACTGGGTGGTGACTACGGTTTTACCCACCCGACCATCCGCGGGCCACTGCGGCCGGTTTTGCAACAAGTACCACACGGCCACGCTCAAGAAGTGGTTCGGGTTCAGAAGGCCGCCCTGCCGGGTTACGATTCCGTGACGGTCCGCGTCCGTATCGTTTCCAAAAGCGATGTCGAAGCGGTCGCGCAACTCCACAAGTTTGCGCATGGCAAAGGGCGAGGAGCAGTCCATGCGAATGCGCCCGTCCCAGTCTGCTGGCATGAAGCGAAACGTCGGGTCCACGACGTCGTTGACCAACGTCAAGTCCAAGCCGTAAGTTTCGGCGATGTGCGGCCAATATTTCACCGACGCGCCTCCGAGCGGATCCGCCCCGATCCGCAATCCTGCGCGCGCAATTGCAGCGATATCCACCACCTCGGGTAGCGTTTGCACGTACTCTCGAACGTAGGGGAACGCCTGCAGGTAGTCCGACTTTTTTGCTTTCTCCCAAACCACGCGGCGAATGCCTGCGGGGTGTTCCAAGAGTTCGTTCGCGCGCCCCTCGATCCAGCGGGTCGCCTGGGTGTCGGCTGACCCGCCATGAGTTTCGTTGTACTTGAAGCCGCCGTCTTCCGGAGGATTGTGAGAGGGAGAAATCACGACCCCGTCGGCTAAGCCAGTACTACGGCCAAGGTTATGCCGCAGAATCGAGTGAGAAATCACGGGAGTGGGCGTGTAGCCGTCCTGCGCGTCGACCATGACCGTGACTTCATTGGCCACCAGTACTTCGACAGCGGTTACGTACGCCGGGTAGGAGACAGCGTGCGTGTCTCGCCCCAAAAACAATGGCCCGTTGATGCCCCGCATTCGGCGGTAATCGCAAATCGCCTGTGCAATCGCCGCCACGTGTGCCTCGTTAAAGCTGTAACGCAAGGGGCTGCCGCGATGTCCCGAGGTGCCAAAGACAACTCGATGGGAGGGCTCTCGGGGATCCGGACGTTCGCTGAAATACGAGGAGACCAGACGGGCTACGTCCACGAGCCGATCATGAGGTAAAAGTTCTCCAGGGCGTACCGCACCGACGTTCACGAGGCCCTCCTACTACTCGGTTCGGCTTTGGTCCACCAGGTCCTTTCTATTCTGGGGCACTCCGGAACAACTGCTCGAACATCCTTGTCGGGCTTCCTGGTTCTCGATCGCACGGCAACGTCGTTACGCCCGCCACTGGCTCGCTCTCCCGGGTCTTGCTAGCACGGCGGGGAGGACGAGAAGTATGAAACGGCTGGTGTTGCTCCGGCACGGGGAAAGCATTTGGAACAAAGAGAACCGATTTACCGGCTGGACCGATGTTGGTTTGAGCGAGCGGGGCACCGAAGAGGCGAGACTCGCCGGCCAAACGCTCCGCGAGCAAGGGTACGCGTTCGACGTTGCGTTCACCTCCGTCTTGAAACGCGCAATCAAGACACTTTGGATTGTGCTCGAAGAAATGGACCTCATGTGGATCCCCGTACACAAAAGCTGGCGTTTGAACGAACGGCACTATGGCGCGTTGCAAGGTCTCAATAAGGCAGAAACCGCTGCGAAGCACGGACTCGAACAAACCCAGATTTGGCGCCGGAGTTACGATGTGCCCCCTCCCCCGCTTTCCCCGGATGACCCACGACATCCTCGTTTCGACCCGCGCTACCGCAAAGTTCCGCCGCATGAACTCCCCGCCACGGAGTCGCTGAAGGACACCGTGCAACGCTTCCTGCCATACTGGCACCAGCAGATTGCGCCGGCATTGCAGGCCGGTGAACGAGTCATCATTGCAGCGCACGGGAATAGTTTGCGCGCCCTGGTGAAATATCTGGACAACGTATCGGATCAGGACATTGTAGGCCTCAACATCCCGACCGGGATTCCTCTCGTGTACGAACTCGACGACAACCTTCGCCCGCTCACACACTACTATTTGGGCGATCCGGCAGAGATCGAAAAAGCCGCTGCCGCGGTGGCTGCGCAACTCACTTCGCGCGGGTGACCGCCGGCCTTATTTCCCGTCTTTCGCTGCCATGAGCTCGAGGAAATCCACGCAACGCGCTGCGTAACCTGCTTCGTTATCGTACCAGCTCACCACCTTGAAGAAACGCTCGTTGAGCTGGATACCTGCCTTGGCGTCGTAAATGCTGCTATGCCGGTCGCCAATAAAGTCGGCGGACACCACCTCGTCCTCCGTGTAACAGAGAATACCTTTGAGCGCTCCTTCGGCCGCTTCCCTCACGGCTGCATTGATGGCAGCCAGGCTGGTCGGCTTGGCGCTTCGGAACGTGAGATCCACTACGGATACGTCGGCCACAGGCACTCGAAACGCCATGCCCGTCAGTTTCCCCT
Organism: Candidatus Binatia bacterium; assembly: GCA_026004215.1. Taxonomy (GTDB): domain Bacteria; phylum Desulfobacterota; class Binatia; order HRBIN30; family HRBIN30; genus HRBIN30. Next base: position 495,761 of record BPIR01000001.1, read on the forward strand.
TGAGCTCGGGAATGCAAAGCGTCACTGCTTTTGCGGCTCCTGTACTCGCAGGGATGATGTTCTGGTAGGCATTGCGGCCGCCTCGCCAATCTTTTTTACTCGGGCCGTCTTGCGTCGGCTGCGTTGCGGTGACGGCGTGCACGGTGGTCATCAAGCCTTCTTCGATTCCGCAGTGGTCGTGTAGAACCTTGGCCAGCGGCGCTAGGCAGTTCGTCGTGCAACTCGCGTTACTGACGACTCGGTGCTTGCTGGGATCGTAACGATCCGCATTCACCCCGAGGCAAAATGTCGGCACTTGCTCCGGGGCACTCTTCGTGGGTGCCGATATAATGACCCGCTGGGCCCCTGCGGACAGATGCTTGGCGGCGGATTCGTAGTCGGTAAACAAGCCTGTGGATTCGAGTACGTAATCCACTCCCAGTTCTTTCCACGGGAGCTCGGCGGGGTCCTTGATGGAGAGTGCCCGGGTGTGCTTGCCGTTGACCGCGAACCCGTCCTCTGTGACCCGGACATCCGCCGGACGGCCATCGATGCGAAAGCGTCCATGAGTCGTGTCGTACTGGAGCAGATAGGCCAGATTATCCGGTGGAACGAGATCGTTCACTGCAGCGACTTCGATGCCTCGTTCGGTTGCAATGCGGTAGACCAAACGCCCGATTCTGCCAAAGCCATTGATGGCCACCCGGAATGCCATGTTCCCCTCCTTGAGGTCTCTGGTACGTGCGCAGCCACGATAGAAACATGGCAACCAGCGCGCAACCTTTCGCAGCCGCCCTCTGGCGACTTCCCATCTTGAACGCTGCGAAGAAATCGTCTTCTAAAACGACCCACGCGCGCCCGTAGCTCAGTTGGACTAGAGCGGCTGGCTTCGAACCAGTAGGTCGGGAGTTCGAATCTCTCCGGGCGCGCTTCTTCGGTCAGGGTTCGCATCTCGCATCGGAACGCGAACCCCTCCGCCAGCGAACTTGGTCGGCTTTTCATCGCCGTCCCCAGTGGCGCGGGCTCTCTAGAATTCCCGGGCAATTTGTTCGAGAGGAACTATGCTAGCGAGCCACCTTCCAAACTGTGCCGCTGGGAGTGTCTTCGAGAACGATCCCCTGTGCGCGCAATTCTTCACGAATTTGATCGGCCAAAGCAAAATCCTTGCGCCGGCGCGCTGCAGCACGTTGGGCAATTTTCTCGTCCACATAAGTCCGACTCAGTTGCCGGCTGGAAAGAAAGCGTTCCTTTTCCTGTTCCAGCACGACAGTTGGATCGTTGCCGCCGACGCCCAGAACAGATCCCATTTCTCGCACGGCACTTCGGATCGGTCCCAGGTCTTCCGTCCGCTTCTCGTCGAGGAGGCGGTTGAGATCGCGGATAGTGTCGAACAGTACGGCTAGGGCGCGAGCCGTGTTGAAATCGTCATCCATTGCGGCACGAAACTCTTCGAGGCGGTGCGGATCCGGTTTCGCGCCCCCATCTCGGTTCACCGCGTCCACACGGTAAAGGGTTTCGTACAACCGACCGAGAGCTCTTGCCGCCTCGTCGAGCCGCTCCGGAACGAATTCCAACGGGCTTCGGTAATGAGTGCCCAACACCAGCAGCCTGACCGCCTCGCCACCCGCGCGCGCCACTGCCTCGGCAACGGTCATGAAGTTGCCTAGCGATTTCGACATCTTCTCGGCGCCGATGGTCACCAAACCATTGTGCAGCCAGTACCGGGCAAATTCGCAGCCGTATGCGCCTTCGGACTGAGCGATTTCGTTTTCGTGATGAGGAAAAATCAGGTCGGCACCACCCCCGTGAATGTCGAACGGCTGTCCGAGATACTTGGCTGCCATGGCGGAACACTCGATGTGCCATCCGGGTCGGCCCGGTCCCCACGGGCTCGCCCAGGCTGGCTCCCCCGGTTTGCTCGCCTTCCACAGGGCGAAATCCATCGGATGCCGCTTGCGCTCATCGACCTCGACGCGGGCTCCAGCGATCATGTCCTCCAAGCGGCGCTTGGAGAGTTTTCCATAGCCAGGGAATTTCTCGACGCAGAAGTACACATCGCCATTGGCAGGGTACGCGAGCCCGCGGTCGATCAGGCGTTGGATAAGTGCGATCATGTCGTCAATGTGTTCGGTGGCACGAGGCTCATAGGTAGGTCGTAAGCAACCGAGGGCTTGCACGTCTTCTTCAAAGGCGGCCAGGTTGCTCGCTACCAGCTCCGCAGTAGAAACGCCGGCCTGCTGAGCCCGAGCGATAATCTTGTCGTCCACGTCGGTAAAGTTCCGCACAAAGGTAACATCGTAACCACGCGATCTCAGGTAACGAAAGATGACGTCGAAGGTCACCAAGGCGCGTGCGTGGCCAATGTGGGAGCGGTCGTATACCGTTACTCCGCAAACGTACATACCGACCTTTGGAGGATTCAGCGGAACAAACTCCTCCAAGCGAGCAGAGAGTGTGTTGTGGACGCGAAGAGCCACGCTTTTTCCCTAATGCTCTAACCAGGCGATGGTCATCCCCACCTATGCTCGGCGGCTACTCTTCTTCTTCCCGCAACCGCGCCAGCACACTCAGATCCTCCAACGTTGTCGTGTCCCCTACAGTTTCCTTGCCGGCCGCGATGTCCCGCAAGAGGCGGCGCATGATCTTTCCGGAACGTGTTTTCGGCAGCGCGTCTGTAAAGCGAATTTCTTCCGGACGCGCAAATGCGCCGATCTCTTTGGCAACGTGATCGCGCAATTCGAGACGGAGCTCTTCGGTAGGCTTGTGGCCCGCCTCCAGTGTGACAAAAGCCACAATCGCCTGGCCTTTAATTTCGTCCGGGCGACCGACCACGGCTGCTTCCGCAACAGCAGGGTGACTCACAAGCGCGCTTTCCACCTCCATCGTCCCGAGGCGATGGCCGGCTACGTTCACCACATCGTCGATGCGGCCCATGATCCAGAAGTAGCCGTCTTCGTCTCGGCGCGCCCCGTCTCCGGTGAAGTACACGCCGGGAATCTGGCTCCAGTATTGCTGCACGTACCGGTCCGGATCCCCATAGATCGTGCGCATCATTCCTGGCCAGGGCCGGCGGATGACCAAGTATCCCCCCTGGTTGGGTGCCACCGGTGTACCCTCGCGGCTCACGACATCGGCCTCGATTCCGGGAAACGGAAGCGTTGCGGAACCGGGTTTCGTTGGCGTCACACCCGGCAACGGCGAAATGAGGATTCCGCCCGTTTCCGTTTGCCACCATGTGTCCACGATCGGGCAGCGGCGCTTGCCGATCTCTTCATGGTACCAAACCCAGGCCTCGGGGTTGATGGGCTCGCCAACGGTCCCGAGCAAGCGCAAACTCGACAGCCGGTGCTTGCGCGGCCACTCCCGCCCCCATTTCATGAAACTTCGGATCGCCGTGGGCGCGGTATACAAAATCGTCACTCCGTACTTGTCGACAATTTGCCAAAAGCGATCCGGTTCCGGATAGTTGGGGGCTCCCTCGTACATGAGGGTGGTCGCGCCATTCGCAAGAATGCCGTAAACGACGTAACTATGACCGGTGACCCAGCCCACGTCCGCAGTGCACCAGTAGGTGTCTTCGTCCTTCAGATCGAACACCCACTTTGCCGTGATGTAGGTGTGCACCATGTATCCGCCAGTGGTGTGCACGACGCCTTTGGGCTTACCAGTGGTGCCGCTCGTGTACAGGATGAAAAGCGGGTGTTCCGCGTCGAGCACCTCAGCAGGGCACTCGTCATCCACCTTCTCCGCCAAATCGTGCCACCACCGATCCCGACCCCCTTTCATCGCCACGGTTTCTCCGGTGCGGCGGAGCACAATGACGTGTTCGACTGAAGGTGCGTCCCGCAAGGCTTCATCGGCATTGGCTTTCAATGGCACGATGGCACCGCGCCGGAACCCACCGTCAGCGGTCACCAGCACTTTGGCTTGTGCGTCCACTAATCGACTGCGCAAGGCATCGGCACTAAAACCGCCAAACACCACGCTGTGTACAGCGCCGATTCGGGCACATGCCAGCATGGCGATTGCCGCTTCCGGCACGAGTGGCAGATAAATACCAACGCGATCGCCGCTTTGGACTCCGAGCAACTTCAGCATGTTGGCGAAGCGGCAAACCTCGCGATACAGGTCGTGATACGTGAGTACTCTTGTCTCCCCCGGCTCACCTTCCCAAACAATGGCCGCCTTATTGCGCCGCCAAGTTTTCAGGTGGCGATCGATACAGTTGTGGGCGAGGTTGGTCGAGCCGCCGACAAACCACTTGGCAAACGGGGGCTTCCAATCCAGCACCTTTTCCCATCGCACGAACCAATCCAGCTCACCAGCGACATCCGCCCAGTACCCCTCTGGGTCCTGTTGCGCCTGCCGCAGGCGTGTCTCGTAGTCTGCACGCGTCAAGTTGGCTCTGGCGCTGAATTCCGCCGGAGGGTGAAACACACGCCGTTCTCGCAACACGGATTCGAGTTCTACGTCAGTTCCCATCGCCCTTCCCTTCCTTCAACTGAGTTTCGTTTCTGGCCGGCGACCCAGCGGACGCGGGCTGTTCGGGCCAGGGGAACGGTCTTGATGCCCCAGGCCAGATCGCTCGTCAAGTTCAAGTTAGGAAGCATCCGTCTCATCGTCGCCGCCCACCGCAAACCCCAAGGCGTGCCCCAACTCCTCTATGGCGTGGCCGGGGATCGGAAGAGATTTGTCGCTTTTTTCCTGCCAGAACGTGTAGAACAAGTTTTGCGCGCACCGTAAGTCCACCGGCACATTCAAACGTCCACTCGCTTCCAGCAAGGCGCGTGCGCGTTCGTAGCAGTCTTGTGCCGGGCCTCGCCAAATACAGGCAACCGCCTCCGCGAGTGCTCGCCCAAAAGCCTGCGCGGTGGCCTCCTTTTCCAGCTCGATGCCCCAACGGGCCGCGTCGTCCCCTACCGCGGCAAGCTCGTCGAGCGAGGCTCTTCCCTCGACGAATTCCTGGGCGCGCTCGACCCAACTGCGCTGTACGACCAGACGCATCGCCATCCGCAACTCCTCGGGAATTTCGAGGCCGTGGTGAACCAAGAACTCGATTAGCCGCCGGTTGTCGGTAACAATCCGCCTGTAAAACGCCCGCGCACGCTCCAGCATCTCCCCGGTCACCCGTTCGAGAATTTGCTGCCGCTCATCGACGAACATGTCGCCGAGGGTGAAATGGCCATTGGGAAAACCCTTTTGGAGTTCCGCCAACACGTCCATGAGCGTCCGGGTGCGGAACGTTGCCAGCAAGTGCTGGCGCCATGCCGTGTCGCGTCGCGGCTCTGCCATGTCGGCGACACAGAAAAAATCGTGCCCGCCGAGGTGCACGGCCCCGTAATCTACAGTGCTTTTCTCCTCCGTCAGCTCATCGTGAAGCTCCACTCGACCGGCCACAAAGGACGGCGTGCCTCCGACATCGAACACTCTCTCGAGCGAAGCGAACTCGTACACGTATCGCCTGTGTACCAGCGGCGGCGGGTCGAGCAGTGCGTTCAAAGCGTAGTCGGCGACCACTCGGATCGGAGTGCTCATGCGTGGTCGCACTAGCCGTTCGAAGATTTCGGCGCCGTCCTTGTACTGGAGGAGGTTACTCCGCATGGGTTTGAGTCGGAGTAAAAACGGTTCGCACAAGGCCTGCCCGAAAGCCTCGGCAAGTTGCATGGCACGGGCGGCGTAAGTCAAAACCTGAGTGGTTTCCAACCCGCTCGGGTCGTCGAAAAACCAGCCGCAGCTCGTGAACATCAGCAAGGCATGGCGCTGCATCTCCAGCAGTTTCCACACTTGTACGCGCCGCGACGGATCGAGCTCGCGGCGTGCGTGGGCCTGTAAAAAGCGGTCGCGTTGGTCGCCCGTGCGCGCAAGCAAAATGGACACATAGGCGTCGCGTGCCTCCCAGGGATCAGTGAGCCACTTCTCGGCCTCCTGCTCGAAAAGCACATCGAGCTTGGCCTTGAGCCAGTCCAGCGCTTCGCGTAACGGTTCGCGCCACGCGTGGTCCCACGAAGGATGTCCCGCGTGACATGAGCACCCTGAGCGCCAGCGTTCTACCCCGTGTGCGCAACTCCAAGACGTGAACGGGCGAATCTCGACGCGATCGCGCACTTCTACTGCCCGCAGGTACGCGCCGTAGTTGATGAGGCGGATGCGCGGGTCATTTTCTAAAGCTTCCAGAGCCGCAGCCAGTGCCATCTCACCAAAGCGATGGTGATGACCGTAAGTTTCCCCATCCGCTGCGACGTGAAGGATGCCATTTTCCTGCATGCCCTCTGCCCGGCTGACGATCCTCGCTGCAAGGGCACGGCCATCTTGCAACCAACCTTCGAACGCAATCCCGCGCGCGATTGGACCATCGTAAAAAAACACCACAATCGACCGCCCTTGTCCTAGGTCGCAGAGATACGGTCGCGTTGGATCGATCCCCTCGCCGTGAGTATCGTGCCAAGCGCCCCCGCCGTAGGAAACCCGGCGTGCCTGATGAGGCGCGAGAATCGTGAAGCGGATCCCATGCTCCGCCAAAACACGGAGCGAAGCCTCGTCCACAGCCGTTTCGGGCAGCCACATTCCCTCCGGCGGCCGGCCAAAGCGAAAGGAAAAGTCTTGGATACCCCAACGCACTTGCGTTATCTGGTCGCGCGGGCTGGCCAAAGGTAAAATGGCGTGGCCATATACCTGCGCTATCGCGCTGCCGGCGCCATACCGGCGCTGACTCTCCCTATCGGAGTCGATGATGCGTCCATACAACTCCGGGTGCGTCCGCTGCAGCCACGCAAGGAGCGTAGGCCCAAAATTAAAGCTAATGGCCGCGTAGTTGTTGCGAAGCTTCAAAATGCGACCTTTGCGGTCGAGCACCCGAGCCGCAGCATTCGGTTCGTAGCACTCAGCAGTCACCCGTTCGTTCCAGTCGTGATAGGGTGCCGCTGATTCCTGCCGATCGATTACCTCCAGCCAAGGGTTTTCCCTCGGGGGCTGGTAAAAGTGTCCGTGGATGCAGACGTACCGCTTGCTCGGGCTCATGAAGAAGAACGCGGCTACTTTAAGGAACCACGCAGGAGCTGGTCAACACACACCTTTACGACCAAGCTGACCGCACACGGCGAGCTGCCGCTCGCACCGAGTCGGACAGAGCGAAGCACACGCGGGGAGGAACGAGGGTGCATCCAGCCGCCAGCGGGGCAGCCGAAGTCGCACGGCGACCGCAACCTCTCGCAGGTTGCATCCGGCATTTTATTCGGCCCAGCGCGCCCGGCGGTGTGGCGGCCGGCAGGAAACCGTGGCACAGGAATGGAACGGCACAGAACATTTGCGGTCGCGCGAACGGACCACATTTCGATTGACCAGAGTTGCGGCTGCAAGTAGTGTGGCAGCCATGCGGGGATTCGGAATCGGGAGGTTGGCCGTATTGCTCGCAGCCGGGCTGGCGCTGGCAGACTGCGCCAATGCCGACATCTACGTGTATCGCGACGCCCGCGGCGTTTTGCATTTCACCAATGCGCCCGCTGAGCCAAGATATCGTTTCTACCGTTCGGAGAAAGAGTCGTGGCGAGCAGCTCGGTGGACTAGCTGGGGCCGGCGTTATGCGGATCCCAATCGGTACAAGGCCTACGAAACCATTGTACGAGAGGCCGCGGAGCGGCACCAGGTGGACGTAGCCCTAGTCAAAGCGGTGATCCGTGCGGAATCCGACTTTGTTCCCGACGCTGTCTCTCCGAAGGGAGCCCTGGGCTTGATGCAACTCATGCCCGCGACGGCACGCCGCCACGGCGTCTTTCGCGTTTTCGATCCGCGGGAAAACATTGATGGCGGCGTTCGCCACTTGCGTTACCTTTTGGATCGGTTCAACGGGAACCTGCGTTTGGCGTTGGCTGCGTACAACGCCGGAGAGGCGGCGGTCGATCGGCACGGAGGTGTCCCGCCGTACCCCGAAACATGGGAGTACGTGGCCCGAGTGTTGAGCTTCCGAGACCGCTACTTGCGAGATCGTTACGCCCAACGCAACTGAGGGAAGAGACACACGCCCTTGTGGAGAGAGCTCGCGAATTGGCCGAACTTCTTCACGGTCCTGCGCATTCTTCTCATCCCGGCCGTGGTCGCGTTTTTGACTGACCCGGGACCGACCGCTGCTCTCGCCGCTACCACCACGTTTTTTCTGGCATCCCTATCTGATTTTCTCGATGGTTATTTGGCTCGCCGTTACGGGCTGACCACCACGCTCGGGAAGATCCTAGACCCGCTCGCGGACAAGCTGATCGTGGCAGCCGTTCTCGTCATGCTGGTTGCCATGGATCGTACGCCTCATGTCCCCGGATGGGCGGTCGCGGTGATGATTTCACGGGAAATTGCGGTCACCGGCTTGCGCGCCGTCGCACTGGCGCAAGGCGTAATCGTAGAGGCCGAGACTCTTGGAAAATACAAGATGGTGCTGCAGATGTTCGCCCTCCACGGCCTACTTCTGCACTATCCGTTTTTTGGGATCGATTTCTTCTCGGTCGGTATGTACTTTTTCTGGCTGGCACTTGTCGTGGCCGTATGGTCCGGGCTCGAATACTACCGGCACGTCCTCCCCAGACTGTGGCAAACCGGCACGCCCGCCCCTCTGCCACGTTGAGCGACCTCGTTCGCGTGCTCGCCAGGCCGGTGCGAACCTGGCGGTCCGGTTGCAGCGCCCAAGTGCCCATGTTAGCTAGACGCGTCGCGTTCCCAACATCCACGCGCCCTTAGCTCAGCTGGATAGAGCACAAGACTACGAATCTTGGGGTCGGCCGTTCGAATCGGCCAGGGCGCGCTTTCTCGCTGCCTGCAGGACATCGCAAGGATTCCTGCAGTTCCCCGACACCGTACCCGTTTGCGCTTTATCCCCGAGGATCCAACCTCACGCCTCGATTACGCGGTACTCGTCTCGGGCGGCCCCACGGCCGCAGTCTAACGGGCTCTAATTCAGCTTTTCCCTAGATCTTGCGATCGCGGCCCTCCCAGTAAGGATCGCGAAGCTTGCGCTTGTAGAGCTTACCATTCGGATCCCGAGGCATTTGCTGAATGAAATCGATACTCCGCGGGCACTTATAACTGGCGAGCCGCTCCCGACAAAATGCAAGAAGTTCCTCCGTCACTGCCGCACTCGGCTGAACGTCTGGCGCGAGCTCGACTACGGCTTTGACTTCCTCTCCCCAGTCTTCGTTCGGAATCCCAAAGACAGCCGCGTCGGCGACTTTCGGGTGGGTGAGCAACACAGATTCGATCTCTGCTGGGTAAATGTTCGCACCACCCGAAATGATCATGTCGATCTTGCGATCACACAAAAACAAGTAGCCATCTTCGTTCAAATAACCCACGTCTCCGACGGTAAAAAATCCCTCTCTCCGGTTCGCCTCGGTCTTTGCCTTGTCTTTGTGATACTCGAAATCCGCTTGGCCGAGCTTCATGTACACCGTTCCAGGCACTCCCGGTGGGCAGTCGCGGCCTTCGTCGTCCAGGATGCGGATTTCTGCTCCCGGCCAGGGACGGCCGACAGTACCGGGGTAGCGCAGCCATTCCTCCGGTGTCACGATCGTGCCGCCGCCCTCGCTCGCAGCGTAGTATTCGTAAATGACTGGTCCCCACCACTCGAGCATCCGGCGTTTGATGTCCACCGGGCACGGTGCAGCCGCATGGATCACGTGCCTCCAGGAGGACACATCGTACTTCGATTTCACTTGGTCCGGCAACGCCAGTAATCGGTGGAACTGAGTCGGCACCATGTGCGTTGTGGTGGCCCGGAATCGCTCGGCCACTTGCAAGCAGCCTTCCGGTGTCCACTTGTCCATCAGCACGACCGCATGGCCAAAGTGCAACGACGCCCCGGCAAACAGCAACACAGCCGTGTGATACAGTGGCGAGCCGGTGAGGTGCACGTTGTCGTTTTCCGCTTGGATGCCGAACATGGCCAGAAACCAAGCGTACATGGAGAACACTGTATCCGGATCATACGGGGACAGCGGGCGACGCACGCCCTTCGGCTTGCCGGTCGTGCCGCTGGTGTAGTTCATCACCTGCCCCGCGCTACGGTCGTCGGGCAACGAGTCCGGCTGGCCGGCTTCCAATTCCTCGATCGCCCGGAAACCAGGAATCCGACCGCGTGCAAAGCAACGGTGGGGCGCCAATCCGGCCTCCTCCGCCGCACGGACACACGCAGCCGCAAAGCGTTCCGAACCGACAAAGACCTTTGCCTCGGAGTCCTGCAAGATGTACGCGATCTCGGGCCCGGTCAGGTGCGTGTTGATGGGCACGAGGTACCAGCCCGCCTGGCCGGCCGCCAAATAGAGAGCGATGAAATCGGCGCTGTTCGGCAGCACCACCGCTATACAATCCCCTTTTTGCAGATCCTCCTGGCGCAAACCGTGAACGAGCCGATTCGCACGAGCCAAAAGTTCTCCGGCAGTCCAGCGGCGGCCATCGGCCTCCACGAGCGCGAGACGTTCCGGACAACGTTGCGCGAATCGCCAAAAACCGTATTCCGACATGCTACCTCCCTACAATACTCCAGCGCTCCCGGCGTTATCCTCGTGGGAGGCCCAACAAGCGTTGCGCGATCAAATTCCTTTGAATTTCCGACGTGCCTCCCATGATGGTTTCGCTCCGCGCATAAAGATACTCGTGAACGACTCGATGCCAGGATTCCTCCCACCCGACCGCAGCTCCTAAGCCAAGGCTGCCTAAAAGCGCCCACGCAACCTCTTGCAACCGCTGGTCTGTTTCGCTGCCCAACACTTTTTCGATCGAGCTCTCGGTGCCGGGCTGTCCGGTACGCTTGAGCCGCGTAATGCTACGGAATCCCATGAGCTCGAGTAATTTCACCTCGATCCATGTCTGAGCCAAGCGCTGCCGCGCGAGCGGATCCCGCAAGCCGCCGCGACGGCAAGCGAGCGTTAGAGCGTGGTGGAAACTTCTTTGGATCTTGCGCTGGAAGGTGAACGTCCAGACGGGCCCACGCTCGTGAGCCAAAATGCCCATGGCGATTTCCCATCCGCGGCCGGGTTCCCCCAACAGGCTGTCCCGAGGAACGCGCACGTCTTCGAAAAAAACCTCACAAAATTCGGCTTCGCCAGTCATCTGTCGCAAGGGCCTCACGGTAATTCCAGGCGAATGCATGCTGACGAGCAACAAGCTCAACCCGCGATGTCGTGGCTGTTCTGGCTCTGTGCGGCACAGGAGAAAACACCAATCCGCGAGATCCGCGTGACTCGTCCACACTTTTTGGCCGTTGACGACGAAATGCTCGCCGTCGCGCTCTGCCCGGGTCTGCAGCGAGGCGAGGTCCGACCCGGCACCGGGTTCCGAGAAGCCTTGGCACCAGAGCTCCTCCCCGGAAAGAAGAGGGATGATAAACCGCTTCTTTTGCGCCTCCGTCCCGTGGCGGAGAAGCGCCGTTCCGATTAGGTCCACCGCCCCACTGCTCGCAACGGGTCGCGGGGCACCGATGCGATCGAGCTCCTCTTCAAAGAGCCAACGCTCCACTACCGTGGCTCCCCGCCCCCCCAGCTCCCTTGGCCAACTGATCGCCGCCCACCCGCCTTCGTACAGCATGCGCTGCCAATCACGCGCAATGGCAACCCACAGTGCGTCGTCCGAACGGGTCCACATGTGATCCTTACGCCACGCCGCAGGTACATGGGTTTCCAACCACGCGCGAGCCTCGGCCGCAAATGCCAGTTCCTCCTCCGAAAACGAGAAATCCATCAGCGGCTTTGTTTCCCAACGAACGTTTGTTTGTCAAGCGGCCGCCTGCCACGTTGCCCTTGCCCGTGAAGTCCAGATTTCTCTCCCCTCCAGCCAGACGTCGGCCGATCGAAGGTGGGATGGAATGGCGAATAGCGATTGGCCATTTGACCACCTGGCCGGAAGCACACCCTCACCCGAGCCCTATCCCGGAAACGCAGAGGGGGCGACCACAAGGGTCACCCCTACAACGGACCAACATCGTTCGCCCCGACACCGTCCGCATCATGTTGTGCCGCCATCCACAATCCAGGCCCGCCGCGGCCGAAACCACCACCGACGACAACCGCCATCGCCGCTGACTCCGCCCGCACGGATCCGACCCCACCCAGTCCTGCGGGCCTTTGGTCACCCACGTCCCTCAGGACCGGCCATATTTGTTCGGGGTAATGCTGAACGGGCAAATGCGGTTGCCCAGCGGCCGCAGGCTGGGTGAGGGCGGAATGGCGAGTGGCGAACAGCGAGCGGTGAAGGGCGAATGGCCAATGGCGGATGGCGAGGGGCCGCTTAGCCAGAAGCGGACCCTCACCCTACTTCTCTCCAGGCTCCCCACGCGCAGCGAGGGAGCTCAAGTACCAGGGAGAGTGATCAGGCGCCGGCAATTTGTAACGCAACCGGCTCGTAATCTCGTTGCTGCGGGCTCCAGGCGTACGCCTTCACATCGACAACTTTGCCCTCTCGCACAGAGACCACCAATTGCACCGCAGCAGCGTAGTTCGGGTCATCGAGCCAACCCTCGGCGGCCGCGCGATCCTCGGCGGAAAAGTACGCATCGTGATCCGGATGCGAGTGGTAGAAGGCCAAAATCCGGATGGCTCCGCGATAGGCGTCCTCCAGAAGTGGCGCCACTTCTTCGTAGTCCATACTGTAAGCGGTTTTCGCGGTGCGGGGGAACGCCTCGGGATCCCGCGCATGCAACTCGTTTTGGACGTTCCGGACGCGGACAACTCGAGGGGAGCCCTCACGCACCACCACCAGACCGCAGCATTCCTCTGGATATGTCTCCTCGGCGTGTGCGCGGATCGCGCGCCAAACTTGTTCCGCGAGTTCGAATGTCATCTCTCCTATCGCCTCCTACGATGTCGCAGCGCGAATGAGCCGGGTCAGCAGTGCGTTCGCCGTTGTGGAAACGCCGAACCGCTCTCCGCGCCGCCAAATTTCGCCGTTGATGGCGTCAATCTCCGTCCGCTTGCCTCGCGCGAGGTCCTGCAACATGGAAGAGCGATGATTGGCAGTGGGGGGCACGAGCCGTTGGTAAAAGTGTTCCTGGTATTCGGCCGCGCTCCCCCATTGCAGTGGGACCCCCTCCGCTCGTGCAACCTCGAAAGCCTCGGCGATGATCAAATTCATCACCGCACGGGTTTCCGGGTGTGCCGCAAGCTCTCCATATGTTCTGCGCAACAAAGCTCCGAGCGGATTGAGCGCTGCGTTGTAAAAGGCTTTGCTCCAGAGCTCAGCTATGATGGAGTCACAAGGCAAAGCCGCGATACCCGCGGCAGAGATGGTCGCCACCCAATGTCTGACCGCCGTTTCCGCTTCCGGGGCACTCGGTACGAACGCACCGATCCGCACCGGCTCCGCGCACACCGTCACGTCCACTACGCCAGGCGCGCTCACAACCGCACCAAAGATTACCCGCCCGCCCAACACACGCTCTGCCGGCACGTGCTGCGCCAATGCTTCCAGGTTGCCCAAACCGTTTTGTAGCGAAATGACGTAACCTTGTGGCTTGAGCCAGCGCGGAACTAGCGGTGCGAGGGAGGCCGTGTCGTAACTTTTCACCGTCAGCAAGACGGCATCGAACGAATGATTCCACTCACCAGGAGCTGTCGCAGTGCGAAGAGATGAACAGCGATGTCGTCCCCAGATACCGCGTATCTCTAATCCCTCCCGCTCCACCGCCTCCATGTGCTGCGCGCGCCCGAGTAGTAAGACGTCGTGGCCAGCATTGGCCAGGAACCCGCCGAACACCGAACCGATCGCCCCGGCACCGGCTACCAGAAGCTTCGCCATGCGGGGCCGCATATCAAACCCCGAGCCATACTGTCAGCTCCAGAACGCACCCACCACGCTTCAGGGTCGGCGCACAACCCTTTCCGACAATTGGTCAGACGCGGCATAGGAGCTGGCCGCAGGTGCGACTCGTGCCGGTCATCCAAAATCTTCCCATTGGCCGGCACTGGATTGCACCTCGAGGTCGAGTACCGCCGCTTTTTCGCGCGCCACCAAGGCTGCAAAGCCGCGGGGGCGTTGTTCGCTTGCGACCTCCTTCTCTAGAGAGCCTACCCGCATGCCGAGAGCTCGAAGGCGGTCGAAAAACAAACGCGGCAAACACGAGCGCATCGCACTGTACGGCGTTGTATTTACAGTCGCTCTCCTCATTCGCTTGGCGTACGTGGACTCCGTACGCGAGAGTCCAGGCGCGGTGATTTTGCAAACCAACCCCCTGAGGTATCACGGGTGGGCGCAGGCCATTCTCGACCGGAACGCTCCGCTGCCGCCGTTCGACCAACCTCCCGCTTATGCATATTTTGTCGCCTTCGTGTACGCGCTGCATGGCAGCGACCCGCAGGCGGTGCGGGTGGTCCAGGCGGTGGCAGGCGCATTGCAGTGCGTGCTCCTGGCAGCACTTGCGGCGTACAATGGTATCGTGGGCGCCGCATGGGCCACGGGCTTACTCGCCGCAGCGTATGGTCCCTTCGTGTATTTCACGGGCGAGATCTTGCCCGCCACAATCTCTCTGCTTTTGGTCACCGCGGCGGTGATCCTATCGGTCCGCCAGCGCTGGGCGCCTGCAGCGGCACTGTGGCTGCTGGCCGCTTTCTTCCGTGCGGAGTTCCTGCTTCCCGCCCTTGTTTACGCGGGGTACGTGTGGGCTCGCGGTAACCGTCGGGCTGCGCGAACCCTTGCCGGCGTAGTCACTGCAGGTTGGGTCGGGGCCTCGTTGGTTTGCAGCATGGTTGCCGGTCGCTTGGTCCCGTACACAACAGGACTGGGATTGAACCTTTGGCTCGGTAACAACCCATTCGCGGATGGGGTGAGTCCCTTTCCACCGGTGGAGTTACAGGCTGCAGTCGAGCGCGCTCGCCTCGCCGCGCGACACGACGCCGTGCGCCTCGACGGCTGGTTTTTGACAGAAGCCTTCCGGTTTTGGCGCGAGTATCCCTTGGAGGCGGCGTGGTTGAGCTGGAAAAAGTTTCGTTGGACCTTGGTGGACCGCGAACTTCCGAACACGGCCAATGTCGAGTGGCAGGAAAGCTACAGTTGGCTGTTTTCCATTCCCTTGTTTCCCATCTCCTTTGGGGTGCTCCTCTGCCTTGCCGCCGCTGGGTTTGCGTGCCCGACGCAGGGGAGGCACAGGCCCAGCGATTCCGCGCTACTGATTTTGGCGCTCAGCACCCTGGCTTGGTGCACTGCGGTGTTTACCAACGGGCGTTTTCGGCTGCCGCTCGCTCTTCTCTTGTTGGTGCGTGGAGGCGAGGTTGTGGGTGCGGCCTTTTCTGCGCCGGCCCGCAAGCAATTCCGCTTGTGCGCCCCTCAGGTTCTACTTGCGGTTGGCCTCGCAGGGTGGCTTGCGTTCTCCAATCCTTATCAAGTGAATCGCTATAGCATTGCGGCGTTGGACGCGAACGCTGGTGTTGCGGAAAGGCTGGCTGGCCATCCAGAGCGAGCCATCGCGCTACTCGAAAAGGCACTGGCGGCACAGAGAGACGACGATTTGGCATGGGCTCACCTCGCGTTGGCACGCGAGCAAACCGGAGATTCGACGGGAGCACTGAACGCTTACATCGACGGCTTGGCCTTCGTGCCGCGCTCAGAGGACTTGCAAAGACTCGCCCGCGAGTTTTCGAATCGCCATGGCATGGATGACGATTGGGTCGCACTGTTTACGGGTGGCGCCTCGCCCGCGGATCGGCACGCGCTGCGGATGCGCCTCATTCAGCAGCTCCAACGCCGCCAGCGAAAGGGCGACTCCCCGAATCCGTAAGATTGGCCACGCGCTGTGCTGTACCCTGCGAGGCGAGTTCAATCGGCTGGCCTCGATCCGGCAGGGCAGCGGGTTCCGAGGGCAAAACGAGTGCGCACTCTCTGTCCGGAAGAAGGTCTTTCCGCGAGTCACATCCTCCTGCGTCGTTCGAAGAATAGTGGACGGCCGCTCCAAACCTCGGTGGAAAAATTGCTCTTGCCAACTCAGTGGAATGTAAGATAGGGGGTAACCACCAGGCGTTCTTACGAGCGAAAGTCGGGAGGATGGCAACGGTGTGGTTCTCGAATAGCAAGCGGGTGAGCTTTCTTGTGTTTGCTGCTTTGGCCTTCGCGGGTGCCCATCGCCTTTACGCAGAGCCGTGCGATCCCAATGACCCGCGATTGCTCAAGCCGGACTTGACCGCACTTACCCCCACTCGTGCACGTGTGGCAGAGCGCCAGGGAGCTCGCCGACTGTATTTCACCACAAAGATTGCGAACATCGGGAAAGGCCCGCTCATTATCGAGGGAAAGACTGTCAGCACGCCGTTCGGGCCGGTAACCAAGGCAACACAGATCGTTCGGCGAGCCGACGGGACAACCTGTACGAAGGACGCCGGCAGTTTCGAGTTTCACAAGAGTCACAATCACTTCCACGTGAACGACTTTGCCGAGTATATCTTGCGGAAGGATGACCCGTACAATGGTCCCATCGTGGCGCGCGCCAGCAAGGTTTCTTTCTGCTTGATTGACATCGAACCCGTTCGCGGTTTTTACGATGGCACCCGGCAAGTCTTCGCAAACTGCGGGGTTCAAGAAGGGATCCAGGGCATTTCTCCAGGGTGGGCGGATGTCTACGACGACTTTTATCCGGAGCAGTTTATCGAACTCGATATCTGCCGATCCGATGGAGGCGTACCGCCAGGCCAGTACTACCTCGTCAATGTGGCTGATCCTGACGACCTACTTTTAGAGGAGAAGGACGATTACGCATCCAATGCTGGTTTTGTCAGCGTTACCGTCCCTCCCCGTACAGGCAACTTCCCCGTCCCGACCGACCCAGCGTGCCCGCAACCACCACCGCCGACCCCGACGCCCACTGGCATTCGACCGACTCCGACATTCACTCCAACTGCTCCCCCTGTGATTAACCCGCGTCCGACACGTGCCCCGCGGCCACCTCGACCCACTCGCCCGCCCCGCCCGCCCCGCCGCCCGGGCCCGCATGGTTGAGGATGGATCTCATCTGACCTTGACAGACCCCAGTTGCTCATTGCGCGACGCCCTGTGTGTGCCTAGGCAAGAGGCGTGGTTGCAGTCATCCTAGCCGCGGGCAAAGGCACCAGAATGGGAGCGTTGACCCAACGCTGCCCGAAGCCCTTGCTCGTCGTCGGGTCTCGTCCCATCTTGGAGCACATCCTCGTTGGTATCCGCGCCTCCGGGATCGAACGAGCAGTGATCGTCGTCGGCTACCTCGGAGAACAAGTAGTGGACTACTTTGATACCGGCGAGCGGCTAGGTCTCAAGCTGGATTATGTTTGGCAGACCGAACCGCGCGGCACGGCTGAGGCGTTGCTTCTCGCGCACCCCTTGGTGCGCGAACCATTCTTGCTGTCTTGGGGAGACGTTCTCGTTTCGCCCGACAACTATCTCGAGCTCCGTAAGGCTTTTTCGCGCAACCCAGCCGCCGCTTGGATCGCTGTGAATCAGGTTGCGGACCCTTGTGCTGGTGCGGCTGTATACCTCGACGCAGGGCGTCGAGTGCAGCGCATCGTCGAGAAACCCGCACCCGGCACCTCCACGACATACTGGAACAATGCCGGTATCGGCATCTACACACCGCTTATTTTCCACTACGCGGCAGCAATTCCCATATCGCCACGGGGCGAGCGCGAACTTCCTCAAGCGTTAGACCAGATGATTGCCGCAGGTGAGCCCGTATATGCGATGCCGATTCGGGGGTTTTGGAGCGATCTCGGCACTCCCGAAGCCCTTGCGATCGCACGACAGCACTTCGCGGACTCGTCGGCATGAACCCGCAGCTCTCCATAGAGCCGTTCAGCGGTCTTCTCCCCTCCGAACAGCAGCAAATACGCGCGGTGGCAGAGGAGTTTCGCGCGCTGTTCGGGCGAAAACCGCACTTCGTCGTTTTAGCACCTGGACGCGTGAACCTGATCGGAGAACACACCGACTACAATGGCTACCCGGTTCTTCCCGCAGCGATCGATCGTGCCATGCTCGTTGCCACTGCGCCCCGCCGGGACGACGTCGTGGTGGCTCGGTCCACAGCCCCAGGCACGGAACCCGTAACCTTTTCACTGGCGCAACCCCTACGACCGAATCCTGAAGGGCATTGGGGGAATTACATCAAAGCTGCCGCGCTACCCTGGCTCGCTCGATCCGAGCATGTCGCGGCTGGGGCGGATTTGTTGGTGAAAGGTCACGTTCCAGCGGGCGCCGGTTTGTCATCGTCTTCCGCTCTCGTCGTCGGAGCAGGCTTGGCTTTTCTGGCCGCCCATGGCGCCACGGATGCGAACCTATTGACGCTCGCGGAGGAGTTTGCCGAGGCCGAGCGTTTCGTCGGCACAATGAGCGGCGGAATGGATCAAACCTGTTGTCTGTTCGGAAAGAGAGAACAACTTCTCCGGATCGAGTTTTTTCCAGTCCGCGTTCGCCCTGTGCCGTTTCCCACTGGGTACCATATTGTCGTGTGCCACAGCCTCGTGAAAGCAGAGAAATCCGCAGGTGCTCGCGAGGCTTACAACCAACGGGTGCGCGAATGCGCGGTCGCAGCGCGATGCTTGGCTTTGCTGCTTGGCGAGACGGAGCCTAGACGATTCACGCGACTTGCCGAAATCGAACGCACTGCCAGGGCGCTCCGCCGCTGGGAACTTCTCGACCTACTCGTGCAACGAATTCCGGATCGGCCCGTGACTCCAAATGACTTGGCCGCGCTGCTGGGCGCTACAGTGGACGACTTGGTCGCCGACATTCCGGGTCTCACGCCGGATCTGCCTCTTCTCGTGTTGCGCCGTGCACGCCATGTTTTTTCCGAAGCGGACCGTGTGGACATCGCGGAGCGTGCCCTATGGAATGCGGACATCGGCACCCTCCATGCGGCCATGAAGGCTTCGCACGAAAGTTGTCGAGACGATTACGAGGTGAGCTGTCCTGCACTGGAGGTGTTAGTTCGCGTAGCCACCGAGGCGGGAGCGATTGGAGCTCGCCTTACTGGTGCAGGTTTCGGAGGTTGTACCGTTCAGCTTGTGCCTTCCGGGGCCCTCGCCGAGTTCTTTCAACGAGTAGATCGAGAGTTTTACGCGCCACGACTTCCGAGCGGAGATGCGCCAATGCGCTGGCGCTTTGCGTTTCTTCCCGACAATGGTGCCCGAGTGGTGCGAGTCGAGTGACGCGGTTCGCGCAGTCGTTTCGCTGTTGAGTCGACGGAGTACCGGCTGGATCCTCGTTTTGCTATGCGGTCTCGGGCCGTGTCACAGGATGAATTGGCGGAGCGCTTAGCTCGTTATCTTGCCGAGCGACTGCGGGCAGAGGAAGTGCGGGTGCTCCGCCTCGAGCGTTTGGCAGGCGGTGCTTCGCGCGAAACGTGGGGCGTGGATGCCGAAGTCTTTACCAATGGGCACAAACAGCAACTGGATCTCATCTTGCGGTCCGAACCTGCAGGGTCCCGTCTTCCGGGCCAGTGCCAAATGGAGTTCCACCTTCTCCGTCGCGCTGCCGAGGCGGGGGTTGCGGTCCCAGCCGTGCTGTGGGTGGAAGCGGACCCCGAAGTGGTCGGCGCGCCGTTTTTGGTCATGGAACGCGTGGCAGGAGAAACCTTACCGCGCCGCCTCCTTCGTGACGCTACCTATCGAGACGCCCGGAGGGCTTTGCCGGAACAACTAGCGTCCGCCCTGGCAGCGATTCATCGCATCGACCCGCAAAGCCCGGAACTGGCCGGCTTGCCTCGCCCTCCTGACCATCAACCGGCAGCTCTTTACGAGCTGGACCGCTTCGAGCAACTCTACCGCGCGGTGGCATTGGATCCGCATCCCGTCTTCGAGCTCGCATTCCGATGGCTGCGACATCACGCGGTCCCGGAAGATCGTCGCACTCTGGTGCACGGTGATTTCCGCGTTGGCAATATCATTTTCGGTTCGGAGGGACTGCGAGCTGTGCTGGACTGGGAGCTCGCCCATGTAGGAGATCCGCTCGAAGACATTGGGTGGCTGTGTGTGCGATCGTGGCGCTTTGGCAACGACCACCTGCCCGTTGGCGGCCTTGCGCCGCGGGAAGTCTTTTACCAGGCTTACGAGCGAGCCGCGGGCAAGCCGGTGGACCGGCAGCGCGCTCGCTATTGGGAAATCCTCGGTAACCTCAAGTGGGGCGTGATTACGATTCTACAGTTTCGAAGTTACTTGCACGGCCGGTCGAGCAACGTAGAACTTGCCAGCCTCGGGCGACGTACGGCCGAGGTCGAATGGGAACTTTTGCGCGCTATGAAGGGAGAGGCCGTTTGATGCCCACAATGCTACGGCGAGTCACTTTGGTTTTTGTCGCGCTTCTCGGACTTGGGTGCGGCCAAGTGACCAGAAAACCAATTTTTTCGAGCTCGCTTGCCGAACTCGTCCCTCACAACCACCGTGACCATTTCGTGTTCGTGGTGGAACGGCCCTCTCCCGAAGGTTTTCGCCCCAGCGCCCTTCAAGTGGAGCACATCACGAAGCTTTCCCAAGGCAATGAGTACGAAGTCAGTCTGAGCGAAGATGGTCTAGCCACTGGGCGCGTGTTGCTGCGAGATGATGGATCGACGCTGTGGCTCCTTTCGGAGGAGGACTTCACCCGTGGCTTGCGTTTGTCTTACGACCCGCCACTCCCCTACGTATCGGTGCCACTCTTTGCCGGGGAGGTTCTCTCGACGAGCAGCGCGGACCTCCGCCAACTCAGCACGAATCAGGCAGCCGGCCGTCTTTTAGTCACGCAGAAGGTTCGCGCCCGCACCGAGCCCGCGGGACAGTGGCTCGCTGGAACGTACGCCAGCGCGATTCGTTTGGAGGTGGAGCGGTCGTACCATGGGCCCGAGGGCCCGACACAGCTCACAAGTACAACCGTGCTCGTTCCAGGTATCGGAGAGGTACGTTCCGAAGGTTCGGCCTCCGGTAGCCCGATCATGAGACGGCAATTGGCTTGCGCAATTGTGAGCAATCGGCGGATTGGCGACTGCCGGAATTTGTTCCAAAACTGGCGCTGAGGTCGGACCCCCAGATTGAAGACGACCATGCAGGACCGTCCTACGATCCGCGAGCTGCTGCACGCCGTACAACTGTTTCTGGAGCAGGAAGTCGTACCTTCGTTATCGGGCCGCAAGCAGTTTCACGCGCGGGTGGCTGCCAACGTTCTCGCCATCGCCCAGCGCGAACTTGCACTGTGTGCGGAACAGACCCGAAAAGAGTGGCACAGGCTCGCTTGCCTTTTGCAAAAGCCTGTCACTTCACCTGTCTCTTTGGACGAGGTGGAGGAGCAAGTCCGCGCTTGGACGGACGAACTCTGCCAACACATCCGCTTCGCTCCAATGGAAGAATTGCTCCAGCAAGTGGAATTGTGGGAGCACCTCGCAACCACTGTCAAAGACAAACTTGCCATCGCAAACCCGCGGTTGCTTGCGATGGACACGGCGGAAAATCCGACCGCCCGTTAGCTTTCCTTTTTGACCGAGGAGCCGCCGACACGTTCGATCCACCCCGACCGCATGGGCTTTTTGGCCGAACAGCTCGCGCTCGATGACGATCTCTTCGCCGATGCTCCCCGTGTACCCGAGGGGCCATCCGATGTGCTTGACCCGAAAGACGAACGTTTGTTAACCGTGAGCCATGATCTGGCCCGACACAGAGGTTGCCTTCGAGCGACTGCGCGCCACGCTCGCGTGGGTCGTTGAGCATAGTCCTTACTACCGAAAAACCTTTTCCTCGGTTGGCCTGCATCCCTCGGACATCACGGACTACACGGCATTCCGCACGAAAGTCCCTGTTCTCCGCAAAACTGATTTAGTTGCCAATCAGCGCGAACACCCCCCTTTTGGAGAGTTCGTAACCGTTCCCCGCTCTCGGTTCGGGAGCTTGCACACTTCTCCCGGCCCGATTTTCTTGCCCCGGTTGCCCGAAGAGAATCAGGGCACAGAGACGCTCCGCGAGGCAATCCGATCCATGGGGGTGCAACCCGGTGAGGTTGTGCACGTGACTCTCTCGTATCACATTATGCCTGGAGGGCTACGCTTGCACCGGGCCTTCGAAGCTGCCGGGTGCCTCGTGATCAACGGCGGAACGGGATCCAGCCATTTGCAGCTCGAACTCGCACGCGCCTGGCAACCAACCGTTTACGCCGGCACGCCAAGTTTCCTTGCGCACCTAGTCGATACGGCGCGTGAAATGAAGCTGGATCTCCGCCAAAACTTGCCGTACCGCGTGGGCTTTTCGACCGCGGAAACGCTCACCCCGCAGTTGCGACAAGAGCTGCAGGAGACGTTGGGAATCGAATTGTTCGACCATTGCGGGGAAGCGCAAATTGGCCCGTTGGCGGGCGAATGTTCCCGACACGACGGCATGCACTTGCACGCGAAGGATCTATTTTGCGAATTCCTCGATCCCCTGACGGGTGAGCCTGCATCATCCGGGAGTCTCGCCGAGATCATCGTGACCCAGTTGGGACCGCGGGCATTGCCCTTGGTACGGTACGCACCCGGAGACACGTTCCGGATAGAAACGGAACCCTGCCCATGTGGCCGACCGAGCCCGCGGGTGCGCTTTGCCGGACAGGTTGGGGCCATCCGCAAAATCAAAGGCGTTTTGGTTCATCCCCAGCAATTGCATAACGTCTTGCAGCAGTTTCGGGAGGTGGAGCGATTTCGGCTCGTCATCGATCAACCAGCCGGCGAGCGCTACGAACGAGTGCGCCTGCAGATCGGCACACGCGCCTCCGTGGCCGACCCCGAGCAGTTTGCGGAGCGAGTCGCAGCGGCCGTCAAGTCGGCAATTCTCTTGCAAATGCAGGTGGAGTTTGTGCCTGTCGCCGACATTCCCGAAGAGGCGAGCCGGCCACCGTATCGTGAAGCGATTTGCGATCTCCGGCCAGGAAAGACAGTACCCCATGGAGGCACATGACTCGCTCAGGAGGTGAGCTTGCAATGGTTCGTCCGCTCGACCCTGCAGCCACGCAGCACAAATTTTGGGAACCGGAAATCCAAACCTTACAGCCCGAGGAAATTCGGGCGTTGCAATGGCAGCGATTGTACGTGCAGTGGCAGCGAATCTGGGACACGCCCATTGCGTTTTTCCAGCGAAAGTTCCAGCGCGCCGGGATCAACCGCGAAGACTTGCGGAGCCTAGACGACCTCCGTTACCTGCCCGTAACCACAAAAGACGAGCTCAGAGAGAACGAGGCGGCGTACCCGCCCTTTGGCGATTATCGCGGTGCTCCTCCAGAGCGTGCCGTGCGTTTGGGCACGTCAACAGGGACGAGTGGAAAACCCACATGGATTCTATGGACCCGGAAGGATCTGGAGGTGGACTACCGTGCCTCTTATCGGGCGCGCTGGCGGTGGGGCATCCGACCTGGAATGTGTTTGGCAAACGCCCACCCATTTGGCCTCAACGCAGGCGGTTGGCACTTTAGCCACGGTATCGAAGGGCTGGGCATTTTGAACGTTCCCTCGGGGCCACCGGGGACGGAAGAAGAAATTCGGGATGTCTTGGAGGTGTGGCGCCGCCTCCGCCCTGACGCTTACCGCTTGTTCGGCAACGTGGCGACTCGTTATGCGGAGGTGGCCCGCGCCGTCGGCCTGGACCCCGAGGTGGACCTCAATTTGCGGGTTGCGGGCGATCACCCATCGGAGCAGTACCTGATGGTGAGTAGTGGGTTGGAGGCGCTCCCGCTGCTGGGCAGCGCCTGCGAGGAACGCGACGGCGCGCACGTTGCCGAGGACCTGGCCATTGTGGAAGTCATAGACCCAGAAACCGGCAAACTTTGCGGGCATGGACAGCGTGGCCATTTGGTCGTGACCGTTCTCGAAAAAGAGAACTTCCTGTTCCGCTACAACCTCGAAGACATCGTCCGATGGAACGATCGGCCGTGCCCTTGTGGTGAAACCCACCGGCGCTTGTTTTACGAGGGACGCGCCCGTGATCTCGTACAAGTCGCTGACCAGCGCCTGTTACCGATTGACGTCGCCCTTGTGCTGTACGAATTTCCGGAGGTCTCCACGCCGTCTGCAGAGTATCAGATTTTGCGACCGGAGCGGCCCTTGAACGAGTTGCACGTGCAAGTAGAGCTTGCCGATAACCAAGATGCCCAGCAACTCGCCGCCCGCTTGCGCCAAAGGTTTTGGGAGCGCTTTGCCATCCAAACGGTCTGGCACTTTGTGCCGCGGGGTGGAGTCCCGCGTTTCGCCTACAAAGCGGCACGAGTCGTCGATGTTCCTTCGGAAGCCCTAACGGGGCATTAGCTCCAAGAGCAGTGCACTCCGGTTTCGGGCTCGGACGCGTGGCGTCTTTCGCGAAAAAGCACCGAGCTCAGCCAATTGTTGCTCGCAAGAAATCCCAGATGACGGAATTGAACTTTTCGGGACGTTCGAAATACGCGGAGTGTCCTGCTTCGGGGATCGTCTGGATCTGTCCGCGCGCAAAATAGCTGGCCGCCACACGGCCCACTTCTAGGGGAATGACCTCGTCTTCCTCGCCCCATACGAGCAACACGGGGCATTCCACCTTCCGGATATCTTCCGGCGTCGGGCTAGCAGCGGCAGCTAAAAGCTCGCCGAGTTCCTCCACGGAATGTTCCGAGTTGAGACCGGAAATTTGCAAGTACAGAAAGTACTTCCACGGCTGATCGCGGGCCATCCGGGCACCGGCTGCTGGATGATAGGAGAACGAACCTTCCTTGAGGCGGTGGAAGGCTCGAGCCCAGGCACTCGAAATGGCTTCTGAGGTCAGTCCCCCGTGAGTGTCCGTTAACACAAGGGCTTGCACCCTTTGGGGATGCTGCACCGCAAAACCTAAGCTTGTCCAACCACCCATCGACTGTCCGACCAGCACTGCTTTGTCCACGCCCAAATGGTCCAGCAAGGCTTGCAAGTCTCCCACGAAAGCTGCTCCCCCTGGGCTTCTCTCGTCTTCTCGAGACAGGCCAAAGCCGCGATGGTCGAACGTCACGCAGGTATATCGTTTCGAGAACTCCGGGATCTGCTGCCACCAAGACAGGTGATTCCCTCCGGCTCCGTGAGCCCACACAAGTACGGTTGCTTCGCCGAGGGGCGGGCCGTGCACTTCATAGTACAACCGCGCGCTACGATGGGAAAAAAACGGCACGCCCCTCCATTACCCGAGCCCCAGCAAGTCGCGCAAGCACCGGGCGGGGGCCCGATTCACGCTTCATTGCAGCGAGACCGCTCCTATGACAACGGCTAGGGCCATGGGTCGCCCCGTGCAAGGAACTGGCGTCATCCAAGCTGAGACCGAAACCCCAGACCGTTATCCCCCGGTTTTCCGGCGAATCCTTGCCGGCGCGGTGGATTTGGCGTTTCTCTGGCTCATTACAGAAATCCTCGCCGCCATCTACGAGCAGGAGTTCATTGCGCTCGGGCGCAACGGCCGGCTGATCGGCGCCCTTTTCTTCCTGGCCTACGTCGGGGGCCAAAACAGCACCTTCACCAACGGACGAACCCTGGGCAAACGCCTGTGCGGTTTGCGCGTAGTGACGAGCAGCGGTGCCGCGCTATCGCTCGAGCGAAGCCTTGCACGTGCTGCTCTTTTACTTCTCCCTTTTCTCACCAGGGGGGTATTCGTTTTCCCCGCGCAACCGGCCATCGCCCTGGTCCTGCACGTGTTCCTCGTGGTCGCCAGCGTCGGCTACGGAGTATTGCTGTTAGCCAGTTACCTGAGCACCCGGCGCACGGGCCAGGCGCTGCATGACCGTTTCCTCGGCACCTTCGTGGTTCGCGACTCGGCTACCGACTGCGTTTCCCTTGCCCCCACCGCCATGCCGCGATGGTCCCTGGCAGCGGGAGCAGCGTGGCTGAGTTCATGCGCGGCTCTTGGCGCAGTTCAATGGTGGGTTTGGGGTGGGCAGCGCTGGAACCAGGTCATTGCGCTTCGAGAAGCGGTGGCTGCCGTGGAGGGCGTGGCCAGAGCGGAGGTCTTCCTGGGAACGTATTATTTTCGCAACTCGGGGGGTACGAAGACCCACGCACACTACCTCGAGGTTCTGGCGGTCTTTCCGGAGCCAACCCCAGACCTTCCCGCGCTTGGGGTCTCAGTGGCCCGCGCCGTTGTCGCCACGCCCCTCGGCCGCCAGGCAGACGCAATTCGAGTGACCGTAGGCTACGAATTCGACTTGCTACTGGCCCGCCATCGGTGGCAGCAATCGTGGGTGCGCACTCCCCAGGATTGGCAGGAGCTTGTCAGCCAAACCAACATGGAGTCCCGCACTTTTCGCCCAACTTACACCAGGCCGTAGAGTTTTGCTGCGTTGAGCGCGCACATTTTGCGGCGCTCCTCTTCTGGAACCCCACGGAACATTTCCTCGACCACACGCCGCGTTTCTGGCCAATCGCAACCGTGGTGCGGGTAATCGGTGGACCACATCATGTTGTCCACTCCGATGTCGTAGCGGTTTTTGACGGCGTAGTGATCGATCATGAACGCGATGCGCCAGTTCCGCCGGAAGTAAAATGAAGGCGGATGCTGGAGCTGCACCGGGAGCCACGAGCGATTGCGCCACCAGCGGTCGTCCATCTGCTCGAGAATGTACGGAACCCATCCGGCACCCGTTTCCACCGCAACCCAAATGAGGTTCGGGAAACGATCGTGCACCCCGGAACTAATGATTTCCGGCATATCCACGATCATGTTCGCGGCCCCCACGGTGGCCAAACCCGTGAGGTCGTCTCCCCGCACCCCCTTGGGTTTAGGTCGCTGCACTTGCCGCATCACCCGTACGTGAAAATGCACCGCCACACCGAGAGCCTGGCAAGCATCCCAAAACGGGTCGTCTTCCGGCCGGATCGTAGGTCCGACACTCGGCATTGTGTTCAGCCAGACCCCTTTCATCCCCAACTTTAGGCATCGCTCCATTTCGCGGATGCAATGCTCCACGCTCAGTGCCGGCATGCAGGCAAGGCCGATGAATCGATCCGGCGCAACCTTGACGAATTCCTCTGCAAGCCAGTTGTTGTAGGCTTGCACTCCAGCCATTTGGAACTCCGGATCGGGATCCGAGAAAAAGTGGCTCATCATCCGAGCAGAGCCGTACAGAACCTCGGCGTCAATTCCGTCCACGTCTTGTTCCTGCATTCGGGGGATGGCATGAAAGTTTCCTTGGTTGGCCTCAGAAAACTTCACACCTGTCCACCGGATGTCCTCGTGTTTGCGACCCGCCGAAGCGTAGATCCCAATGGGAGCCGGAGGAATGTCTGGTGCAAACTGCCACGCCTCGCCTCCGTCGCCGTCAGGCACGACTTTCGGTGCCTTGTCGTGAAACTTTTTCGGCATGTACTCCTTCCAGATGTGTGGCGGTTCGAGGATATGAGAGTCCGCCGAAATCAAACGGTATTCCCGCGCCATGACCTCGCCTCCTCTAAATTCGAGCTGCCCTCGCTCCTTCCGATAAACTAACGATCGTTCATATCTGGAACGAAGTGCCTTGGCAATACCCACAAAAACCGCAGTCGCGGCCGGGAAACCATGCACAGCCCAACGCCTGTGGTTGGTGTGCAGGAGTCTCTCTTGCGCTGCGCCCCCGTAGCAGAGCCTTTCCGCGTTGCCTTCGCCGGCGGCTAGACCAAGCCCGCCCGAGCGTGTAGAGCGAGCGCCTAAACGGAGGGTTGTCATGGTTTCACAGGCAGTGGACCTCGGAAGCCAGTATCTGGATGCGAAGCTCGCCGATCACGTGCTGCGCGTCACCATCAACCGGCCGCACCGGCGAAACGCCCTGACGATGGAAATGTATCATGGCTTGAAACGGGCTGCCGTATGGGCGGAAAAGAACCCAGCCGTCCGTGCAGTTCTCATTACCGGTGTCGGGGATTTTTTTTGCGTCGGCGGGGAAATGGGTGGCCAACACGAGGGCAGCGCGCACTTCGACCGCGAAACGGATCGATTCGACTTGTTGCCCTTTGCCGAGTTCGAGCGATGCCCGAAAGTGATCGTGACGGCGGTGAACGGGCTTTGCCATGGTGGGGGGTTGAACTTGGTTTTATTCAGCGACTTGAGCATCGCCTCCGAAAAAGCACGATTTCGCGCGCCGGAGCTTCTGCGCGGCGTGGCCGATTGTTTCCTGGGAGCCCGTTTGGCCACCCGCATCGGAGTCGCTCGAGCCAAAGATCTCCTCTTCACCTGTCGGGAGATCGACGCCCAGGAAGCACTTAGCATGGGTCTCATCGCACGCGTCGCGCCGGAGGCGCACTTCGAGAGCGCGGTTGACGAGCTGCTGCACGAGCTCGGCCAGACGGCGCCTCGCGCTCGAGCCATGCTCAAGCGCGACATCAACCGCCACCTCCCTCCGCTCGACTACGCCATGTTCGCCGAATCCCTGGCCTCGGACGAAGTCCGCGAAGGGTTTGCGGCGTTCCTCGAGAAGCGCCTGCCCCGCTGGGCACAGGGCGATTGACGAACGAACGTTAGTTTTGTACGGAGGAATCGTTGTGTCTATCCGTGTTCGGAAAGCTCGCCGCTCCAAAGCGGTGGCTCAGGAAACTGTCTCGACTCGCGATTTGATTCTCGATGCAGCCGAAAGGTTATTTGCCACCCGAGGAGTGGATGGCGTCGCGGTGCGAGATCTGGCGCGCGAGCTCGGGCTGACGGCCCCGAGCCTTTACAATCACTTTTCCAGCAAGCAGGCATTGTATGACGCCGTACTCGAACGGGGGTTGCGGCCGATCTTGGAGGTGATCCGCGAAGCATGGAGCGGGGGCCGGCTGCGCCCGGAGGAAACGCTGGCGCGATTGTTGGAGCACCTCGCTCGGCACCCGCATCTGGCGCAGCTTCTCCAGCGAGCCCTGCTGGACGAAAACAGCGGCGGAGCCGCTTTGATCGGCAAGTGGCTCGGCCCGATGTACCGGGAAGGAGTGAAGGTTCTTGGTGCCGCGGCGGCCACTGCCGGCTGGGACAGCGATGAACTCCCCCACTTGGCCATGGCCCTCTTCGGGATGGTGTTTTCGTACTTCACCAATTTGAACGCGATTCGGTCTATGTCACCTCGACTCCAACCGCTCGCGGCACGGCAAATCGAGCTCCAGCGTAAGGTGCTGGAGAAGGCAGTGTACCGCTTACTCGGCCCGCAGGCGGCGCAAACCGAGTCGTTGAAAGGCCAATCACCAAAGGGTTAGCGCGGAGGCGGATATGAACGAGGTCACGTACGGACGAATCACGGAGGAAGGGCTGGCCCGGATCCGGGCGCGGATTGGCAAGGGTTTTACCGGTCGCCGACCGTGGCGAACCGAGATTACGCGGGATGCCATCTACCATCTGGCCTTAGCGATCGGAGACCTGAGTCCTCTCTATCTCGACGAGGAGTATGCCAAGAAAACCCGGTGGGGCACCCTACTCGCACCGCCCATCATCGTGCAAACCATGGACACGCTCCGTGCGGTCGGTCACAGTGGGCTACCCGAAGGTTTACCCGGTGTCCATTCTATTTGGACCGGATCGTATTACGAGTGGGTGCGCCCGCCCATGCTCGGCGACCGCATTCGTGCGGACGCTTACTTGAAAGAGGTTCGCGAGAAAGAAAGCACCTTCGGTGGCGGGCGCGCGGTTTACCAAACCTACGAGGCGAAGTATTACGACCAAAACGGCGACTACATCGGCTTGCGACAGGATACCTGGATCCGCGTGGAACGGGACAAAACCGCGGAGAAGAAAAAGTACGGAAACATCCAGTTAGCCCGATGGACCAAAGAAGACATCGACCGTTTCATGGACGAATATCGCAAGGAACAACGAACGGCCGAGCGGTACTGGGAGGATGTCACCATTGGCGAGCCGACACACACGCTCATCAAAGGACCGCTCACACCCACTGCGGAGATCGCCTTCGAATCTTATTTCGGCATCTACTTGGTCGGTAACAAGGTGGCCGCCCAGCTCTACGAAAAACACCCTGCCTTGATGATTCCCAATGAGCAGGGCGTTCCAGAACCGCCGCAACGCGTCCACTGGGACAATGCCTTCACACAACGCCTTCTGGGTCTTCCTGGCGCGTATGATTTGGGCCCCGAGCGCTGCTCTTGGTTGATCCAGGGGGTAACCAACTGGATCGGCGACAATGCCTTCATCACGAAAATCGACGCCCGTTACCACCGCTTCAACTTCATGGGCGATGTGACATGGGTCAAAGGGAAGGTGACGGATAAATTTGAGCGGGACGGCAAGGGCTACGTGCGTTTTGCACTCGAATGCGTGAATCACCGTAACGAAGTGACCGCCACTGCGGATGCCGAAGCCGAGCTTCCGAAGCGAGTCTCCTGAGGCCCGCGTGCGCCAGTCTTTGGCGATCTCCCTCATTCGAGGTACACATCGAGCGTCAACGCAGTGAGATTGTTTGACAAGTCACGATCACCGCTTGGGCCCAGTGCCTCGAAGACCGCGGTGCACCGGTAAGGCGCAGCTCCTGGGCCTCCCGGAAGTGTGGCACGCTCGAGCCGGACGGGAACGCGGGCTACGCGCACGCTTTTGTTTGGTACGATCACCTTGTCGCTAGGCAGTACGTTTGGACGGTGGAAGATTGGCTTGCCGAATATCCCGCTCGGGCAATCTCCTTCCCCGACCAGAAGTGTGATCGCGTGTCCGGCGACGTCTAGACGGTCTGCGTTACGCACAGCCACTCTCAACGTGCCTTCGAGAATATCCTGACGGCGGCGAAGCTTGAATCTACGCGGCGCGGCGGACAAGACCACGCTCTGGTGCGCTCGCTCCAGGCTCGGCTCACTCAGGTCGGTGACGTTGA
Source organism: Candidatus Binatia bacterium (assembly GCA_026004215.1). GTDB lineage: Bacteria > Desulfobacterota > Binatia > HRBIN30 > HRBIN30 > HRBIN30. The sequence goes on from BPIR01000001.1 coordinate 526,451, forward strand.
CCTCTACGACAATCGTGTTGTTGAAGGGCGTCGGATCTTCATTGCCCTTCGAGTCAGCCTCTGCGGCCAGCAAAATGCGGCACCGCAACGGTGAGTATTCACCCGTCGCAGAGATGTCCTCAGGGGCAAATCGTACCGGTAGAGTCCCTTCCACAATCTGCCCCGGCGCAATGGCGATCGTGTCTTGATCGCCGGCCTGAGATGGGTCGAAATCCGCTCCACCCGGGAACGCTTGAGCCGGGCAGTCCGTCGAAACCACGAAGAGGCGAAAGCGGGCCGGCTCTCGCGCGTGTTCCGAAACATTTCTCAACCGCATGCGAATCGCTCTGGTCTCCGGAGTCGGCCCTCGCAAAACCAGATGCAGCGGCCGAACAGGGAAAAGCATTGCATCGTAACGCGATCGCGGGGTCGGTGTAATCGTCGGCGTCTGCGTCGGCGTTTTAGTCCACGTCCGCGTCGGCGTGGCTGTCGCGCTCGCTGTGGGCGTCGCAGTCCGGGTAAACGTTGGACTAGGGGATTTGGACGGGGTCGCGGTTGGAAGGACCGGCGTGCGACTCGCACTCGGCGGGGGTGTGGGCGAGAACCCCAGCGTGGGTTCAGGAGTGTTCGTGAAGCCCGGGGGCGGCGGCGTACACTGAATAGGCACGGAGGGTAAGCAACCCAAAGAAGGCTCACACAATGGGCAGGCACCCGCATTGTCGCATGGCTCCAAAGCGCAGGTCGGCGAACAACCATCGCACCCGACGGCGTTGCCATCGTCGCACTCCTCGGGAAAAGCCGTTTCGCCATCGCCGCAAACCGGGCAAGGCGCCAAACAATCACCGGAACGTATTTCCGAACAACGTGGCCGCCTTTCCATCGTGGGCGCCGGCAAAACTGCGCCAACCCGGAGCCAAGGGTTACGGCCTGCCGGCACGGCGACGCGCACAGACCCGTCCACCCCTCCGGACATTGTCTTCTGGGCATTCACGGCGCCGTCCACTCGCACCATCTCCCGGCCGAGTACCGCAATTTCCCCGGCAGTTCCCGCGGCCCGCGCCAGCACTCGGCCCGTACTGGAAATCGTCGTGTTACATCCCAACAGCGTGACCTCGCCCCCAGTTCCGCAGCCGTCCGCACCACAGCCACCACCAGACACGTCCACTGTGGACGCAACTGTTAAGTCCGCCGAAGTCCACGGACTGTCCACCATACCGCCCGCATAAATGGATACGTCACCACCCGCCCCGGCTGCCGCCCGCCCACGAGCATCCACTGTTGCTTCGAGGGTTACACCTCCAAATGCGAGCATAGACACGTCCCCCCCATTGATTCCGCCGCTCGCGTCTAAGAGCCCCCTAGTGCGAATGTCGCGTCCCGCCGTTAAGTCCACCGTCCCCCCTGCCCCAGCGGACCCGTTTGCACGAACCGATACGGGTGCCGAGAGCGAAATGGACCCCGCTATCTCTGCAGTTAGGTCTCCTCCGCTTCCCTCCGGCGGTGCTCCTTCTGCGAGCACGGATCCCCGGACCTCCAAGTTTCCGTAAGGCGCTGCCAACGTCACACTGCCTCCGCTCCCTCCGGCGGTGGCGGAAGCCTCGCTTCCCTGCACCCGAATTCCCTCGATGATCACGCCCCGCAAACCCTCCACATACACCGCACCTCCATCCCCCTCGACCCCGTTGCCGTTCGCCCGCACCGAGGCCATGTGAACAATGCCCCCGGAGACCACGCTCACGCTACCTCCAGTGCTGCCCGAAACGTTCACCTCGCTCCCCACCAGGACATCCCCGAGTGCCTCGATTTCCACACGCCCTCCCCCAACCAAGCTTTGCCACCCACCTGTGGCGCTAATCTCCGCTCCACTCGCGATAGACACCGTATCGCCAGCGCGAATACGCAAGGTACCGCCCTGCGCGGTGGATGTCAGGTGGCTCGCTAACAAGCGCCCCCCAATTTCTACCGCCCCACCGGCGACAATCGAAACCACTCCCCCGCCGGCGTTGCCCGCTGCATCGATTCGAGCGCGCGTACTCCCGCCTTCTATGACCACGCTGCGCTGAACCCTCAGAGTTACTTCTCCGCCCGCGTTGGCCGGCGGCACGGAGCCTTGACCGCGGGCGTCAATCAAGGATCCTGCTCGCATCGTCAAGCTTTCTGCTCGTATTTCCGTCTCTCCTGCCCCCACGAGGAGGCGCGCCTCGGGCGCCAGCACCACGCTCTGCCCTCCAAAGTCCAGCAAACATCCATCCCCAATCGCATGCAAACCTCTGATGATGCACGGGCCGGAAAGCGAACAGCTTGCCTCGCGCTGCCGGACCTCGTCCGCACTGCAAACGACTTGCGCATGAACGGCCACCGTGACGAACACGAAGGGGATGACCCACCCGAGTTGTTTCATGATAATTCTAATATTCTGAGTATAGTATTGTGTCAATAAAGTTTGTACAAGAGTGGTTCAGCACTTACGGCGAGCGTGCAGAGCGTAGCCCCTGGAATCCCGCCCCCGTTGCCCCCTGCAAAGTCGAAATCGGCGCGCCGCCGACCGGGCTCGTACTTGGTCCAGCGAAACCGAACAGCGTTACTGTGAGGGCTCGCGCCTCAACAAGTTCGCGAAGTAGCGCAACGCCGCGGGCGTGCGTGGCCCGAACCAAGACAGGGCCTTTCCATCTACAAAGTATACCCTCCCCGAGCGTACCGCTGTGGTTCCCCTCAAGGGAGCCAGATCGAGCAGGTCCTTACGCTGAAAACGGTACGGTTCGCTGGGAAGCAAGATCACCTCAGGATCGGCGTTGGCCACTCGTTCCAAATCGCAATTTGGGTAGCGCGACTCGAAGCCGGAACACACATTGATCGCTCCGGCGCTCTGCAACACGTCCGAAGCGAAGGTATCGTGGTTGAAACTCATCCACGGATTCTTCCAAATAGGAACGAAAGCGCGGACGGGCGGAGGGCCCGCGGAAACCTGGCGCAACGACCAATGAATTTGCCTTTGAAGTTTGCGACACGGGATCGATGCCTGGAGCAAAACTCCTAAGCGCTCTAGGCCATTGGCGAAGCCCACCACGCTGCGCGGAAAGGTGACGTAAACGCGTAGTCCGCCACCCTCCAGTGCAGCGAAATCTTCGATACGGTTTTCCTCGGCATTGGCGAGCACAAGATCCGGCGCAACTTTCGCGATCGCTCCAAGGTCCGGGTTTTTCGTTCCCCCGAACTTTTCGATGCGAGCAACTCGGTTTGCTGGCTCCGTACAATAACGCGTCACGCCCACCACTCTCTCGCCGAGCCCGAGCCAAAAGAGCAACTCGGTTATACTGGGAACCAGGCTGACGATTCGTCGGGGCGGCGGCTCGATCGGGACATGACGGCCGAGATCATCGAGGACAGTCACAGTGGGCGCCTCCGCGGGCCAGCATGATCGTGGCGCGAAATTCACCACTTCCGCACAATGGCTAGTTTATTTCTTGCATTCATTCGCGCAGCTCTTGGACGGATCCGGTCACACCGCCGGGAGTCTTGCGCGGCGGCCACTCGTTAGCCTGCACCTCCACTTGGGTTTGTTTCCGCGCCTTCGCGCAACCTTTGGGGGGTGCTCCGGCCTACAGTAGTTTCGGCAACACATGTTTGCAGAACCGCTGGAACATTTCGGGAGCCGCAAAGTTGCAGAAAAAATACGTGATGCCGAGAGCGTCCCGGCGTCTGCGGATTTCTTCGACGATTTCCGCTTCGGTTCCCACCAAGGTGTTGGGCGAACGATACACGGCTTGCAAATCCGTCACGCCTAACGCCGCTGCCATCGCCTCTGCAAAGCTGCGTGCCTCAAAAGGCGAGTTTCCCATGACTACATACACCATGGAAGAAAGCTCGATCTCGCTCGGGTCCCGGCCAATGCGCCCACATGCACTGTGGAGGAAGCGAACTCGCTCGTGGAAAGCGTTCAAATCGAAGGTCACCGTCTTTTCCATGGCCAGGCGACCCAACGCTCCTCCAAACGGAGGAATAATGTTCACCACGTCGGCCTCCTGCGCGGCAAGCTCCAACAAGGGCTTGCCACCTCCTCCGAGCATGACCCGCGGCTGCGGCTGCGGTTTCGGGCTGTGCGGGGCACGCTGCAGGCGGTAGTACTGTCCTTCGAATGAAGCTTCCTGCTCGTGCCAGAGCCGCTTGATCACGGTAACGGCCTCGGCCAACTGCGCGACCCGCTCCCGCGGGGGGAGGTACGGGAAACCGAAGGCCTCGTATTCCTCGCGAAACCATCCCGCGCCAATGCCCAGTTCTACGCGACCACCACTGATGTGGTGTAAGGAGCTAACAATCTTCGCGGTCAACCCTGGGTGCCGAAAGGAATTTGCGGCGACCAGTTGGGTCAAAACGACGCGCTGGGTCACCGAGGCCAGTGCGCTCAAGAGGGTGAAGCACTCCAACCGAGGAGTGAAACGATCGTGCCCCATGAGTCCGGTCATGAAAAAATGGTCCTCGGCGGCGATGGCGTAAAATCCACTACGATCCGCTTGTTCGGCTACGGCTCGTGCATCTGCGAAATTTTGCAAAGGCAGCACGACGCCGAACTTGAGCTGGTGCTGCGACATTGGTGGCTCCTCTCCCTTTTGGTTTGCCGACTCTCGTTTCCTCAATGCTTGTTGCCGGCACCTCTCGATCGTCCTAGCCGGCGCAAGGCTTCAAAGACGGTCATCCGGTCCAGTCCATCGACCCCGTTGTACCAGCGCAGGCCGACCTCTCGTAGCTTGTGGTTTCTCGTAGCGATCCGAAACCACAGAGGCGACATTGCACCGTACATCATGGATTCCAGCCAACTCAGCCGTCTCAATTTGCGCCCCAACCAACTCTGTTCGACCCGCTGCTGGTATTCCGCCACAACACAGTCGCCCCGTTTCCACGCGGCCACGATCGTCTCCGCAGCGACGCGGCCGTACTCCATCGCAAAAGAAATCCCTTCGCCCATTAGGGGGTCCACCCCGGCCGCATCTCCTACCAAAAGGGCGTGCCTACGAGCTATGCGCACCCCGGGGCGATATAGCCGGATCGGGTACGCATACACGCGTGAGGAGCTCGATCCTACCACGTTCGACATTGTCCTCGCGAGGAGCGTTCGCATCGGAAAACCGCTCCCCTGGGCCTGCGACGCGTACACGCCGATATTCCAGTACAAAGCGCCTTGAATTCGACAGGGGAAAATCCACGCGTACCCGCGCAATCCGTCCGCCACCGCGCGAAAGTCGAACTCGCACTGACCCTCAGCCCGCTCCCACATCGTCGCATCGGTCAACGGAATATCGCTCATGATGGCTCGACCGACGGTATCCTCGGCCCGCCCGAAGAGGCGCCGGCGCACGAGGCTGCCGGAGCCATCCGCGCCGACGACAATGCTGGCTCGGTACAGGGCGCGCTCCGTGACCACCCGTACATGATCCGCCTCTTCCCGCACGTCCAGAGCTTTTTCTGCCTGCCGAACCCTGACGCCCTTTTGCATGCACTGCGAGACCAGAAGAGCGTCGAACTCATCTCTCCGGACAACCGTTAGGGAACTTTCTTCCACGTGCTCCACGGAGCCGACCGGTGTCCTCGCGATCGCTCGGGCCACTGTGACGTGGGGGATGTTCAAATCCACACCCAGATCGTTGAGGCAACGTCTTGTTTGAGGGATGAGCCCACCCGCGCACACCTTGAAACGCGGGTGCACCGCGCGGTCGAGCACCAAGGTCTGCGAGGCGAGGTCCGGCGCGAGCTCGGCTAGAAACAAGGCCGTGGCCGTGCCCGCGGGGCCGGCCCCGATTATGACCACAGGCCACGACTCCGCGCGGCTTTCCGGGTAGGGGCACTCCATTGCTCCGGCATTATCCCCGAGGTGCGATGTGGGCACGAATCCAATCCAAAATCTCCTGAGCGGACGTCCCAGGGGGGAAAATTTCCTTCACGCCCATTTGTTTCAACGCGACGATGTCCTCCGGCGGGATAATGCCGCCCCCAAACACCGGAATGTCCCCAACCCCACGCTCACGCAATAGGGCGAGCACATCCGGGAACAAGGTCATGTGCGCACCGGAAAGGATGCTCAAACCAATAGCGTCCACGTCTTCTTGAATCGCTGCTTCGACAATCATTTCCGGGGTTTGGTGCAAACCCGTATAAATCACTTCGTGGCCCGCATCCCGCAGCAGACGTGCAATAATCTTCGCCCCGCGGTCATGACCATCCAGGCCGGGTTTCGCAATCAAGATACGTAACCGTCGCTGAGCCATTGCGTTCGCCCAGAACGATGCAGCGTCCAGCAAAAAGGCTACGGCCGCGCTAGATATACGCCGGGTCCCGATATTCCCCGAACACCTCGCGAAACACATCCGAGATTTCGCCCACCGTAACCTCCTGTTTCACAGCCTCGATAATCGGCGGCATCAAGTTCGTACCTTCGCGTGCGGCCCGGCGAATGCGATCCAGAGCGGCAACCACGGCAGCACCGTTCCTCGCTGCCTTGCGCGCCCGTACCCGCTCCACTTGCTTCCGCTCGACTTCCGGTGGGATCCGCAATACTTCGATCGGTGGTTCTTCACGGATTTGATACTTGTTGACTCCCACCATGACCTTTTCGCATCTTTCCAACTGCTGCTGGTAACGGTACGCCGCCTCGGAAATTTCCTTTTGGGGAAAACCCAACTCGATGGCTCGCACGATGCCCCCCATGGCATCGATGCGTTGGATGTACTCCCATGCCTCAGCTTCGATTTGATTAGTCAGCGCCTCCACCGCGTAACTGCCCCCTAGGGGATCAATGAAATTGGCCACGCCGGTTTCCTCCGCAATGATTTGCTGGGTGCGCAGCGCTACCAGCACAGCTTGTTCGCTCGGCAGCGCTAGGGTTTCATCCATGGAGTTGGTGTGCAGAGACTGCGTCCCGCCGAGAACGGCCGCAAGCGCTTGAATGGCAACCCGAACTATGTTGTTGAGGGGCTGCTGCGCCGTCAGGCTGCAGCCTGCTGTTTGCGCGTGTGTGCGTAGCAGCCAGGACTGTGGTTTTTTCGCCCCAAAGCGCTCGCGCATGATCTTGGCCCACATGCGCCGAGCGGCGCGGAACTTGGCGATCTCCTCGAAGAAATCATTGTGCACATTGAAGAAAAACGACAGCCGGGGTGCGAAAGCATCCACATCCAGGCCCCGTTCCACGGCTGCCTGCACGTAGCCGATTCCATCCGCCAATGTGAACGCCAGCTCCTGCGCCGCCGTCGAGCCGGCCTCGCGAATGTGGTAGCCCGAGATCGAAATCGGATGCCAGCGTGGCGCCTCGCGGGTGCAAAACTCGATCATGTCCACAATGATCCGCACCGAGGGCTCGGGTGGGCAAATCCACTCCTTTTGCGCGATAAACTCCTTCAGCATGTCGTTTTGGATGGTACCACCCAACTGCGACAGTGAGATTCCGCGCCTTTCCGCCACCGCAAAGTACATGGCCAACAGGATGCTGGCCGTACAGTTCACCGTCATCGAGGTGGTGACGCGATCGAGTGGAATTCCGGCGAATAGCGCTTCCATGTCCGAAATGCTCGACACCGCAACCCCCTCGCGCCCCACCTCGCCGCGCGCCCGAGGGTGATCCGCATCGTAACCCATGAGCGTGGGCATATCGAAAGCTGTGGATAACCCGGTCTGACCCTGAGAGAGCAGAAATCGAAAGCGTTCGTTGGTATCCTCCGCAGTCCCGTAGCCCGCAAACTGCCGCATCGTCCACAGTTTCCCGCGGTACATGCTGGGGTACACGCCGCGTGTGAACGGATACTCGCCGGGAAAACCCAGATCTCTCTCGTAGGAAAACCCTTCCAAGTCCTCCGGCGTGTACAGTGGTTCGATCGGACGGTCCGAAATGCTCGTGAACCGCGGAAGACGATCCTTCTCTCTCGGGTAGTGTTCCTTGAGCCACACTTCCTTCGACTTAGTCACGGGGCTCTATCCTCCTCTCGAAGCGACTGCGGTACCGGCGCCGAATCATGGCACGCGCTGTAGGCAGCCAACCCTCGGGAACGAGAATCTCGACCTCGCCGAGGGCACAAAACGTGAGCGGCTGTAAAGCAAACCGCCGATTCGTCAACACACAGGGAATTCCCTGGGACTCCAGGAAGCCTCGAACCACGTGGGCCTCGGCTTCGATGGGGGTCGAAAAGCACACTTGCCAGGACACAACCACGCCCTCCGATTCTTAGGCGAACTTCGGCGGCCTCTTTTCCAAGAACGCGCGCATTCCCTCGGCACGATCCGGATGCGAGAACGTCAACGCAAAGGCATCCGCTTCCCGCTCGTACCCACCGGCCAGGTCGCTCGTCCAAGCTGCGCGCAGCGCAGCTTTGGCTTGCTGGAGAGCAAAGGCTGGTTGGTGTGCAAACTGCTGCGCCAAAGCATTTACTTCGGCATCGAATTCGGCCTCCGGCACCACGCGATCCACCAGTCCCATCCGCAACGCCTCTTCCGCCGGCACACGTGTCCCGGTGAAGACCAGGTAGCGCGCTCTTGCCGGTCCCACCCGCCGCACCAGCCTCTGGGTTCCCCCAAAGCCGGGGATGATGCCCAAAGTAATTTCCGGTTGCCCGAATTGCGCGCCCTCGCACGCGACGATGAGGTCGCAGGCGAGAGCAAGTTCTAGCCCTCCCCCGAGTGCGTAACCCCTCACCGCCGCGATGACGGGCGCTGGAAACTCCTCGATGCGCTGGAACAGCGACTGCCCCAAACGGGCGAAAGCCTGCGCTTCGACAGGAGTCATCTCGACCATCTCTCCAATGTCTGCGCCAGCCACAAACGCCCGCTCGCCGCTGCCGCTAAAAACGACGCAGCGCGGTCGTTGTCGCTCGAGTTCCTCCACCACCGCCGCAAGCTGCTGCAGCACCGCCCTGTTCAAGGCATTCAACGCCCTGGGCCGGTCGATCCAGATCCGGGCCACCCGGTCGGCAAACTCGTACCGTACCTGAGAGGTGTCGCTGCTCATTGCTCAATACTCCGGCTTGAAATCGAACCGGTGAATTGCCTCGATAAAACGCACCGTATGCGTGCGGGATCGCATGACCAAGGAATTGGTCGTGGCGCCCCCGCGGAAAAACCGTACTCCCCGCAACAGGTCGCCGTTGGTCACCCCTGTGGCAGCAAACATGACACTTCCGGTGGCCATGTCTTCTGCCAAATACTTTCTGTCCAGGTTGTCGATCCCGAGGGCGTGGCACCGGCGTACCTCTTCTTCGTTTCGTGGCCGCAGCCTTGCCTGCATGCCGCCACCAGCGCAGCGGATGGCTGCAGCCGTTAGGATCCCCTGGGTCGCGCCCCCCGTCCCCAAAAGCATGTCAATGCCGGCCTCGGGGCGCACGGTTGCGATGCCGGCCGCAACGTCGCCGTCCGGGAGCAATTTGATGCGTGCCCCTGCTTTGCGAACCTCGGCAATCAATTGCGCGTGACGCGGCCGGTCGAGAATCGCCACCGTTAGATCCGCCACATACACGCCTTTCGCTTCAGCCAGGGCCTTGAGATTTTCCGTTGGAGAGCGATCGAGATCCACAACGTCTCGCCCCTCGGGGCCCACCACGATCTTTTCCATGTGGGTTTCAGGGCAGCGTAAGAACCCGTCCCGCTCCGCGAATGCAATGATCGAAAGCGCGTTGTAGCCGCCCGTCGCGCAAATTGAAGCACCCTCGAGAGCATCCAGGGCCACATCAATTTCAGGTCCGTCACCGCTTCCGACAACCTCTCCGACGTACAAAGCATCCGCCACCCCTGGCTCTCCTTCGCCCACCGCAACTCGCCCCCGAATCGCAATCGAGCGGATCGCTTTGCGCATTGCCTCGGCGGCGGCCCGATCGGTTGCAGCAACATCACCTCGCCCCATCAGCCGAGCTGCGGCTAATGCTGCGGCTTCGGTGACACGGACCGCTTCCAGCGCCAGGTTCCGATCCATCCGTCCTCACTCCCTGTTGGTGTTACTTACCGAAGCACATAAGAATGGTCCAGCACGCCTCTTTGCCTCGAGGCGATGTGGGACCGACTCGAAAAGAGCGCCGAATCTCGCCATCTCGGTAGATCCTTCGCATGCGCCGCCGACATGCGGCACTCCGAGGTCCGAAGACCCTTTTGCCCGGTTCATCGCCTCGCAAGGAGCCCTCACGCCTCGGAAACTTCGCGCTGCGCGAGGATCTCCGAACGAGCGGCCGTCACGCCTGCAACTCTTCCTGAAAGGGCTCGGAAGAGCAGCGCCACCCGGAACATCTGTCGCGGCTTTGCAGCGGCCTCAACCACCATTGCCGGTTACCGCAACCCGATTCGGATGCCTTTCGTCAAGACCTACAAGGCTGCAACCCGAGAGCAACGCCGACGGCTCGGATAATTTCCTCAATGCCGATCTCGCCGTCGCCGTTTGCGTCGCCCGCGGGACACCGCGCCAGGTCTGACGTACCGAGCGCAATGTTCACCATTTGCACCAAATCATCGATCGTGACCTCTCCATCCAATCCACAGTCTCCTACGCAGCTACCACTCGCAGCCGTCGGCGAAGGCGTTCCTGTCGGCGTACCGGTAGGTTGCGGCGTCACCGACGGTGAGTGGGTGGGCGTAGGCGTCGCACTCGGCACGGGAGTGTGCGTGACCGTCGGCGTTGTTGTGATGGTAGGCGTCGCCGTACTGGTCACCGTAGCGGTCCGCGTCTGCGTGGCGGTCGATGAGGGCGTCACCGTAGCCGTCGCTGTTGCGGTGGCGGAGGGTGAGTATGTGGCCGTGGGAGTGTTCGTGAACGTGACTGTCGGCGTGCCGGTCGGTGTAAAGGAGGCACTCGGTGTCGCAGTCGGGGTGGCGGTCGAGGTTCGCGTCGGTGACGGACTCGCTGTCGGTGTAACGGTGGGGCTCGGGGTGAACGAAGGTGACCAGGTGGGCGTAGCCGTGCGGCTCGATGTAAAGGTCGCGGTCACCGAAGGCGTACGAGTCGGCGTGCCCGAGGGCGTCAGGGTCGGAGGTTCCGTCGGGCTGGGAGTCGGTGTCGGCGTGGGCGTGGGTGCGTCCGGGCAAACGGCACAGCCAATGTCCGACCGGCAAGCGATGTTGCCCGGGCAAAATTCGGCTGGCGGGCAGTTCTCTCGCCGACAGGCTGAAGTACACCCATCGCAGTTCGAGAGATTACCATCGTCGCATTCTTCCGGAAATTGCACGACGCGGTCGCCACAGGTGGGACATGGCAATAAACAATCCGCGGTGGGATCGAAGCTCGTACAAAGCGGCCGCGGATTGAGTGCGGCAGCCGGGCGTACAGAGTTGGCCGCCAAGATGGGAGCCAGCCCAGATGGGTGGAAAATCGCCACTGTTCCGTCCACACCCTCTGTGGTTGTGCGCACCGCCGTGACCACACCGTCCACTCGCAACTGCTTTCTGGCCGTCAATCGGTGCGCTCCGCCGGCCGCGGGTGCATTGGCGTTCAACCTTCCGGCACCAGTAATCGTGAGATCGCAACCCTCGATGTCCGTCGTCCCACCCTCGCCGCATCCTTCAACACCACAGGGGCCGCCGCTGACATCGACGGTGTTACCAATCGTCAAGTTACCCTTTCCTCCGTCGCCGGCAACGATGGATATATCCCCACCGACTCCTGCCTGAAAGCGCGCGCTCACATCTACTGGCGCATTCAGGAGGACGTCGCGCCCCGCAACAATGTCCAACCCTCCGCCCCCCAAACCTCCGCTGACATCGATTGCAATAGCGCTTTGAGACTGGGTCACCACGTCGCGCGTCGCTGAGAGCACGACCGTACCGCCTACGCCTTCCCTCCCATTGCTACGCGTCGAAATGGTTACACGCTGGGCAATTTGAACGTCCCCGTTCGCGTCCACATCGATGTCGCCGCCATCCCCGTCAGGGTCGGAACCTTCCAGACGCACGTTGGCTTGAAAGATTACACTTCCCAGCAATGTCTCTACGCTCAACGAACCGCCCTCACCCCCCGCTGTTGTATCCGCCGTTCCTCCATTGGCCTGAATCGTCTCGGCCACGACAACTTGCCCGCCAGCGGATAGCGTGATGCTTGCACCGCTGCCCGCCTCCCCCGTGCCGTTTCCATTTACCTGGCTCAAGACGATGTCCGAGTTCGCGGATAAATCCAAAGTACCGCCATTGCTGCCGCGGACCTCGATGATCGTGCTCGTAGCCAGCGAGATGCTTCCTCCAGCTTGGAGAGCGATCTGCCCCCCACCCCTTTGAGCTTGGCTTCCCCCATTTGCCATTATCTCCGTAGCTGGCGTCGCACTCGAGGATATATTGCCTCCCGCCACAATCGTGATTGTCCCGCCATCGGCTGAGGGATTCAAGTTGCTCGCCCACAGCCGCCCGTTCAGGGTCACATTCCCCGCCGCCTCGATCCGGATGGAACCAGCCACGTTGTTTGCCGACACATCGATGCGCGAGCGAGATCCGCTCACGCCCTGAAGGTCCACACTCCCGGAACTTTGGATGAGAACGGACCCGCCGTTCGCAGTACGGCCGGACGTATCCGGATTCATCTGCGTACCCGTCCCCTGACCGTCAACGAACGCCCCGGGCGCCATGGTAAAATTCGCACTGCGGAGGGTCATCTCGCCCGATCCTACGGTGAGGCGCGCACTCGAACCGAGGGTAACGTTCCGGCCGGAGAAGTCGAACACGCACGGGCTCGCCGTGGGAACTTCGTAAGTCTTCGTAATGATACAGTTCCCGGAAGGGCCACAATTGGGCTCTTGGGCGATGATTTCTGCCGCGGTGCACGCCGGAATCGCCTGCGCCGGCTTTGAAAAGCACGGCAACGCCAGGCATACCACCGAAGCAAGCAGCAACCGGACCGCGAGCTGCAAGATTTGTCGCGTCCCCCTTTCTCTGCACTTTCCCGCCGCAACAGCCGATCGCGAGCCGTAGCGGCTAACAACCCCGTTAAGTTTCGGAACTAGCGGGAAGGCCCTTTCGTCCTTCACGTGTACTCCCTGCCGAGCTCTTCTTCGATGCTGAGGGAGACTACCGGTCCCTTCACCACACGGCTGCGTGCGATACGCTGCAAGGCCTTGCGCAGCCGGCCTGCACTCGTGCGGTGAGTACGCAACACTACCGGCACCCAGCCATTTTGGTGCCGCCCCCGCTGTACCATGGCCGCAATGGAGACTTGCTCCCGTCCGAGGATGCCTGCAACCTGCGCCAGAACACCGGGCCGGTCGGCCAGCGATAGGCGCAGGTAGAATTCGGATTCTACGGACTCGGGACGCACCAACTTCGCCTGCCGCTGGAGTTTATACGGGTAGCCCAAAGGCAGCGGCCGGCGATCGCTCCCCCCCAGGCAAAATCGCGCCGCCTCCACGATGTCGGCAACGACGGCCGTAGCCGTCGGCATCATCCCTGCCCCTAAACCGTAGTAAAAGGTCTGCCCCAGAGCTTCTCCCTGCACCACGATGCCATTATACGCACCGTTTACATCGGACAACACATGCTCGCGTGGGATCATCGTTGGGGCCACCCTTGCCTCCACTTGTGTGCCATGAAGCTTAGCAATTGCAAGCAATTTAATGACGTACCCTAACTCGTCGGCGTACTGGATGTCGACCGGACTGACTTGCCGAATGCCCTCGACCGGAATCGCCTCGAAGGGCACTCGCCGACCGAACGCGAGTTGGATCAGGAGGCACAGTTTGTGGGCGGCGTCAATACCGTCCACGTCGAACGTTGGGTCCGCTTCCGCAAGTCCCTGCGCTTGCGCGCGAGCCAGGACGTCCTCGAAAGCAGCCCCGGCGCGGGTCATTTCGCTGAGAATGTAGTTGGACGTTCCGTTGACGATCCCATAAATTGCGCGAATGCGATCTCCGACCAAAGCCTGGCGTAAAGTGCGCACAATCGGGATGCCACCGCCGACACTGGCTTCGAAACCGAGTAGCACACCCGCATCTTCTGCTTGCCGGAAGATCTCTGCACCGTGAACGGCAAGAAGGGCCTTGTTTGCAGTCACCACACACTTCCCCGCACGAATCGCCTCACGAACAAACGAGCGAGCGGGTTCGTACCCGCCGACCAACTCCACGACGATGTCCACGTCCGGATTCTTGGCCACTTCCATACCATCGCGCGTGAGCAAATCGCGCGGCACGGCTACCCCACGGTCTCGCTCGATGTCCACGTCTGCGATCCGGACCAACCGCAACGGCGCGCCCACTCGCTGCTGGAGAGCCCCCGCCTGTGACTGCAGTAACCGTACGACGCCGGTACCAATGGTTCCGAAGCCAATCAGCCCAATGCCTAACGCGCGTTCCATGACTTCCTCCCCCGTCTGCCGGAATCCCCTCTAACCGGTCGCGCTCGCCCCTGAACGCGGCGGCTCATACGGCGCCGGTCCGGCGGATTTGTCCGGTACGCTCCAGCGCTCGCCGAATCCCCCGAATCGCTTGGCGGATGCGATGCTCGTTTTCGATCAAGGCGAACCGCACAAACCCTTCGCCGTGTTCCCCGAAGCCGATCCCGGGGGACACGGCAACCTTCGCTTCACGCAAAAGAAACTTGGCGAACTCGAGAGAACCAAGATGAGCAAACCCCTCGGGAATCGGAGCCCATACGAACATGGTTGCCTTGGGCCGTTCCACCGCCCATCCCAGCCGTTCGAGTCCCTCCACCAACACATTGCGCCGAACCTCGTACCGCGAGCGGATTTCCGCCACGCAGTCCTGAGGCCCATTGAGGGCATGAATGGCTGCAATCTGAATTGGCTGGAACATTCCATAATCCAAGTAACTTTTGATTCTCGCGAGCGCGTGCACCAAGGCTGCATTGCCGACCGCAAATCCCACGCGCCACCCGGGCATGTCGTAGCTTTTTGACAGTGTGAAGAACTCGATTGCTAAATCCTTGGCTCCGGGCACCTGTAAAATGCTGGGCGCCTGATACCCGTCGAAGCACAAGTCGGCGTAGGCCAGATCGTGCACGACCATCAAGTCGTGCTCGCGTGCAAAGGCCACGACCCGCTCGAAAAAACTCAGGTCGACCACTGCCGTCGTTGGATTGTGGGGGAAGTTCAACACCACCATCTTGGGTCGCGGGCGGCACTGGCGGGCGGCGCGCAACAAGTTCTCGAAAAAGTCCTCTCCCGGACGCAAGGGCACCGGCCGCACATCCCCGCCGGCAATGATAACCGAGTACTGGTGAATCGGATACGTCGGGCTGGGGCAAAGGACGACATCGCCCGGGGCTAAAACGGCCAACGCGAGGTGCCCGAGTCCCTCTTTGGAGCCGATTGTCACGATAGCCTCGGTCTCGGGATCCAACTTGACGCCATAGCGGCGCTCGTACCAGTCGGTAATCGCCTGACGCAGCTTGAAGATGCCTCGCGAAACGCTGTACCGGTGGTTTCCCGGCTTGGTCGCCGCCTCGATGAGCTTGGCGACGATGTGAGGCGGCGTGGGGCCATCGGGATTGCCCATGCCAAAGTCCACAATGTCTTCCCCAGCGCGACGCGCCTGCTGTTTGAGGTCGCCGATGATGTTGAATACGTATGGTGGCAGCCGCTTGATGCGGGGAAACTCACGGTCCATAGCGATCGCCGCTCCTCCACGCCTTTGCGCAAAATGAGCCGCTTTTAAAGCAAGCTTCGGACTTGCGCAAACACTATTCCGGCCAACTACGAGTCCAACGCGACCGCGGCAGACTTCAGGAACTCGGGCTTGCGTGAGACTCTGACTTTCTACGAACCTTTGCCCCCGTAGAAGCTCTTCTCCCGCCGCGGGCAAGCCAGACAGCAGCAACTCCGTTGGTTGCCGTGAGCGAACCTTCGCCATCGGTCTGGAATCGCCGCGCAACTTGCTGCTTGCATTGTGCCGGGTGAGCGGATAAGCGAGCTTCGGTCTGAAATACGAGACGCCACAGGTTGGGAGGTTTTATGCGCGTACTACGGAGGGAAGGGAGCTGGATTCTAGTCACGTGGCTTGTCGGTACCTTCGCCCTCAGTTGGGCTCCTGAACTTTGTGTTCCCCTAACGTGGGCCCAAAGCAAGGTCCAACGGCCGGCCCGGCCAAGCCCGAAGCCGCGACCGACTCGGGTTCCCCGCCCGACACGCCGGCCGGGACCAAGGCAAACCATCCTTCTCCCTCCCTCGCCCACGCCCACGCCGGCGATCCCCAATAACCCGGCGGCCACAGCCACACCCACAGCTACAGCCACGGCGATCGTCGGGAATCAGGAGTGTCCGGGCATACCGGTGACTTGTCCCCAGCCTCCGGCTTGCCCTACCGGTAACAAGTTAGGCCAATTGTACTACAAGTATCCATCATCGGCTCCGGTAATCACCACAAAGCCCAGCGAGATTCGCTTGCATCGCCGCTCCAATGGCATTTTCCCCGACACCGAAACGGGGTCGTTCTCGCTGACCGACCAGAACGGAAACGTGGTCGTGCGCATGCCTCGGCTGGAGTTTCGCCGCGACGGAAATGGCTGGATCGCGGAGACGCCGGAGGGGTGGGTACGCTTAGCCCCCAAAGAGGTTGGCCCGGGATACACCTTCCAGGTTCAGTTCAATAATCCGAGTTTCCCTCCGGGTTATTTCAGCGTGGTGTACCAAATGTGTTTCAACGTTGGTGACGACGGAGTGGACGAGCAAATCGTTTGTCAGCCAAAGCCGCGCGACGGTTTCCTCTGCCACAACAACGGCCCAACGTTCTAACCTTCCTCGTGGCAGTTGGTCCGTGCGCTCACGGCGTCATCCGCGACGCTCGGACCACCTGCCACGAGCCTTCTCCTTCGGGGTCACGAATTCGATCGGATCTGCTCGCCTTCCGCTGCCGAGCGTGCACCTACTTCCCTGGCGGCTCCTGGGAGGAAGGCGCTGTTTGCGGCTTCCGCTTGACCGGACCTTGCGCCGCTCCGCGCGACTTCGAGGACTTGGAGCTCCTCGATGACTGAGCGGCTCGAGTCTTTTTCTTTTGTCCGCCGCCGGATGCCGTGACTTCAGAACTGCTGGCAGCCGCCTTTCTCGCTCTTCCTCGGCTAGTGCTCGTGGGCTTGCGAGCTGCAGTGCTCGTAGCCGATCGCGCCCGGCGGCCACGCTTGGCCTGGCTCGCTGCCTGAGCGGCAGCAGGAAGTGGCTCTTCACTGCTCGCCTCGACTTTCGCTGCCCGATCTTCTCCTTCGGTGAACGTAAGTTCACCTTCGGGCTCCGGTGCTCCGGCAACGTTCCCAAAGCTGCTCGCAGTCGCCAGAGTTGTAGTATCCGCTTCCACCGTTGGCGGTTGGCGGGTCGTTACGGTCACGTCGATCACCGGTTTCTCGCGGGCGGCCGTTACCTCTTGTGGCGCCTGCCCTCCTGCAACCTGTTCTGTTCCCAGCGCCGCTTGGTTCGCAGCTCTGGCAAACGCTGATTCAGTAGTCTGCGGGACGTGGATGGTTGCACCTGTCGCTTCGAACCCGACTGCAACATCAGAAGACGTGTCGCCGCGATTGGTCGAGGCGGATATCTCCGCCGCTCCCACTTCTGCCAGCGTCACCGAGAAACGTGCAGCCAGCGAACTCAACGCTTCCTGGAGCGCCGCAGCCGCAAGCCTACCTTTCCCTCGTCTCCTCCCTCGCCGGCGCTTGCGTTTTCCCTGCTTGGTCGCAAGGTTCTCCGCGACGGCGAACGTATCAATGGAAGATCCGCCGGCGCTTTGTTGCAGGGTCTCGTCCACCGCTGGAGCCATCGCTTCCGCCTCTCGAGACGCGGGCTCACCGCTGGTCAACCCGGCGATGCCCCTGTCGAACTCTTGCGGCTTCACGCTCGCGAGCTGGGTCGGTGTCGCTGCTTCCAGCACTTGCGTGACGCTTCTTGTTTTGGTCTCGATCTCGCACTCGTGCGGCATCAACTCCGCTTTCGGCACTACAGTGATCTTCACGTTGTAGCGTCGCTCCAGTTGCGCCAAGTCCTCTCTTTTTTGATTGAGTAAGTACATGGCCATTTCCGGGGGCAAGGCGACGCGAAGCGATTCGACATCCCCCTGTGCCACACGGTTGTGGACCTTGCGGAGCGCCACCAAGGCCGCGGATTCGGTCGTCCGGACCAATCCGTATCCATCGCACATCGGACAAGTCACATAGGTCGTGGCCGTCGCTGCCGGCCGCAGGCGCTGTCGGGAAACCTCGAGCAGCCCGAAGTGTGAAATCCGGCCGATTTCGTGGCGAGCCTTGTCCTCGAACATGGCCGCCCGCAGCGCCTTTTCGACCTCGGTAATGTGTTGGGGATTGCGCATATCGATAAAGTCAATGACGATCAGTCCGCCGAGGTCACGCAACCGAAGCTGCCGGGCAATCTCGACTGCGGCTTCTAGGTTGGTACGAAATGCGGTCTCCTCTTGGTTCGCTCCCCGGAGTGCCCGGCCGGAATTCACATCGATTGCGGTCAGAGCCTCGGTGCCATCGATCACAATGTACCCACCGGATTTCAGCGGAACCCGTCGTTTATAAATCGACTCGATCTGCGACTCGATGTTGAACTGCGAGAAAATCGGTTTGTCCCCACGATAGAGACGCAGGACTCCTTCCTTCTCGGGCAAAACATCGCGCAAGAACTGCCGCGCCCGCTCGAACACCTCCTCGTTGTCAACGTAAATTTCGTCGATGTCGGGCGTGAAGTAGTCGCGAATGTTTCGCAGGACGAGATCGTGCTCGCGATACACCAAAGCCGGCGCGGATTTTTGAGCCGCCGAATGCTGAATACTCTCCCAGAGCCGCAAGAGGTAAGTTAGGTCCCGTTGCAAGTCGGCCAATCCAGGATCGTAGCCCACCACGGTCCGCACGATGATCCCGTACCCTTCAGGTGGATGGAGTTTTTCCACGAGCTCGCGCACGCGCACCCGATCAGCCCCTTCTATGCGGCGCGAGATCCCCGACTCGTCCGATCCGGGCAAAAGCACCAAAAACCTCCCGGGTAACGAGTAAAACGTGGTCAGCGTCGGTGGTTTGCTGCCGAACTGCTCTTTCGCAATTTGCACGAGCAGTTGATCTCCGGGCTTCAAAATATCCTGAATCCGCGGTTTGCGCCGCTCCCCGTTGGTGCCCATCCGCACCGGCTGGGGCAAGTGGCGAAAACAAATCTCGTCGAGGGGAAGAAACGCATTGCGTTCCGCCCCGATATCCACGAATGCAGCCTCGAGCCCCGGCTGCACCCGCTGAACCACACCTTTATAGATATTTCCCTTGAGGTGTTCCCGATTACAGCTCTCGATTTCGAACGATACCAGCGTGCCGTCCGCCACGATCGCCACGCGACTTTCTTCCGCGTGGGTCACGTTGATTAACATGATCTTCGACATGAAAAACGATGCTCCTCTAATTCAGCCAATCAATTCCGCCGCTAGGCGTCGCCGTCTAACCTAGCGCGGCGCATACTTTGGTGTCATCCACCACCTAAGGCCAATACGAGTCCCCTTTGAAACGCCGCTCGGGACGCAACGCGGAAGCGGCGCTGAAAACGGCGAAGCGTATAGCCTTCACCAACCCCGACGGTCACTGTTGCGGTCCCTCCATCTCGGAGCGCCTCACTCCACCCGTACTTCCCTTCCATCCGTCGCTCCCTTCGTTCGCCGCCTCCTCCATCAAATTTAGGTGACCCAACCAAGTTCATGCCAGCAACCTTTCGTAGATGGCCAATCTCGCTACCCCTCGTCAAGGACAAATGATCTTCCGCATCCAATGCCCGAACGCATTGCTACCGATGTTCTGTTTCGATTAGTTTTTTGCCGACATGCGCATTTCGGAACTCCTGGAAGGCCCAGGTCCCGTGTTTTCTTTCGAATTCTTTCCCCCAAAAACGCCGCAGGGTGAGCAGGCCCTGTTCCGAACAATCGAGGCCCTTCGGCCGTTGAAGCCCGCTTTCGTGTCCGTCACCTACGGCGCAGGGGGCAGCACGCGCGAAAAGACCCTGGATTGGGTGGCACGAATCAAACACGAGATGGGGATCGAGGCCATGGCACACCTGACCTGTGTGGGTGCCTCGCGGGAGCAAGTGCGCAGCACCTTGTGGCGCATCGAGCAACTCGGCATCGAAAATGTCCTCGCCTTACGCGGCGATCCGCCTCGCGATCAGACACATTTTCAGCCGGCTCCGGATGGCTTTGCCCACGCATCCGAATTGATCCGCTACATCCACCAACAGGGTTTTACCTTCTGCGTCGGCGGGGCCGCCTACCCCGAGGGCCATATCGAGGCTCCCGATCTGGAGACCGACCTCCGCCACCTAGTGGAAAAAGTCGCTGCTGGGGTGGATTTCTTGATCACCCAACTCTTCTTCGACAACCGCTTCTTTTTCGATTTCGTGGAGCGAGCGCGACAATTCGGAATCCGCGTCCCCATCATCCCTGGTATCATGCCCATCACCAATGTCGCTCAAATCGAGCGGTTCACCCAAATGTGCGGCGCCAGCATTCCCCCGCCCCTCCAAGAGGAGCTTAACGCTGTGCGTCACGATGAAGATGCGGTGCGCAAGGTTGGAATCGCGCATGCCATTGCCCAGTGCGAGGAACTCTTGAATCGGGGCGTTCGCGGCATTCACTTTTACACCCTCAATCAGTCACCGGCGGCGCGCGCCGTGGTCGAACACTTACGAGCCCGAAGCTGAAGATGGCGACCATTATCACGTACACCCCTCTCGGCAGCCCCAAGCGAGAACGCGTGAACGCGCGCGGTCGCGTGCTGCTTCATCGGTGCGAGGATGTACAAGGCAACCCTCATCGCCAGCGCTTTCCGCTCGGGAGCGTCCGCGACGTGTTTTACCTCGATGCGCTGTGCCTCCTTTGCGGAACGCATTTCGTCTGGGTCGAAGAGCCCGATCCCGCCTCCACAAATCACGGCGCGGAAAAGTGAGTTTTCGGGGTAATGCCCTCTTGACTTTGCCTCGGCGAGCAGGGTACTCAGGCCCCCACAAAAAATTTCCGCTGGGTGGAACGATTCTTCTTGACAAAGCTGCAAGAAATCATGTAACGGCTTTCCCACGGTTACACGGTCACAACGCAGGAGCTTAGAGCAAAGAAAAATTGGGGAGGGAGAGATGAAGAAACGAGCGAGACGCTGGGTCGTGCGGGCGGGCCAACTACTGATGAGTGTTGCTGCAGTGGCGTTCGTCGCCGCCGTGGGTCAGGCTCAGCACAAGCCCCACAAACCGCACAAACCGCATAAACCGCATGTTCAGCCGGAGCGTCCCGAGCGTCCAGAGAAGCCCGTAAGGCCGCCCACAGTTCTCCGGCCCCACAAACCGCATAAGCCGCACAAGCCCCATGTTCAGCCGGAGCGTCCCGAGCGTCCAGAGAAGCCCGTAAGGCCGCCCACAGTTCTCCGGCCCCACAAACCGCATAAGCCGCACAAGCCCCATGTTCAGCCGGAGCGTCCCGAGCGTCCAGAGAAGCCCGTAAGGCCGCCCACAGTTCTCCGGCCCCACAAACCGCATAAGCCGCACAAGCCCCATGTTCAGCCGGAGCGTCCCGAGCGTCCAGAGAAGCCCGTAAGGCCGCCCACAGTTCTCCGGCCCCACAAACCGCATAAGCCGCACAAGCCCCATGTTCAGCCGGAGCGTCCCGAGCGTCCAGAGAAGCCTGTAAGGCCGCCCACAGTTCTCCGGCCCCACAAACCGCATAAGCCGCACAAGCCCCATGTTCAACCGGAGCGGCCCGAGAAACCGGTAAGGCCGCCCACAGTTCTCCGGCCCCACAAACCGCATAAGCCGCACAAGCCCCACAAGTAAGTGGTTTCAATTCCCTGACTTCCCTGAGCGCGCGGGCTGTCAACGGCCGCGCGCTCTTTTTTTGTCCTCGTTTTTGGTCTTCCACTGTCCGAGCACATTCGATACTTTGAGTGGATTCCAGGATCACCATGTGGCCAAGCCTCAGGACACTTGCGGCCCAGATTCTCCTTACGATTGCGTGTCTGCCCCCCTCCGCTTCTTTCGCCGAGCCACTACGGCTCACTCTCGATGACGCCATCCAGCGAGCACTCGCCAGCAACCCCGACATACTATCCGACTCCGCTCAAGTGAGCATCGCACAAGCCGCTGTGCGGCGTTCGTCGGCGCCGTTTCCCAGCAACCCGTACCTGAGTTTCGGCGCGTCGCGCCGCGCGGAGACGGGCGGCAGACCCAACGTTTTCGTATTTCTTTCTCAAGAAGTCGAAATCGCGGGACAACGCGGGGCCAGAATGCGCGCGGCAACGTTCAACCTCCAACAAGAGAGTTGGAATCTCGCGCAAAAGCGACTGGCGCTGGTCGCCGATGTCAAGTCGGCCTTCGCGAGAGTCCTCGGCCGCCAACAGCGCCTTTCGGTTTTGCAAAAGCAGCTGGACCTTGCGCGACAACTGCAGCGCGCGGCGGCCGTTGACCGTGCCACGTTGAGCGAGCAAATCGACCGGAACAATGCCACCATTCAAGTCGGTCGCTACCAACGCGATTTGTGGGCGCTCGAGGAAGAACGCGACAACGAGCTGGATGGACTTCGCCGCTTGGTCGGGGTTGACTGGGATCAAGAACTCGAAGTCGAAGGAGAGTTGCAGCGCTCTATGGTTATCCTTCCGCCACCGGCAACGCTCATTGCTCACGCCGCCGGAGAACGGGCTGACCTTCAAGCGTTCCGTGCTGCCTTGGCCGCGGCCGACGCGCAGCTAGAGGTTTACCGCCGCGAACGCATCCCCAATCTGACGCTTTCCGGATCCTACTCCCGTTTTGACAGCAGCGACTTTGCGGGGGGAGATGTTGGAGTCACGCTGCCGCTGTTCCAAACGAAAGAAGCGGACATTCAGGAAGCACTCGCGCAAAGGGAACGGATTTCCTTGCAGTTGCAAGACTTGGAACGAGCTGTGGGGCGGGAAATTCGACAAGCCTATCGTGCATACCTGAACGCCGCCCGCGAGGTGCAGTTGCTGGCCGACGAGCTGCTGCCGCTGGCCGAACAAAACAGTCGCTTACAGCAACGGCTGTTACAAAGGGACGAAGCGACCCGTGCGGAATTGCTGTCCCAACAAATCGACACCTTAGAACTCCGGAAAGACCACATTGAGGCCCTAGAAAAGCTGAATCTCGCCCTCAACGATCTGGAGCGAGCCGTTGGAGGCAAGTTACCGGAATCTGGGAAGGAACCTATTCCCCGTTCGTCCCCGGCGGCGCCCCATGAGGCGCACGTCGAAGACCACGCCACCAAATAACGGATCTTACACCCCCGGCGGCGGGTAGGCGAAACAACCACGGAGCGCGTCAAGCTCGGTAACCCTGTGGCGGGTTTGTTGGAAACGGAACGTACCACCGTTCTCTGGAAACCGGGCACTTGATTGCCTTCCCCGAGCGGCTCCTTCTTCGGTCAAGAACTCACGCACGCCGTGCCAGCCGCCGGCGGACCCATCCCACCGCGACAAGACATCCCAGGCCCACCCAGGCGCCGGTGCCTCCGGTCGAACCGTGCGTCCGAATCGCGCAGCTTTCCCGCACAAATTCGTTTTCCACCCCGCAGGGACCAATCGTGAGAGGCGTGCCGGCGGGCACATCCATTGGCAAGGCCGGATTGATCGCAAGTTCCGCGCTGCCAGCGCGGCGAATAAAGCTCGTGCAAGTTCGTAGCTCCCCGATACGAGTGATCTTGCCCGTCAGAGGCACCGACTCCGGATTCTGCACGACAAGCAGGTCCGCACCCTTCGAGGCGGGCTGAGCCAAGATTGCCGTATTCGGGCCAGGCGTCGGTGGAGTAATGCTCGGACTTGCACTGACCGCGGTCGTCGGAACCGTGGCAGGAATCGTCGGAGTGCGTACCGTGGGGGTTCGCGGCACCGTCGGGCTCGGCGTTCGCGGTGTAGGAATCGTCGTCGGCGATATCACCGGCGTCGCCGTTCGCGTCGCCGTCAGAGCCCGCGTGGGTGTTGCCGTAGGACTCACCGCCGCACAGCCGAAGTCGGGCGTACGGCAAACACCCGGCGTGGTGCCAGGCGTCGGCAAATTGCAATCAGCGCTGACCGCGCAGGAGAAATCGGAAAAGTCTCCTCCGTCGCAAAAACGGCCCGTGGAAGCGCAAGCACCACCCGGGCAGTGGGCAGCGCGCAAGCAACCAAACCCGCGAAAATCACCGGCAGTACATACTTTTTGTGTACCCACGCACGCTCGACCCGTGCCGCAAGTACCCTCGCCGGCTGCCGTTCGACATGGGTCCCCCGCAAATGCGCCCCCTTGGCAGGTGCCTTCCGTCCCTGTTCCCACACACGTCCCACCCGGGCAGTCGCACGGAAAGCCGTCAAAGTCACCGCCGTCACAAACTCCCTGGATGACGACGCAGGCACCAAAGGAACTCGGGCAGGAAACGAAACAATCGTCGTCCGACTGGCAAGTTACGCCGTCTCGCGGGCCACCACTGCAAGCGAGGTCGCTCGTTACCTGCGCACGACCCACGTGCCCCCACACAATTCCCAGCCCGACCAGAAACACTGCGATACCTTT
Source organism: Candidatus Binatia bacterium (assembly GCA_026004215.1). Lineage (GTDB taxonomy): Bacteria > Desulfobacterota > Binatia > HRBIN30 > HRBIN30 > HRBIN30. The sequence goes on from BPIR01000001.1 coordinate 550,881, forward strand.
CTTCACTTTCAGCTCCCCTCGCTCTCGCCTTCATTCCCCGTGCGCAAGGTTTAGTCAACTCGAGAATCAAACGAGCACTAGCTAAGGCGGTGCCACGGCAAAGTCAAATTGGAATTTTACCCCGCCCAAATGGTTACTCGTTGGTCTATTGCGGCCTCCACATTCCGCAACCGTTGACACTGCGGCGCGCTTGCGCAACTGCTCTTTCCCACGCGGTGGAACGAGCCGATTTAACGCGTATACGGCCGCGACCGCCGGCAAGGGAGTTACCCAATGAGCGAGTACAGCGCTTGGTTCGAATGCATTAACGGTTGCCCGCAACGTTTCAGCCTATTCGAAATTATCTACCGTTGCCCGAGCTGCGGCGACCTTCTGGACGTCCAACACGACATGGACGCCCTTCGCCGCCGGTCGCCCGCGGCCTGGATGAAGCTCTTTGACGAACGGTATCGCCGGAACGACTTCCCGTACGGCTCGGGCGTATGGGGTAAGAAGGAGTGGGTGGTACCGTTCATCGAAAACGAAAATATCGTCTCCACCTACGAAGGGGGAACCAACCTGCTCTGGGCCGAGCGCTACGGAAAGATGCTCGGGGTCGAGGATCTCTGGGTGAAACAATGCGGCAACTCCCACACTGGCTCTTTCAAGGACCTCGGCATGACCGTGCTCGTGTCAGTGGTCAAGCAAATGATTGCCGAGGGCCAGAATATCGCGGCCATTGCCTGTGCGTCCACTGGCGACACTTCAGCGGCACTGGCCAACTACTGTGCCGCTGCCGGAATTCCGGCGGTGGTCTTATTACCGCGCAACAAGGTCTCTCCCGCGCAACTCGTTCAGCCGATTGCCAACGGCGCATTGGTGGTCAGCCTGGATACCGACTTCGATGGCTGCATGGCGCTGGTTCAGGAAATCACCAAAGAGAAAACGGTGTACCTGGCCAACTCCATGAACAGCCTGCGTTTGGAAGGACAAAAAACCGTAGCCATCGAACTCGTGCAGCAGTTCGATTGGGAGGTGCCAGACTGGATCGTTATCCCCGGCGGCAACCTGGGCAACGTGAGCGCCCTCGGTAAGGGATTCCTGATGATGAAGGAGCTGGGATTGATCCAAAAGCTCCCTCGGATTGCCGTTGCGCAAGCCGCCAACGCCAACCCCTTGTATCTATCGTACCTCGACAATTTCCGCACATTTCAACCCGTGCAGGCGAAGAAGACCCTGGCGAGCGCCATCCAGATCGGAAACCCGGTGAGCTACAAACGCGCCATCAAAGTTTTGAAGCAATTCGACGGTGTGGTGGAACAAGCAACCGAGGCCGAACTTGCCGACGAGGCGGCGCTCGCCGACCGAACCGGGATGTTCAACTGCCCGCATACGGGAGTGGCACTCGCAGTGTTTCGCAAACTGGTAGAACGCAAGGTGATTCGCTCGAACCAGCGCGTGGTCGTGATTTCTACAGCCCACGGCTTGAAATTCTCGGAGCAGAAAACGGCCTATCACCTCGGACAAATCCCGGGAATTCAGCCGAAGTACGCCAACCACCCGTTGGAACTGCCGCCGGATGTCCGAAAAGTGGTGGACGCTATCCGCCGCTTTGCGGACAAGGTACGGCTGATGGAGGCCTGAATGGACGAAACCCAACCAACCGGCACTGGGCTCAGCACCAAGGCCGTTCACGCGGGCGAAAAGCGCCAAAAGCTCGCCCACGCCATTACGGAACCGATCGTGCAAACGGCAACCTACACCTTCGCAAACTCTGCGGAGATCGCCGATCACTTCGAGGGCCGCATCGAGCGCGAAGAATACGGCCGCTACGGCAACCCAACCCAGCGAGTGGCTGAACGGAAAATCGCTGCCCTCGAAGGAGCCGAAGATGCGCTTTTGTTTTCCAGCGGCATGGCTGCCATTACAACCACCTTGTTTGCCATGCTCGCGAAGGGAGCCCACGTGGTGGTTACCGACGACGCCTACCGGCGCACACGCCAGTTTCTGCATCAGGTTTTGCGGCGCTATGGGGTCGAAGTGTCCACCGTGCCCGCAGGCGACTACGAGCGCATGGAAGAAGCCGTCCGGCAAACCACACGCTTGATTTTCAGCGAGTCGCCCACCAACCCCTACAACCATGTACTCGACTTAGAAAAAGTCGCCGACATCGGCCGCCGACACCGCGTCAAAACCATCATTGATTCGACCTTCGCCACGCCAATCAATCAACGACCTATCGAGTTTGGCATCGACATTGTGATTCATTCGGCCACCAAGTACTTGGGCGGACATAACGACTTGCTCGCCGGCGTCGTCTGTGGTCCGAGCGATTTGATCGCAGGGATCCGTGATCTCCAAGGCGTCACTGGAGCCGTGGTGGATCCGTTTGCCGCCTATCTGCTCATTCGGGGACTCAAGACCCTGGCCTTGCGGGTCGAGCGCCAAAACGCCAACGCGATGCGTATCGCCGAGTTCTTGGCCCGCCACCCCAAGGTCGAACGGGTTCACTATCCCGGCTTGCCCACTCATCCCGAACATGATGTCGCAAAGCGTCAGATGAAGGGCTTTGGAGGGGTGGTCTCGTTTGAAGTTCGCGGCGATTTGACTACAGCCTCGCGCGTGGTGGATGCGTGTCGGATCCCGCGCATTGCGCCCTCACTCGGTGGAGTCGAAAGCCTCATCGAGCAACCCGCACTGATGAGTTTTTACGAGCTCACGACAGAGGAACGACTCCAAATCGGCATTCGCGACAATCTCATTCGCTACTCCGTAGGGATCGAGGACCCAGACGACTTGATCTCCGACCTCGCGCAAGCACTCGACCAAGCGTGACCCGTACCGATGAACTACCACTGTTGACCTGGAATCTGCACGGCCTGCCGTTTACACGCCGCTGGCGCTTGCGTTGCCAGCGGCTCCGCGAGGCGATCTTTCGATTCACCCCACAGCCGCAGGTTCTGTTGTTTTCCGAGTTGTGGCGCTGGAGGTATTGGGAGGAACTTCAAAGCACTCTCGAACCGGATTACATGCCGTTGCTCGTCGGTGCACGGCAAGCTTTCTTCCCGCCTGGAGGGCACGCCGTGTTCCTGCACCGAACCTCGCCCTGGTGCGTGCGCGATCTGACTTTTGTACGTTACGCCTCCTCCGCTCCTCGCTGGCGCGTATGGGAGGGCGACGGCCTAGCGGGCAAAGGAGTATCGGTGCTGGTGTTGGACTCCCCCCGCGCTCGGGTGGCGATCCTGCACACACATTTGCAAGCCCAGTACGGGGCACGAACGTACGGGCAAGTGCGGGCGTTGCAGTGGGAACAACTAACCGAACTGGCGCGCTGGTGGGCGAGCTCAGCTTCCGTCGTTTGCGCGGTGGGCGATTTTAATACTCGCCCGAGTGAACCGCTCTTTATCGCCCAAGCGGCGCACTGGCTCGACCTTACAGCGGATCTCCGGCAACGTTGCCAACGTCCGAGCACGACAATCCACAGCGACGTCGAGTGGATCGACTATGTCCTGCTGTTCCGCGATGCCCGAGGCGCGAGCGTCCGCGCGCATCTGATGCCCCATCCGGCTTGCGCACCGTGCGGGGCGATCTCAGACCACTATGGCCTCTATGCACACCTGGAGCTCGTGCACACAATCGACGCGGATGCGCCCGCCAGCGGAAGACAACAGGCGCGGGGTCCGGAACGGATTCCGTTCGCTGGACGCCCAAGGTGAAACTTGCCTATCGTCACATGCCATGCGGATCGTGGTGCTCGACGGTTTCACGCTCAATCCTGGCGACAATCCGTGGGATCCTGTGGCCGAGCTCGGCGACCTCACTGTTTACGATCGTACCCCTCCGCACTTGGTGGCGGACCGTGCGGCCGATGCGGAGATCGTTCTCACGAATAAAACGCGTTTGGACGCCACCGTGCTGGCCGCACTCCACAGGCTGCGTTTTATCAGCGTCCTCGCCACTGGATACGACGTGGTGGACATCGTGGCGGCCAGAAAGCGGGGGGTGATCGTGTCGAACGTCCCCGAGTACAGCACGGATTCGGTGGCACAACATGTCTTCGCGCTCTTGCTCGAATTGTGTCATAAAACGGGCCTTCATGATCAAGCAGTGCGCTCGGGCTGCTGGAGCATGTCCGAGGACTTTTGTTTTTGGTTGCAAGCTCCCATCGAACTCGCCGGACTCGCCTTAGGAATCGTAGGGCTGGGAAGGATTGGTCGGCGTGTCGCACAGATTGGCGATGCCCTCGGCATGCGAGTGCTGGCGACCGGCCCTCGCCACCCAACCGCATTGCCTCCGTATGTTCGTTGGACCGACCTAGCCTCCTTGTTTTGCGAAGCCGACGTGGTCACTTTGCACTGTCCCCTCAGCCCGGAAAACGAGAAGTTCGTCAACGAGAAGCTTTTCGCCCTAATGAAACCATCGGCATTCTTCATCAATACGGCACGCGGAAAACTGGTGGATGAGCACGCGCTCGCATGCGCGTTACGCGAGGGCAAGCTCGCGGGTGCCGCTCTCGACGTGGTTTCCGAAGAGCCCATTCGTCCGGACAATCCGTTGCTGCGCGCACCGAACTGCGTTTTGACTCCCCATATTGCCTGGGCGAGTCTCGCAGCACGCCGGAGGCTCATGGTGGCGACGGCCGAAAATATTCGCGCCTTCTTGGCTGGCCGGCCGATTCACGTCGTCTCGTAACAAATATGCATTTCGCCCCAACGGCCCGATTGAAACCGGTTTCCCTGCCCCCAAATGCAAGGATCCTCGTCAAGTCCCTCAACTGGCTCGGGGACATCGTGATGAGCCTTCCGGCGCTGTGGGCCGTTCGGTTGCGATACCCGCAAGCTCACCTGGCGGTACTGGTGCGCGAAGAACTGGCGAGTTTCTATACCGCCACACCGTGGATCGACCGAATCATCCCCTACCCAATCGCTGGCCAGGCGCATAGGTGGCGCCGGAGATGGAACCTCATCCGCAACCTCGCCCGAGAACGGTGGGACGCCGGCATTGTCTTGCCCCGAAGTTTCGAATCCGCCCTGTGGTTCGCTCTGGCTCGCATACCGATCCGAATCGGCGTGGCGGCGCAGGCACGGTCCAGCTTGCTCACGCACCCTCTTGGCATCGATCTGAAGCAGCCCGATCGGCATTTGACTGAAAGCTATCTTCTCCTCGTCTGCTCGGGCTTGGATTGTGGGGTTCCGCCGGCCCAACCAGCGCTGCTCGCACCGTCTCTGGAACAGCCCTTTGCACTGCACGGCCCTTACGTGGTGATGGCTCCCGGCGCCGCGTTTGGGCCGGCGAAACAATGGCCGCTGTGGCATTGGCAGGAGCTGAGCCGCGCACTCGCCCGAAAAAATCTCCATATCGTTCTGGTGGGGACAGAATCGGAACGGCCTTTGTGCGAGGAAATTCGTGCCGCGATTCCCGCAGCTTGCTCCACCCTGGCCGGAAAAACCAATCTCCCTCAGCTCATGGCGGTCATCGCTCATGGTTGCGCATTCGTCGGCAACGACTCCGGGGCCACTCACCTCGCCGCTGCCCTTGGAGTGCGGACAGTGGCCCTTTTCGGCTCCACCAACCCGCTCCGCACCGCACCCAGAGGTTCGCGCTGCCGCGTACTGTACGACCCTCCTCCTTGCAGCCCCTGCCTGCAGCGAACTTGCCGCTTCGGGCACTACGATTGCCTTGCGCGCATCACCCCAGATCGTGTTCTCGCTGCGATCGATGAACTCGGTTACCCCGGGTAAGACCCTGGATCGAGCAGCGCTACGGGAGCGTCTTTCCGGCGCCGCACTGAAATAACGCGTACCAGTCTGCCCGACTGAGCTCCACTCGGAAGACCTCTCCCAAGCAGCGAATCCGTTTCACCTGTTGCGTTCCTACGATCGGAATGGCACCCACTGGATGCGCCAAGAGGAAGGCAAGAGCTACAGCCGCACGGCCCACCCCCTGCGCCGCCGCCAGTTCGTCGAGCTTCCGAATTGTCGGTACGAGCACTGCCGCGTTGCGTTGCTTTTCTGCCTCCCTCAGTGGCAACATGAGTTTCCCGCCTGCCAGCGGACTCCACCCGAGCAGCCCCATCCCCGCCGAGTAACACTGCTCCACGGTACCATCCGTGAGCACCACTGGCCAAATGCAACTCCACTCGCGTTGATGGGCTGCCAAAGGGAACGGCAGAAAACGTTGCAACGCAGCACACTGCGCCGGAGAATAATTCGACACCCCGGCCTCGCGGATTTTCCCTTGAGCGCGCAAAACCTCGAGAGCCCCGGCGGTTTCCGCTGGGTGGGTCAATAAGTCAGGCCGGTGAATAAAAAACAAGTCAATGATCTCGCACCGCAAGCGGCGCAGCGACTGTTCTGCCGACCGAATGATGTGATCCCGAGTGGCTTTGTACGGCAGACCCGGAACGACGCCACACTTCGTCGCAATGACGATCTTCGACCGGAGCGCTGGCGCTTCCTCTAAGACCTTCCCGAACAGCTCTTCCGCTTGGCCGCCGTAGTAAACGTCTGCGTGATCGAACAACTGCACACCCACCTCCACCGCTGCCTCGATTTTCTCCCGTGCTTCCCGCACCGTACTCCTGCCAAAACGCCAGCAACCATAGGCGATGGGGAATACACGCAACGACGTTGGCCCGATGGGCCGGGAGTCAGAACGGACCGTCAGCAGCTCCATAACCCGTGGTGCCAAATCGCAACCTGCCTTCTACCGGGCCCGACGATCGCTGCCCGTGCGCAAGCCGCCGCTCGTAGGCAAACACCCAATACCACACTGTCCATCTCTTGCTTGGTGCCCTCCGCGACCACCCGCCATCCAACAACAGCTCGGACTGGGTTGTAATCTCGCCGCATCGCATGACCTGCCTTTTTTCGGACGGTGCGCACCTATTCGGCAACCCCGCGGATCAAAAGATCTAGGGGCTTGCGGAGGAGGCAACGCTTAGAACCCGACCATTGGCAAGCGCAGCCGCCGCTTGCGCGCTTCACAGCAAAGAACGCCGCCGGCTGGAAAAAGAACCTTTGAGGCGGCTCGATGCGCCTCGGCTCTTGCTTTCGATATCGAAGCAGAGTAAAAACGGAAGCCACACTTCGGTTGCTGCACATGATTCCTCGATCACAACACGCCCAAAGCGCTGACGAAAGCATGCTACGTTGGATTCGGCCCCCGCGCCAGGGCCGAACGCGGGAGACGCTCGGGCGTATTCTAGAAGCAGCCGAAGATTTGTTTTCGCGTAAAGGGTTTGACCGTGTCTCGGTGGTCGAAGTCGTGCGCTCCGCCGGAACATCGATTGGCGGCTTCTATCGCCGCTTTTCGAGCAAGGACGACTTGCTCCATGCGCTGCATGAACGTTTTTGTATCGAGGCCAAGGCCACCGCTGCCGCGGTATTGGACCCAGCACGGTGGCAAGGCGTGTCTACGCCTGCCATGTTTCAGGCTTTGGCGGACTTTCTGATCGACGTGTACCGCGAGCGGCGCGGGCTTTTCCGAGCATTTCTCGTGCGCGCCATCACCGACTCAGAAACGAACCGACGAAATCAAGATCTCTTCGATTTTTTAGCCACGAAAATGGCTGCGCTGCTGGATGAGCGGCGGACCGACCTCAAGCATCCGAACCCGGAACTCGGCGCTCGTTTTATGCTGCGAGTGGGGTTGGGGGCGCTGAACCACATGATCGTGATGCCCGAGGCGGTACAGACGACCGAGGAAAAAATGGTCCGCCAAGAGCTCGCACGGGTGTTCCGAGGGTACCTTGGTGTCCGGCCACTTCAAATGGCTGCAAGGACGGCATCGTGAGGGTTTGGAAGAGTGTTCTAGTCGCAATGAAGAAAATAAACGCTGGGCGATCCCGATGCGCTTCAGTCCTGGTCGATCCCCAGCGTAGGCGAGCTGCCCGACCACGCGAGCGCTAAGCGCGCTTGCACCCCTCCCACCCCTGCCCCCAATGTGCGAGGGGGGTCGGGCACTGGATCCGGCGGCAAGGTCTCGAGGCCTTGCCGCCGCGTTCTTTTGCGCAATGGCTAGGCAGCCGGCCTCCCGCAGCAAATGCTGCCCGCCGATTGTTCCTGCACCACTAGGCTCGCCACAGCGAACCCCGCTACCCGGACCGCAACGAACGTTGAGCTCGCAGGTAGCCGCCAGTGAAACCGGATCGTGTTCCGCCGCACCCGAGCCGGCATCTTACGACCGGGCAAACTGCGAACGGCCAACCATTCCCGCGATGCGTCGCGTAACCAGGCGGGGAACCCATCCCGTCGCCAGTGCCATTGCCTTGTACGTCGCGCCAGGGACGACCACGACTTGACCTTTCTCCAACGCGGCGAGCGAGGCGTCCACAACCTCATCCGCACTCATCCACAGAAGGCTGGGCACACGCGACACGCTCAGACCGGCCCGAGCCTGAAACTCGGTGCGGGTAAAACCCGGGCAGAGTGCCTGTACCCGGATGTTGGTGCCTCGCAACTCCTCCGCTAGCGCTTCCGTGAAACTCGTGACGTAAGCTTTTGTGGCTCCATACGTGGCGTTGTACGGCATGGGTTGAAACGATGCGAGCGACGACACGTTAATAATGGCGCCACGATTCTTCAGTATCATCCCCCTTAGCCCAGCATGCGTCAAACGCACCAGCGCAACGACGTTGAGTCGGATTTCTTCTTCCTCCCGTTCGATGTCGAGTCGCGCAAACTCGCCGAACGTACCAAAGCCTGCATTGTTGACCAAAAGGTCCAACCCGTCGGCCGCAACCTTTTCCACCCGCGCACACTGCTCCGGACGAGTGAGGTCCGCAGCAAGTACATCGACTTTCACACCATACTCTTTTTGAAGGCTTTGGGCACGCGCATCGAGCCTCTTTTTGTCACGTGCGACGAGCACCAGGTCGTAGCCGCGACGCGCCAATTGCTGAGCAAATGCCGCCCCAATGCCGGCGGACGCACCGGTGACCAGTGCCTTTTTTTCGTCCTTTGTGCGCTTGTTCGTCATAAGCCCCTTTCCCTTCTCAGCGGCCCCGAAAGCGAGGCTCTCGCTTCTCCAACATGGCTTGCAGCCCTTCGCGCGCGTCGTCGGTCGTAAACGTCCAGCTTTGCTGCAGCGATTCAAAGTCGAGCATTTCTTCCAAGCTGTGGCGGATGCCGCGGTAAATCGCGCGCTTTGTCAAACGTACCGCTAGCGGGCCCGCACTCGCAATTTCGCGCGCCAGCGCCGCCACCGCCGCGTCGAAATCCTCCGGAGATGCCAGGCGATCCACGAGCCCTAACCGGTACGCCTCCTCGGCATCGATGATCCGGCCGGTGAACAGTAAATCACACGCCCGCGCCGTTCCTACGAGGCGCGGCAAAAAATACGTCGCACCCATGCCTGGGTGGATTCCCAGGCGAGTGAAGGTAAATCCGAGTTTCGCCGAGCGGGAGGCCACGCGCAAATCACAAGCGAGGGCCAAACACGCGCCGGCGCCAATGGCGTGACCATTGATGGCCGCAATGGTCGGGACGGCCACCCGCACCAAAGACAAGTATTTTTCGTAAAACTCGCGCGGAGCTCCGGCCATTGTTGGGCCCTCTTCCCCACTCACCAGCCCCGTGTCGCGCGCAAGCATGCCCAGATCTCCTCCCGAGCTAAATGCTTTCCCCTCGCCCCGCAGCACCAACACGCGCACCTCCGGGTCGCGCTGCAACTCGCTCACGGCGCGGGATATTTCCTCGCCCATCGCTGGCGTCATCGAATTTCTGGTCTCGGGACGATGCAAAACGATTGTCACCACGCCACCGTCACGCACCAAGCGAATGTGTTCGTACATCGCTATTCCTTTCCTCTACTTTTGGGTCTTAAGGCTCGGACGCCGTTGCGCATCCATGCGCTGTGCGACAACATCAAGCCCAATCCGAACACAATGCGCAAGGGGACCATCCAGGCAATTGGTTTGATCGTAGTCTTCCTGTTCGTCTTATGGGCGGCGGCCGTACGGCTGGCCGCGTCACTTGTATGTGACGCTTCGTCCGCCCTGCTGCCTAGTACGGGAGCGGCCCCCCTCCCTTGCCGACCGTCGTCTTGGCTTTGGCCTGCAGTGGAACTCGACGCGCTGAGCTCCCGCGAACCACTCACCGTCGGTGACTGGGGGGTGGCGTGGAGTTTTGAGCGCGCAGTACTGTCTTTCGATCTCGGTGCAAGCTTCCGCTACCAAACGCCAAAGTTCGCCCTCGATATCCGTAGAGTCCATGCGGAAATGTCGGCCACGGCCGGCGCGGCAGAGGAGTCTCTTGCCCCTGAAACGATCTTGGCCCGAGGCTTTTCGCTGCTGGCTTGGGAGGAGATGCCCGAGAGCGCTTTTTCCCGTGTCCACATCCGCGGAGCCAGGGTAACGGCGTTACAACTGCACTCCTCTCCTCCGCGACGCCCCCTTGCCCGCGACGTGGATCTCACTTGGCTGCAACCAGGCCCTCAAGCAACCTTTTTGGAGCTCACAGCCCGAATCGGCCCTTGGGATGATCCCGTTCGGCTACGTTTTGAAAGAGTAGCCTTGGATGGCACCAGGAGAGAGCTACGTGCCAGCGGCTTCCTCCGCCTCTGGGACGCACTGGTCATCGAGATTCCAGGCGCCCGTGCTCTCGTCACACCTTCGGAACTGAGCGTCCCGGAACTTCGTCTGAAAGCCAACGGGTCGCCCCTTTTCGTCAGCGGTGCGGTTCCGACTCGCGATCTAGCCGCGGGACACTTCGATGTAGAATGGCGCAATCTTCAAATCGGTCCCATCATTGATGCCCTTTGGCTCGACATGCGAGGTGCATTGCAAGGCCGACTCGATGGACGCCTCGCCTTCTCTCTTCCGCCTCTCGAAAACGTCGGCGATGTGTCCCACTGGTCTTTGACCGGCCGCGTGGAGGGAAGACGAATCAATTGGAGCGGCGGGAATCTTCTCTACGGGCTCCTCACCCAAGCACAAGCCCAAGCGACGGCTGACAATGAATCCCGGCTGCCTGCCGTACTCCGGCAGCGCTTCCCCGAGGCACTCGCCGCAGTGGAAACAAGCCTCCAGCGTGTGGAAGCGAACTTGGCATTTTCAAAGAATGAGTTGACTGTTCAGTCCCTTACCCTTCACGGCCAGCTTTTTACCGTGCACGGGGGCGGTGCCGTTACCCTTGCTCCACGCTGGGCGGTACGTGGCGATTTCACCTTACGCCTCGACCAGCAATTGTCCGCAGCCGTTTGCGAGTCTCTACCCTCCTTGTGCCCGAGCCCGCCCACAGACGGTACACTCGTACTTAAGTACGCATGGGAGGGCGATCTCATAGGAAGCCGGCCACAATGGGTACCGCCCGCGCCTTGACGCAGTGGAGCTTTGCGCTTGCCTTCAAATACGCTCGTTCGCTCGAGTTCGCTTCACGCCAGATTCGGCGCTCCTTCCTTTCCTTCCGACCCGAGAGTTTCCACCTGTCACGGGTAGCAAGTCAGGCGCAGCATGCTGGCCTTTCTCCTCGGCCGCGGGAGGCTACCATCGAACGCCGTCGTGCGAATCGCCACACGCCGCTTCGCTTTGTCCTTGGCCGTCTGCACCACCAACGCCTTCATCTCCAGCGGCTGGCTGCACCAGTCCTTCTGATTCGCTAACAACGGTAGCCCCTTCGAATACCCAGCCCCAGGATCCTGCGGATCCAATAGCTGCGTCAGCGCCGTGACCACCTGCGCCACGTTCTGCGTGGCCAGCGGCCCAATGATCGGATCGCTCGCAATCCTCTGGCTCACCGGCTTCACCACCACCTGCGTCACCCCCGTGCTCGGCACACACGCCAACGTGCTGTCCGTGGTGTTCAAACACAACGTCACCCTAAACCCACACACCCCCGGCGTGGGATCGAAGTCGCACGTCGGGTCGTTGTCCCGACACGCCTGGTCCCGATCCGGTAACCCGAACTTGTCCCGCAACAAACTACTGTGCGCCACGTGCCACTGCAGCAAACACCCGTACTTGTCCTTGGCCGGATTCTTGCGCGTCCCCCGCACCATGTCCGCATACGTGCAGTTCTGCCCCGGACCCGACGGACACTCGTCCTCCGCAAACTCCTGATCCCCATCGTCACACTGCTCCCCGACATCCGGTATCCCATTGCCGCAGCAGTTCGGCCGAATCTCGTCCACACACAACCCGCTGCGACACGCATGCTTGCACGTGTTGCCATCGCTGCCCGCACACCCATCCCCCTCGTGGAGCACCACATCCGCCGGACAACTGGCCCCCGTGCCCGTGCAGTTCTCCGCCACATCGCACGTCCCATCCGCCGCCGCACGACACACCACCGAAGCCGGCTGAAAACTGTCGGGCGGACAATCCGTATCCACCCCATTGCAGCTCTCCGCCACATCGCACACCCCAGCCGCCGGCCGGCACACCGTGCTGGTGGGCTCCACCGCATCCGGCGGGCAGTCGTTGCTCACCCCGTCGCACACCTCCACCACATCGCACGCCCCCTGCAACCCCCGACACACATCGCCCAGCTTCTTCTGGTCGGCCGGACACCCCTTGGTGGCTCCGTCGCAGTAATCGTCGACATCGCACACCCCAGCCGCCGGCCGGCAAATCTCCGTGTCCGCCTTCACCCCATCGGGCGGACAGTTCGGCCCCGTACCGTCGCAAAACTCCGCCACATCGCACACCCCACTGGCCGCTCGACACTGCTCCGTAGCCCCTTTGAACTGATCCGTCGGACACTGCGGGCTGACCCCATCACAAAACTCCGCCACATCGCACGGCCCCTGAATGTTGCGGCAAAGCTGCGTGGTGGGGCTGCGCTGGTCCGCCGGACAGTTCGGCCCCGTACCATCGCAAAACTCCGCCGGATCGCATGCCCCAGCCGAACTGCGGCACTCCACCGACCCGCCCGCAAACGTATCGTTCGGACAATTCGGCCCCGTGCCCGGACAATATTCCTCCACATCGCACGGCCCCGCAACCGGACGGCACACCACCGTGTTCGGCCGGAAATCGTCCGCCGGACACGCCTTGCTGAACCCGTTGCACTCCTCGGCAATGTCGCACACCCCCGCCGAAGCGCGGCACACAAAGCCGGCAGGACGAATGCCGTCCGCCGGGCAGTTCACGCTCGCCCCGTCGCACACCTCCGCCACATCGCAATCACCCGAAGCCGCGCGGCACACCGTGCCCGCAGCCGCCAATTGGTCGGCCGGGCAGCTCACGCTCGTGCCCGTGCAGTTCTCCGGCACATCGCACGGACCCGCCGCCGTGCGACACGTGTGCGTACTCGGCCGCAACACATCCGCCGGACAGTCGTTGGAATTGCCGGTGCAGTTTTCTGCAATGTCACAAACATCCGCTGCCGGCCGGCAGACGGTAGACGAGGGCTTCTTTGCATCCGCCGGGCAGTTCGCGCTTGTGCCCGTGCAATTTTCGGCCTGGTCGCAATTGCCCGCAGCCGCACGGCACACCGTAGAAGAACTCTTGAACTGATTGGGCGGACAAGTGTTGTTCACGCCGTCGCAGCTCTCTGCCGCGTCGCAATCCCCTGCAGCCGCACGGCAGACAGCCGTACTCTTCGCGTCCACGGGGCAGGTTGCACTAGTTCCAGTACAAAAGTCGGTCAAATCGCATTCCCCAGCCGAGGGGCGGCACACCGTCGTTGGCGGCGCCACCTGATCGGGTGGGCATGTCTCGTTGAAGCCGTCGCAGTAGTCCGTAACATCGCAAACCCCCAACGAGGGACGGCACACGGTCGTGTTCGGCGCGATCGGGTGGGTGCAGTTGTTGCTGCTCCCATCGCAAATGTCCAAGCGGCAAGGTTTCCCGTCGTCGGAGCACGCCGTTCCCGCAGGTTTCTTGACATCTGCCGGGCATGTCGCCGCTGTTCCGGTGCAGAATTCGACCGCGTCGCATTCCCCGGCCGCGTTGCGACAAACGGTAGACGTGGAGGCAAAAGTACAGTTCGATGTGCAGCAAACGCTTCCCGGAATAGCCGTATCGCACTGTTCCCCCACTACGGTGTCGATCACGCCATTACCGCACAGGGCATTGAAAGTCACCGTAACAAAGTGCCCGTCGTTCGCCTGGGTGCGTGCGGGGTTACCAGGGTAGCCGCAGATATCGCAATCAGTTGTCGTAGTGTTTTGTTCCCCCAACCGAACAGCGGCCTCACACGAGTTGCTTCGCACGTTGGCGGTCCAGGTAAACGTGAGCGAATGACTCTTCGTCACGCCGTTGCTCACACCGTAAATGGACGCGCTGGCTCCCAAGCTGAAACCACCCGAAGGCGGAGCGCCAATGTTCAAAGTACCAGAAACACTCGTTCCGCCGCTTTGGCTCCCCGACACGCCACTCATGCTGGTGCTGCCATCGCAATTCACGGCATCGGTGTTGACGTCCCTCGACCCGACCAGGCTCTGGGAGACATCGAGGCGGTAACCACCCGGGGTCGTCACATTGAAGGACATATTGTGCTGTGCGGTGCCGAATTGGTCGCGCGTGGAGAAAACTCCAATGTCGGCATTTACGTTGAACGCGTACCGACTTTTAATTTGCGTACCGGTCTCGATTTGTTTGGCCACGGAAAATCCGGTGAAGCCGTCCTGGTTGTTGCCAGGACTTCCCGCGCTGCCTGCCGTGCTCACGTTGAACCCCGAAATCTGCGCCAGGGCAGTTGCCGTCGCGAGAACGACTGCGGGAAACACGGTAGCGAACGCTGCGACCCTCCCTCTGTGTGCCTTCATGACTCCCCCTTGCTATCCTCTCCCGAGCGATCCTTGCGTGGCTGGATCGACTGAGTTGCTCTTCCGTGATGCCATTACCACGAGGGGCAACTGGTTTGTCAATACAATATTTTCGCGCTCAGGGGCGATTGCCCTGGGCGTAAAAATACGGGAGCAGCACCCCCGGGTTATAAAACGTCTTGGCCCGGCGCACTCTGCCGCCGTGCAACTCGAGGATCGTCACGCCTTTCCAAGACTCCTCCCGTTTCTCTGAATCCGGCCACGCTTGCCACTCGAGAACAATGATCCCCGGCCCACGGTGGAGAGCGCGCTGCTCGATCCTCGCGCGCGGCAGTAATCGCCAAAAGGTGCGTATGTGTGCGGGGAGGCGTTCAGCAGAAATCGGGTTACCGGTGAGCGAGCTCCAGTATTCTCCTCCGTCTGCGAGAAGTCCGGCGATCTGGTCCGAGCTGCGACTGTTGCATGCGCCCACCCAAGCGCGGGCCCACCGTTCGGCCTCGACCGCGCTCGGCGTGCCGTTGCTCCATGCGCGGCAACCAGCACTGAGTGCCGCCAGAGCAGCCGCCACGCCTACGGCCGCGCCTAGCGACCGCAGGCGCTTCAAAGGTACCGGGACCACCGCCGCCTCTTCAGCTCACGGATCACTTCGCGCACGGACTGCGCATCTTCTTTGCGGCACACCAGCAACGCATCTTCAGTGTCGACCACAACAGTGTCTTGCATTCCAACAAGGGCCACGAGTCGCCGAGGGCTCCATACAACATTGCCCCTACTGCCAATGTCCACGGCCGGACCGTAGATTACGTTATTGCGCGAATCTGCCGGGAGGAAAACGCCCAGCTCGGTCCAACTGCCAACGTCGCTCCACGCAAAGGATGCCGGTACGACTGCAATCGGCACCGCTTTGCGCTTGGACATAGGTTCCAACACACCTTGGTCCACGGATACGTGCGGCAACTTCCGATAAAGGTCCGCAAGGGCACGTGCCGCGGGCGCTTTCTTTCCTCGGAACGCCCTCCCGAACTCTGCCGCAACGCTCGGCACACTGAGCTCCGCGGCGCGCCAAAAATTCTGGACGTCCCAAACAAACATGCCACTGTTCCACAGAAACCGGCCGCTGCGCAGGAACCGCCGGGCGGTCGGACGGTCTGGCTTTTCCCGAAACCGGCGCACAGCGTATGCTTTGCTTGTACTGCGGAGCGTGCCGAGCTCCTGTCCGATCTCGATGTAACCGTAGCCGGTCTCTACCCGGGTTGGAGGCACGCCCAGTGTCACCAAGCATTCGTGCTGCCGGGCGAGCGCGAGAGCTGCCCGCAAATCGCGCCGCAAGTCACTCGCAGGTCTCACGACATGGTCGGCCGGTACAGCGATCATCAGCGCGTTTCCTGTTTGCTGCCGAATTGCGGCAGCGGCAAACAACAAACACGGCAACGTATTCTTGCCCTCCGGTTCTGCGAGAACGTTTTCTGGCGGAAGTTCCGGCAGTTCAGCGCGCACTTGCCGGGCATACAACTTGTGGGTGACCACCAGCAGTCGCTGCCAGCCCACTAAAGGTACCAGCCGCCGCGCCGTTTGGCGTAGCAGTGTTTGCCGTCCATCCAACGAGAGGAACTGCTTCGGCCGGCGTTCCCGGCTCAAGGGCCAGAATCTCGTCCCATGGCCCCCGGCCATCACGACCCCGTAGCACGGTACTGTCGTCACAGCGACCCGCTCTCAGCGAACTCGCGACCCCAACAGCTCACAATGGCGCTCCCCTTTACGAGCACGAACCTTGTTTCCTCTGCAGGAGCCCGCGCTCCTCCAGTTGGTGGAGTGTATCTTGCCAGCTCCCGACAGCCACCGCCTCCACGGGGCACGGCTCCGATCCGGGCCACGCGGCGATAAATTCAACGACAGCACGATCGTTACCCTCGGGATGCAGGGCGTCCCCAAAATACAAAACGCGCTCTACTCCCTCCGCGAGTAAAGTGCGCAGTGGGAAGCGTTTATCGTAGCCTTCCACGACGACATCGAAAGAAGTCTGCCCTCCTAAGCTCACCCGTAAACCTTGGTTTTCGGACCAGGGTGAGATTGTTTGACGCAGTCGCTCCAACAAACGCCGCCGGTAGCCCGTTTCACGGTCGAACGCCACGAACGCCTCCCGCTGCGCGTAAGCCGCGGCGTCCATTTTCTCCGGGCGTCCCATGGGCACCACGTTGATCATGCTCCCGCGGTCGATCAACCGCGGCCCAACTATTTCGATCGTTCCTCCAGGAAGAGCGAATTCCGGCTCGTCGAGTACGCGCTCGATGGCCTCCCAAAGCATTGCGAATCGTGCCGCACCCAAATAGTCGCGCAGCACGAAGCGAAATCGTGGCTCGGCATGCACGCGGCCAGCTTGGACCACGCAACGATACCGATCCGCCCCGTTGCACACGAACGCGTCGAAGCTCCCTTGAAAACCCAGCCGTGCCAACGGCTCCAGCAACTGTTCCGAGACTAGGCGCAGGTCACTACCCGCAGCCAGGTGAAACGGTGCCGCCAAAGCAGCAAGCGCCCGCCCCATCTCCGGTGATAGCGGAGCTCTCGGTGGCGTCAGCGTGTTGTCCACGTCGAACACGATCGCCGCAGGCTTCATGCCGGCTTGCTAAAGCACAACCGCGCTCGCAGGCAAGACAAATCTTTTTCTACCCTCTTCAGTCGCTGGTGTACAGTACGCGGACGGCGCGCAGGCACACGTCCGGGCCAGTGAGCGTGAGATGCAACCAGTACTGAAAATCCTCGCGAACAATTTCAGGCTCCTTCAACGCCACGGAGGCAGTTTCCCGCAATGGTTGCGCGAGCGACATGGGCGTAAGCGCCAAAAGATCCCGTGTGCTCTCACCTACGCGGAAAAGCGAAACGATGCCAAAACCATCATCCGAGCTGTCGCTAAATACGGCCTCCACGCCGTGAATGCGTGCGCCAGCGGGCAGCTCGACTCGACTCACGAAGTAACCCCCGCCTCGGCTGGTGCACAAGCAACCCAGACCGCCCGCCGAGAGCGCGTACTGCGTTCCCTGCGTGACCGGCGAAAACTGTTGCGGCGTCACCAAGAGCGTTCTCAGCGTGCGTGCCTCGTTTTTGTCGGCCGCGGCGACCTCGCGGCACAAGCCCGCTACCAGCCAAACAGACACCATCAGTCGAAGGTGCGCTACTCCCTTCATGGTCGCCTCCCGGCTCTCTCCGCTTGGAGCAATTTCAAGAATGGGCGCGTGTCGAAGTAATTCCGCATCCACACCAAGCGGTCGTCCTGCACTGCGAAGACGGCGAGTCCGCGAAACTCGAGCTCCACCTCACCCACTTGCCCGTTTGCGCGCCATTCCAACAAGGCAGAATCCTCCAGTCGTACGAAACCGGCCATTTCGCAGCGCCAAGATTTTGCCTCGTGCCACAGGCGCGCAAACGGGCCCTCGTGCACGGCACCCGGAACCGCGTGTTTGGTGAGCGGGTCCTCGTAAGTGCCGTCCGCACCGAACACTGCTTTCCACGCTTTCGCATCTCTCCGGTTACACGCTTCCAGCCACTTTGTGGCTGCCTGCCGCCAGCCATCGCTCGGCGAGCACCTCGACGCAAAAGCCGTACTCACAAAGGCTACCCATACGACGGTGCGACCCCATGCTGTCAAAGCATTTTTCTCCTTCACGCGCTCACGCGTCGCCATGGCAAATGGCCAACAAATCCAGCGCCCTACTCGTGTCGGCACGAACGAAAAAATCGCTCGTTTGGATTACCGCGCCTGGTTGCGTCCCGATTTGCCGCCGCACGATGCGCGCCAAGCGTGGATACGCCCACTCTATGACCCGTCGAGGAAGATGGCGCCGCAGCCCGAAAGGGTCGAGCCGCAAGATGCGCTGGGCGTGCCGGACGCGCTCTTCTTCGAATGCCATCACTCGTTCATTGCCCCAAACCCCAAACATTTCGACCCGCGGGAAAACTTCCCCCAGCAGCGCGACGAGCTCCTCGGCCGCGTACTCGCGCACATGGTACGGGTTCTCCACCCGGCTCATTGGGCGGTTCGGCGTGGTCACCAGCAAGCACCCTCCAGAGGCGAGAACACGCCGTGCGGCTCGAAGAAATGGGTGAGGATCTGGCAAATGCTCGATCACCTGGAAATGGCAGATCAGATCGAACTTGCTCTGCATGGTCGCCAGCTCCTCGAGCCGGCACACGTGGTACTCGAGATTTTCTCTCTGGTATCGCTGGCGGGCCAGAGCGATCACACTCTCCTCGCGATCCACACCGACCGCTCGCATCGCGACCTCGGCAAGTAGCGCCGTGCCGTAGCCATCGCCGCAGCCGGCATCCAAGACGATCTTCTCCGCTGCGAAGCGCCGGGCGTACTCGTACGCAAACACATGCCGTGCCAGATCGGCGCGGAACAAGGGGTCACCTGCCCGTAACCGCTCGCCCGTGAACAAGCCCCCTTGAGACGCGACGTTTGCCATGACCATCATCCTTCACACTCGAACTCACCCGTACGGGCCGATACGACCACCCCAAATTTCGCCAGGGATGCCCGCACGAACGTTTGCACGCGATCGTCAGGGTCGTCCAAATGCTGCTCCAGTACGGCCACAGCGGAGCGATCGCCGAGCTCACCGAGTCCCCACGCCGCCGCCATCCGCACTTCGGGAACCGCGTCTCGCAAGCCCGCTTCGAGCACATGGCGCAACCCGCCATCGCGCACGCCCGCTGCAATCCAGAATGCCGTCGTCCGTGTCTCTACGGAGGGACTCACCATTTCGCCCTCCAGCGCAGCTCGCGCTTCGGCATTTTCTGGATTCCACTTGTGCGCCAGCACAGCGGCAGTCCACAGTCTCTCGAAGCGGAGGAGGCGCACGATCCCAGGCAACACGGCTCCCTCAGCGTCCAACGCCGCCAAAGCGTCAGCGGCCTGGGCAGAAAGCTCGGGCCATTCGTGGCGATCTCCGACCAGGCGAGCCAGAATCGGGACACTGGCTCCAGACGCTACGTGCGGCATGACCCTGACCGCAAACAAACGCAGCCCCAAATGCTCGAACCCGTTATCGGCCCAAGTTGCAAGCTGCTCCCAGTCCAGTCCCCGAAGATGTTCATCCGCCGCTCGCCACTCTTTGGAAAACCAGTAACTTCCAAAGGCCACCTTCCCTGAAATGTTATACAGCAAGCCAAAGATCTTTGCGCGCGCGGCGGGGACGGCATCGGATAGGCGGAGTAAGGGCAGCACGCTGGCAGAGTCTCCCACCTCGGAAATGGTACGAATGGCAAGTTCCTCGGCACGCGCGCTCAACGCTTGTTGTTCCACGAGCAGCGCTAGAGCAGCGGCACCACTGGGACTTCGAGACTTGCGCACGAGATACACAAGCAACTCCTGTGCGCCGGCAGGTAAGCTCGCCACCTCGCGGGCCAAATTTTCGGGGCGACGACCGTGCCATTTTTGCAAAACGCGCTCCAAGGCGCGCGCCGAGGAGCCGTAGGAGTGATGCAATTCTGCCAGCCAAAGGGCACGTTCCGAAAAGGGTTCGGTCAGCACCTCCACGTCCACAGATCGCCCCGTCTCCGCCAACACATCGAACATGCCGATCTGGCCGACGACGTCGTAGCGCTCGATGATATACCGCCGTAAGTTAAAGTAGTACACCGGTGCTGTGGCGAAGAACAATGGGTGGTCGTGCAGCGTGACGATTAACCGCGGTGGCCGAGTGCGAAGCGCGTCGATCACTTCCGCCTCTACTTCATGTCCCGGCCACCCTGGGTAAAAGTACCCGTGGCGTGTCGGGTTGTGCCGATCCGCCAGGAACGAGACGAGATCCAGGACAGGGAAGGTGAAGACGAACTCTCCAGGCGCGCTATGTGTGCTCACAAATCGCACCGTTTCGTTGAGTGAACGCAGCAAACGTCCGCCGGCGGGCTCCACCACCAATGGCGCTCGCGGGCTCTCCAATCGCACGAGCGCATCCGAGCTCACCAAACCAAACCGCCACAGATAAGCTGCGCGGTACCAACCGGGCGCAGTCACCGCGGCGATGGTCAGCGCAACCACACCGACTGCAGCGTTTCGTAGCGCACGACCCGTTGCAACTCTGCGGGCCAGTACGAGCCCCAGGCGCTCGGTGAAGCGGCTCAGCAGCAAAGCGCCGATCACCAAAAGTGCGGGAACAGCGGGCACAAGATGCATGAAGTCCGCTCGTGGATAAAGCTGAACGTGCATCAAAGCCGCGCTAGCGGAAACGAGCACCAGCGTAGGCACGCGCTCCAGGAGTCGCTGGGGCGCTCCTTCCGCGGTAGCTCTCGCTGCCACTATGCGACGCAGCTTCCAGGTCTCGACTCCGCACCAGGCAATCCCGGCCCAGAGAGTGGCAAGCGCCAAGGGGAAGGCTACATCGCGAAGCCGCATCGTCACCGAAGCCGACACGCCCTCGACCATCGGAGGCGGGTGACGGTAGAGCACGGCGAGGAGCAGCAATGACGTGACCACACCACCAGCGAGCACAGCCGTTGGAGCGACCAGCCGCTGGCGCATGCTCCAGAGCAACACCACGGCTGCGAAGAGAGCGATGATCAGGAGCCACCCGAAGCTGCTGAAACTCGGGTACGGAAGAAAATAAAATTTGTCGAAATTCGTGCCGACAAACAAAGTCGTCCGCAGGAACCGCATCATACCGAGCTCGCGCACGTAATGGATGGACCAAGGCGCGACCGCCAACCCCATCCCGGCGACAAAGGCGATCCCGTACAGCCACGCCGTACCCGCAGATACCTCCTGTCGAAGCTTCCGAGGTAGGTAGGCCGCAAGAACGGCAAACCCCAGCACAGGGAGAGCCAGCGCAACTACCTCGCGGCCGGAACCAGCTCCGAGAATGACGAACCCTACCCCGGCCGCGACGGCAAGAGGCAAAAGCCTGCGGCACACCTCTGTGCACCTCTGAAACCAAAGATGAGTTCTTTCGCCGTGCCGCGCCACTTCCAACAAGGCGGCCACAGCCATCCCGTAACCGGCCGCAGCTAACATTCCGCTGTTCGGCTTGAAACTAAAAATTACACCGGCCACCACTCCATTGGCGAACAACCACCAAGGGCTTGCCGACTTCCACCACGCGAGCAACAGCCGAATGCCCAACAACCAAAGGACCGTCACGTACCAAATAGGGTACGGAATGTTGGCGGAAAAAAACTGGCCGTCGTAATACGGGATGAGCGCGACGTATGACCATGCCGCAGCCGCCGCGGGCCACCGATGCGCGCCGATGCGGCAAGCAAGAGCGTAAATCAGGTACACGGCCAGCGCATTCACGATTGCGAGGCAGAACCGCACGCAAAGCACGTTCACCCCCAGGACGCGAAACAACGCTGCATTCCACAGGTACACACCGGGGGTGTAACCAGCGTGAAAATCGGAGTAGAGGCGGTGCCCGAGCGATGTGCGGTAAATCTGGTACAGCAGCGTTCCCTCGTCATCCAGGTTGAGTCCGTACGGGACGAGAGAGAAAAAATACGCCGCAGTGAAACCGAAAAACACAGCGTCCACCCACGTCCACTGGCGTCCCCGCATAACGTCGCTCACTAACCCGAAACGGATTCCAAAGTACAGCGCCCGGTGCAACCGGCGCGGCGCGCCGCCCAGCAGCTAGCCTTTCGCACCCGTGGGTCCGGATCACCCTGTGCTAACTCATCGAGAACGCCACACACTCCCACCTCGGGCAACACCGCAGAGAGATAAGCGCCGGTTTCTCGGGCGCACGGTTTCTCGGCGCGTAGCACCTCCTCGATCGCCGCGGTCGCTTCTCGGGGGTGCTCTTTCGCCCAATCGAGAAAGAGCGCTACCAGCAACACATCGCCGCTCGACGCCTGGGAAATTAAACCCGCCCATTCCGAAGCCACGCCTTGAAGACGAGACATCAGGATGGCGCGTTCCAAGATCCACGCGCTCGACGCCGTCGGGTTCCAGATCGTCTCCAACGCACGCTCGATGGCATGGGTGTCGGCGTAAGTCGCGATGGACCAAGCCAGATACAACCGAAGCCTCGGGTCATGCTCTCGCTCGAACCAATCCAGCCAGTGGGCCACTTTTATCTCTCCAGCGTGTTCCGGCCACCGCGCAGAATCGCCTAGCCCACCGAGCTGCCAACGCAGCAGCAAGGACCGCAACGCCACATTCCACAGCGCGCCCGCCCAATCTGGATACAGAGAAGAGGTCACCGGCACCCGCGCCGTCGCCAAAGCTCGAGCAGCGACAGCGTCGCCCTGCTCGCCTACGATTCGCAGAACCAAACGAGAACAACCCACATCCCACCGAAGGTAGCCCTCGCGAGCCCACTCTTCGGCCCAGTGGCGTACTGCCACAGGGTCGCCGCTCCATCGCAAGGCGCGCACCGCGCGCCTGTCGCATAGCCGCCCGATCCGAGTCTCTGCGCCGCCCGATCCGCGTTCCTCCAGCGAGTTCGATACGGCAGGGCCGCCTCGATGAGCAGGGTCCGCTGGGGCCCAAATTCGAAAGCTGCCAATTCGATGGACAATCACGTAGCGGCGTTCCACCCAATCCCGCAGGAGGAAGAAAAAGGCGGCAGCATCGTAAAAGAACAACGAAGGAGGGAACTCCGTCACGATGTAACGCGGGGGCTGCTGTTCGAGTCGATCCACAACTTCGGCCTCCACCGCATGCCCGGGCCAGCCGCTCTTGAAATATCCGATGCGCGCGGGATGGCGCGACCGAGCCAGGAAGCCGAGCAAATCCAAGTCGGGAAACGTAAACAGATAGTCCCCGGCAGTGCTGTGCTTACGAATCCATTGTGCCGCTGCCGCGAAATTACGCTGGCGCTGCCCGGCCTGGTCGTGCCGCACCAACACCGCGGCTCGTTCTGTGTCCCACCACTCGAGTTCCGCCGGGAGGCCGCCAAAAAACGCAACGATTTGTGCCCATAAGCGCAACTGTGGCAGCGCACATGCGAGCAGCACCGAGGCGGCCAAACTGGCAGTCGTTCGCGGGCCCCAACGCCCGGAAAGATCTCCAACTAAGCGCCCCCAATCGTTCGAATAGTTTTCGGCGAGCCGCGCAAGCACGACGAAACTCAACGGCGCGGCGTACACCAGGTGAAAAAAATCGCTTCGAGGGTACGCCGTCCAAAACAACATCTCGGCGCCGAGTACCAACAGAACCCACTCGTGCCGAATGCCACTCAACGGACCCCGCTCCTGGTTCCGCCACGCATCAAAAGAAGCGATCCAGTGTCCAACCGGCAGCAGAACGAACGCACTCTTCTGCACCGCGGAAACTATGGATGCCAACAACCCCTCTGGCTTCGGAGCGGCGACCACATAGGCCAACGCTGCAGTTCCACAGGCCGCGAGCGAAACACTGCTCCAGCGCTGATGTCGCCGAGCAAACTCTGTTCGCGGCCACCAACGGGCCAGCGCGGCAACCAGGAGCGCCCCGCCAAAGAAGCGCCAATCCCAGTCGTAGGCGATGAAGAAATGCTGCTCGTATCCCGATCCGATAAACAACACCTCCCGCCACAACCGCTCAGCCCCTAACCACTGACCAAACAGGAACAACCACGGCAGCGTGATCAGGCCAAAGCCCAACGCAACCAGCAGAACTGGTCGAAATGCTTCGCGGCTGCTTCGAGGCTCTCCTCCGGCGTCACCTCCGGACCTTGCCCACGCTCCCAGCGCGACGAGAAACGGGCCCACAAACACTGCGATCGTCGTCGCGGTCAGATGATAGCGAAACAGCAACATCGCGCCCGCGGCCACTACAGCGAGAATCCCGGCCCGCACGCGCGGCACGACGCCGACGAGCGGCCCCGTCGCTGCAACGACCGAGAACGCAAGTTGGAACAAACCCGAATTGGGCTTGAAGGAAAACGCGACGCCAGACAAAACCCCCGCAACCAGCCATAGCACCGCGCGCCGCTCCGCCACCGCCCGGGCGGCAAGAAGCCATCCAACGAGGAACAACGCAATACAGTACCACGCGGGATAGGGTACATTGAACGAAAGCTCCGATGCCTCCACCACCGGCAAGAGTGCCGGGTACGCAAGCGCAGTCACCAAAGCCCAGGCGGGCGACACAATCTGAGCAGCGATGCGAAACAACAGCGCCACGTTTGCCGTGTGAACCACCACCAGCGCCGTGCGCACGACAGATAGATGCTCGCCCAGTAAACGAAACAGCGCCGCATGGAAGTAAAAGTAACCGGGCGTGTAACCGCTAATGAAATCGACATAGGGAATTTCCCCGCGGGCGGTGCGATACAAAAGGAACACGGTCGCCCCTTCCTCGCCCAAATTGACGCCGAAAAACTGAAGCACTCCGAAGTACACCAGCGCTGTAGCGGTCACCGCCACCTGCAGCTTGGCCCGCCACTTCATGGCTTCCGCGCGTTCCACGTCGGGCCGCATTTACGCCCGGGCTGCTTCCGCCTCGACCACTTCGAGCGTACGATCGGCGGCGGCCTCCCAGGAAAACTGCTGTGCCCATTGAAGGGCGCCACGACCGAGCCGCTCCCGCAACGTGGTGTCCTCGAGCAAGGTTCGAATAGCCGCAGCCAGCGCGGCGACGTCGCCGTGTGGAACCAAGAGGCCTGTTTCCCCGTGTCGCACTGCGTCCCGCAATCCGGGCACGTCGCTGGCTACCACCGGCAGGCCACATGCATTCGCTTCCAGAACGGTGAGTCCCCAGCCTTCCTTCTCGGAGGTGTTGACCACCAAGTGGCAGCGCCGAATGTGGGCCACTTTTTCAGCGTCCGGCACAAATCCCGTAAAGGTTACGCAGGCTTGCAATTGCAGCTCTCTAGCCAGCTTTTCCAGCCGGGCACGAGCCCGGCCGTCCCCAACAATGACGACGTGCAAAGTGGGCAGCGCGCGGCGTAACTCCGCCGCCGCACGCAACACCAAATCAATGCGCTTGTAGAACTCCACCCGTCCCAATACGAGCAGCGTGGGTTGCTCCGCGGGAAGTCGGCCATTTGGGTTGTAGAGTGTATGATCCAGCCCATTGGGAATCACACGGATCGAATCTCCCGAAACGCCTCGCCCGATCAAGTCGTCGCGCGTGCTCGAAGAGACAGCGATAAACGGCCGGCCGCGGTACACCCGCGGAATCAATCGTTCCAACGCCACGACGGCAGCGGCAACCGGAAGCGAAGCCTGGCGAAACGCCGTCCAACCGAAGAGGTGGTGCGCCACCAAAATCACCGGCACCCGCGTGTAGAGTGGAGTACAAAAAGGAATTTTGTTGAGGTGTTCGAGAATCACCACTCCCGGAATGCTCGCTTCGCGCCGCACCACGGTAGGGAGGTAAAGGTAGTACGTGAAGCGGTTTCCGAACCGCACGATCCTCAGCCCGTATTCGGTGACCTCTTCCGCCCGTGCACCGGCAAAGCGCGTGCACAACAGCGTGGGGCGATAACCGCGGCGCACGAAACACTTCGCCATCTCGGCAATGTGGAGCTCCGCTCCACCAGCCCAAGGGTGACTCAAGTCCCGCTCGTTCAAAATCAGGAGGGGCCTACCCATCGGTCAGAGGGACCCGCGCCACCGCTTCCACTGGAGCCACCACACAATCCACAACGCCTCGAGCGCGATGCGCTTGTTCATCTTGGAGTCCCCGATGGTGCGATCCACGAACAAGATCGGGGTCTCGCACAAGCGCGCCCCGAGCTGGCACGCCCGAAACGTCATCTCGATCTGGAACGCGTAACCATTCGAACGCACTCGTTCCAAGGGAATGCGTGCCAGCAACTCGCGCCGCCAACACTTAAAGCCACCCGTCACGTCCGCCACCGGCAGCCCCGTCACCCAGCGCGCGTAGGCGTTGCCAAAGTAACTCAGCAGCAAGCGGCCGATCGGCCAGTTCACCACCGTGATGCCATTCAGGTACCGCGAGCCCAGCACCAAGTCGTGGTCTCGAGCCAGTTGCAGCAGTTCGGGCACCATCTCCACCGGATGCGAGAAGTCCGCATCCATCTGCACGATAAAGTCGGCACCATCCTCCAAGGCTTTGCGGAAGCCAGCCAAGTACGCTGGGCCGATTCCCTCCTTGCGGTCGCGCAAGAGAAGCGAGACGCGCCCATCCGCATGGGCCAACGCGCGAACCGCATCAGCCGTGCCGTCGGGGGAATTGTCGTCTACCACGAGGACCCGCAACCCCTCGCGGCGGTCGAGCAAAGCCGGCACGAGACGCTGGATGTTCTCGCGCTCGTTATACGTGGGGATCACGACACAGGCGATCATCAGGAAACTTTGCGAAAGAGCCTCGGGTCAACGAAAGCGCACGGACCAATCGTAGTCAAACGAATTCCACGGAATGCGTTCTTCGTCGGGGTTGTCGGGATCGTACAGTTCGCTTGCAATGCTCACGAGTTGGGTATCGTCCTCGAGTGCCACCCAACCATGATATACGCCCGGAGGGACCACGAGTGTGGACGGATTTCTGGCACTCAACACGTACTCGTCGAGTTGCCGATACGTGGGACTGTCGGGCCGATCATCACACAACGCAAACTTCGCCGCACCGTGACTGATGTGGAAGTAATCCCACAAGACTCGATGTTTGTGCCAGGCCCGCACGGTGCCACGCGCAAAATCCCCCACGATGTACACTTCGCCAAACTTGGTGAAATGAGGGTCGTCTGCGCGCAGCACTTTAATCAAATAGCCTCGATCGTCCACCCGTGGCTTGAGCTCGATGAGGCGCACGTCGCGAATCATGCTCGTTCCTTCAACGCTACTGCCGACCACTCCGCTGCACGAAGTTCCGAGGCCAGCGCGCTCAGTCCTTCCACGATACCCCGACATGACGGGAGCCCCTCGCTTGCGCGTCGCGCCACCAGGCCAGCGCGCTTTGGCCGCGGGGCCTTTTGCTGCAAGGCGGCCGTCGGGACCGGTTGGATTCGCTGGGCGTCCAAACCAAAAAATGCGCACACCCTGTGCGCGAATTCGTGGCGTGGCAGCCAATCCGGACCAGCGACGTGCCATATTCCAGCTTCGCCCTTCTCGACCAACCCCCGGACCACCCGCGCAATGTCCCGCACGTATGTCGGCGTTCCCCACTGGTCGGACGGCACCCGCACGGTCTCGCCTCCCTGAAGGCGGCGAAGTAGGGTCATCACGAAATTTTTCGGAGGGCTTTCGTAGCCGTAAACACCACAAACCCGCACCACCACATTGGCCGGGTTCGCTTCGAGAATTTGCTGCTCCGCTTCTAATTTTTGCCTGCCGTACACATTCACGGGCGCAGGCGCGGCGCCTTCGTCGTATGGCCCCGAAGCACCATCGAATACATAATCGCTGGAAAAGAAAACCACCCGTGCCCCTGCCTCCCGTGCCGCTCTGGCGACATTGGCCGAACCCTGGACGTTGATTTCGCGAGACTCCTCTCGGTGCTCCTCGCACCAATCTACGTGTGGTTGCGCGGCCGGAAGCAACACCCACGACGGTCTCACCTCGTGCAACATTTTCGCTACGGCATCGGCATCACGCATGTCCAAAAAGCGCAACCCAGCTTGCGGGTGTTGAAAGTACGTTCCCTCTGCCGCGCCGGAAAATTCCTCGAGCAGTGCACGGCCGACGAAGCCGGAAGCTCCAATTACCAAGATCCGCACGGTTCACCCATCCTAGTTTTTCTCCACACCGGATTCGCAACTGCCGACGTAGCTTCGACCTGCTTTCCACCGCAAACGGTTATCCAACTCGCCACCTTCTCTAAGGCAGCGAAGCTGGTGCAAGCGCGAGAACTCCCCCCGCGTTAGCTGGGCTTCGTCAATCCCCTTTTCCTGCAACTTGGAAACAATTTCTGCCAACCCTTGCTCGATGCTGACGCGCGGCACGGCGCTTGGAAGCAAGGCCGCGAGCTTATCGAAGCGAACGCGGTAGCTGCGGTGATCCTCCGCAGCACCGCGACCGACGAGAATCCGTGCCCCGTCCGTGGCGGCGCTCACCGCTTCGGCCAAGCTGGCGACGGTAAAGTTGTTCTCGTTCGAGCCCACGTTGATGACTTGGCCAGAGACCGCCGGCGCCGGCGCGCGCAAACTCGCCACAACCGCGCGCGCCACATCGCGCACGTGCACGAGCGGTCGCCATGCACGGCCATTCGATTGGAGCCGCACCTCTCCGGTGGCCAGAGCCCACGCCGCGAGGTTATTCGCCACCAAGTCCAAACGCATACTCGGGGAAAAACCGAAAACCGTGGCAAAGCGCAAGATCACTGGAACAAAGCCGCCTCCAGCGAGACCCACGACGGCGCGCTCCGCAACACATTTCGAGTCGGCATATGGGGTCAGCGGCCGCAGCGGGCTTCCCTCGTCTACCCAGTCGGCCCCTGCGGCGCCGTAAACGCTGCACGAGGACGCGAGTACAAATCGCTCCACTCCGGCCGCAAGTGCAGCCTGCGCCAAGCGCGCCGTTGCCAACGCGTTGATGTCTTCGGTCAGCCCCGGGTCCAAAGAGCCCAGTGGATCGTTCGAAAGTGCCGCCAGGTGCACGACCGCAAACGCGCCCCGCAACATCTGCGCGTCCACGTCCCGAATATCCACATTACCCCGGCCAGCGTCCGCGCGATTTTGCCATGCCCAACGGTCGAACCACCCCGCGTCGAGCCCTATCACCTCGTATTGGAGCGCACGCAACTCCGAAACGACGATCGCACCGATGTAGCCTCGGGAACCGGTCACCACCACCCGCCGCATTGGCTTCGCGGAAACAGAGCTTCTACTGCTCACTCCTCAACCTTTCCCTCGATCAGAGGCGGGCCGTTTGCGCTGTCACCGTCACTGGGCCGTGCACTGAGACCACGTCGAGTTCGAACACCCGCCCGGAAAACGGGCGGAGGAGCGCACTGGCTCTCGTCGGTCATGGTCGAGCCCCGCGACAGACCACGTAGGCGGTTATGGCCAAAATACGGACCCCACTTTCCTGGAACTTGGGACGGCTAGCGCGCCAAAGCCGGTACTGGTGTGGGTACACCAGGAGGCAACACGCGCTCGACTTCGAACTTTTGCACGCGGCGCCAACCCTTCTTGTGGAGCCAGAATTCCGCCATCGTCAGCAACACATCGATTCCGTATTTCCAGATGTTCACGTAACACTTTTCGTCGCCGTAATAAGTGGGAATGGTTCGCTCCACGACGCGTAAACCCGCCAAAGCGAATTGCACCAGGATCTCCGTGTCGAAGTGGTAAGCGTCCGAGCATTGGTGGAAGGGGATCTTTTTCAGTGCGTCGCATGCGTACACACGGTAACCCGAATGGTATTCCGAAAGGTTCCAACCCAACACCCAGTTTTCCACCTTGGTTAGAAAAATGTTGCCGAGGTAGCGGTGCAGGGGCATTCCCCCGGCTCGCGGGTCGCCGCTCATGCGCGAGCCGAAGACCATGTCGGCCTCACCGTACAAAAATGGCTCCAACAAGTACGGAATCTTTTCCGGAGCGTACTGCGCATCGCCGTGCAGCATGATGACCAAATCGAAGCCGTTTTCGATGCAGTGCTGGTAGGCGAACTTTTGGCTCCCCCCATAACCCCGGTTGTAGTCGTTGCGGTACACGCGAAGGTTGGCCATGCCCTTTTGTGCTGCGTAGCCGAGGCCAACGAGATACGTGTTGTCGGGGCTGGCATTGTCCACGATGAAAATTTCCGCGGCGATCTTCCGGATGTGTTCCGGAATTCGGTCCAGCACTTTGGGGATCGTGGAGGCACCATTATACGCGGGTATGTAAATGGCGATCTTCAAGTCTTCGACGCGCACAGGACACTCGCGGCTCGCCTCGCGGAGTTTGGACGTGCGGCCCATGACCACTCTCTCCTTGTAACGTTGTCAACAAGAAATTCGGCTATCACGCGGCTCTGCACCTTTGCAAGGCACGCTGGCAAAGCCACGCGGAGCGTCCGGTTCCTTGGACGCTCCTTACGTGGCTCGTCGCCGCACGAGTTCCACGTTGCCAGCGCCGGCAGGGGGAGCCGCGAAAATCGAACGACCGGAACCCACGATCGTTTCCGCCTCTTCCAGCACCCTGAGCCAGCGCAGGTTTTCGAACCGAGGATGATGCAAGTCCTGAAAGCCCGCATTGCGGAGTTGCCGCACCATGTCCCGCACAGAATCTTCGACCGATACGACCGCGCGATAACCCAAAACCGCTTCGATCTTGCGCGCAGAGACCCGATAGCTCCGCACGGTGCGGTAAGAATAATCGGGCTCAATATCCACGGAAATTCCTTCCGCGCGCAACGCCTCGCGCACGCGCAGCCCCAGCTCGGAAATCCGCATGTTCGCCCGCGCCACGTTGAATACTTGCCCGCGCACCCGTTGTTCGTCCGCCCCTAAGCAGGCCAGGTAAGCACGAGCGACGTCGCGGATTTCCACCAAGGGCCGCCACATTTCTCCGCCGAGGACAAGGCGGATGCGCCCACTGGTCAGAGCATCGCGTACGAACGTATTCACCACCAAATCGAACCGCATGCGGGGAGAGAAACCGTAAACCGTTCCCTTACGTAGCACGACCGGACAGAAGTCCGCCCCAGCCATCGCCAACAGGCGGGTTTCTGCTTCGAACTTCGAAAGCGCGTAGGCAGCACGCGGCTGTACTGGAGTGTTTTCGTCGCACACGATGTCCGACTCGTCTTCGGTGAGACCGCGGTCGTAAACGGAGCAAGACGAAGCAAACAAGTAACGCCGTACCCCAGCAGACCGAGCGAGCTCGGCTAAGCGCACAGCCGCCAGCGTATTCATCTCGTAATTGGCTGCCGGATTGTACTCCGCCGTCGGGTCGTTCGAGAGGCCACCGACGTTAATGACCGCCTCCACCCCGGCGAAATGCGCGGGTTCCACCCGGCGCATGTCCGCAATCACGAGGTCTATGCGATCCCGCACCGAAGCGAGGCCACCGTCGCCGTAGTACAGCCGGTCGAGCACGCGTACAGCGTAACCGCGTTCGAGCAATTCGCGAACGAGCACGGAGCCAATGTAGCCTGCGCCACCAACGACCAGGATCATCGGCCTCGACCTACTATCGCCCTTTGACCACCCAATGATCCCCGAACGTGTCCGGCGGCACCCGGACCTCGTCGGGATTCCCCCGGCGGTACACCTCTGTGGCCGTACTGATCATTTGCGTGTCGTCCTCCAAGGACATCCACCCGTGGAACACCCCAGGCGGGACGACGATCAATGAAGGGTTGCGCGACGAGGCCACGAAAACATTCGTCTCGCGGTAGGTCGGACTGTCCGGCCGGTCGTCCACAAGCACGAACTTGGCCGCGCCGTGACTGATGAAAAACAAATCCCACATCTCCAAGTGTTTGTGAAACGCTCGCACCGTGCCCTTGGCAAAGTTACCGACCAAGTACACCTGCCCGAACTTCTCAAGGTGTGGATCGGTCGCACGGACGATCTCGATGAGGTAGCCACGATCGTCCACATGCGCCACAAGCGGAATGTTTTGTACGTCACGAATCACGGCCTCGCCCCATGACACAGCGCAATCTTCTTTTCAATCGAAACCTCCTGGTCCAGACGATACCTCTGCGCATAGCGCCTCTTTCACCCTCGCAGCGGCCACCCAATCCGGGTGCATCGAGAGCAACCGATCGAGCAACGAATTTGCTCGGTCGAGCTGTCGAAAACGCGCAAGTGCTTTAGCGGCTTCGAGGAGCCCCCCGTTGCGATCCATGGAGGCAGCCGGTGGTTCGAGCACCAGTTGGTCCACCTTCCAAAGCGCCGAGGGAAGAGGGCCACTCGCCTCCACGAGGTCGGCCAGTAGCCGCCCGCGGCTCAACGTGGCCGCTGGCAGAGTAAAATCCGCGATCCGCCGCAAGGCGGCACCTCGTCCGGCGCGGCGGAAGTAAAACACGTGGACGCTCGGATCCGGACTCAGGTCGACGACGCCAAATTGCTCGACCCATTGTTCCACGCGCGACCAGGCTGGATGCAAGCGCGCATAACCGGGCGCGACGAACCATCCGGACTCTGCCGCGGGAAAGACAACCAAAGCCCGCGCCAGATCTGCTTCTCGCGGAAAGCGAAAGAAGAGCTCCGGCGCATAAAAAACCAACGCGCGCAAACACAACGCACTCGAAAACACATCGCGGGCCCCGGCATTTCCCGCCACCAACTGCGCAATCGCCGGCCAGTCCGGCCGGTGTTTGGGCGGACGCCCCAAAGTTGCAAGCCCGAGCAACAACGCCATGGCCACAATCTTCCCCGCTAAACTGAGGCGGCGCCGGCTGCACAACTCGACCAAAAGTGATGCCCCCACACCGGCCGCCGCAAGGAAGGGCAGGATGATCACCGCCACTAAACCATCGTCCAAGATCCAGCGGCGGCTCTGCGCCAAAGCAGAACACAAAACCGCTGCGGCCAACCACACGAGCAACCAGCCACCAGCCCGGCTGCGAGCAATTCGCCACAGTCCGGCCAGTGCCAGTACCCACATGCCTGGAGCGCACCACTCCGACCACTCCCCGCGCAAGGTGAACACTGCGGCCTTGTCCCAAGGCAGCCAGTACGAACGCGGCACGGGGGCTTGAACCCAAGCCAACAACAGCGCAGCGCTCGCGCACACCACCACGAATCCGACCTTGCGAGCTGGCCCACCCTGGGTTGCGCGAGGTGCCAGCAAGAAAACAGAGCTGACCCAAGGCATCCATATCGCAGGTCCCAAACGAGCCAGCGGCAAGATCGCCACCGAGGCCAACACAAGTGCGATCAGCGGTGCGCGCTCCCGGTAGTGTTGCACTGCAACGACGGCCCCCAGAGACGCCGTGAGAACCCACGGCCCCGCGCCCAAGAAGGTTCCCGACAGCGCATCGCTTTGCGATACCGCCAGTACCAGCCCTGCTCCGTAACCGGCCAAAGCCCCGAGGGATTTGCCCACCCCCCATGCGATCAGGACCACCGCGATGACACCCACGAGCAACCAGGGAAGCCGCGTGAGCCCTTCGTCGAGCGACCAATACCAGGCCGTATCGGCGATATGGCCCAACAGCCGTCGAACCCCATCGCTCCCTTCGGGCTGGCCCAGCCACGGGACACTGACCAATTCCAGTTCTCGGATGTCGAACGGCAAATTCAAAAACGGAAATCGAAACAACAGTGCGATCAAGCAGAGCAGTGCAAGGCCTTTGCCGCTTCGGAAAGCGCCAGCGCGGACCCCGCTCGAACGCCACCGGAAAGTCAAGCCTTTACACTCCGGTCTCGAACTCGTGGATCAGTACTGCTTCCTGGCACGCTCCAGGTTGTGCTCGACATCCGGGTGCGGCAACCACAGTGAGCCTTGCGGCGGCCGTAACCGCAAGCGGTCTTCCCTCCGCCGCATCACAAGCCCAAGCGGGAGCACCATCACGAAATAGAAGGCAACCATCAAAAAGCGGGTTTGCACCACACCGACGGCATGCGCGATCTGCTTCCAGCGCTCCCAACTCCGCCGCAGCCACGAAGCCGGGTGTGGGCGCGCAGTGCCCGTGACGTCCGTCGGTGCTCCCATCGTGATCGCTCGATTCATAAGGAACTAGCTTATGGTTCACAAAAACTCTGCGCGCAAGCTCCGCCGGCGAGCACTTTGCCTTTCCGTCTCGGCTGGGCGCGCACTACTTGAATAGCTGCTGCACCGCTTTGAATTCCGGTGCATCTGCGGTCCGCAGCCATTCGAAGGCAACCATCTCGGCTGTCGCCGGTACAGCCCCCGATCCTATCATCTTGTCCACGCCCACCCGGTAGTCCAACTCGAATCGGGAGGAAATGGCATCGTACGGCACGTGTACCTGAAACCCATGCTGGATCAGATCGTGGACCGTTTGGTTGACGCATGCATGTGCTTCCAAGCCACACACGACAACCTGAGACCGGCCTGAATTGGTCACTGCCTCCGCAAACCCAGCAGCCCCCCAACAGCTCAGACAGCGTTTCGCAATAACTGGCGTACCCTCGGAAAGACACTCCTTGAGTTCCGGCCAGGTCGGCCCCAGACCTTTCGGATACTGCTCCGTGGACACCACGGGTACGCCCAGCAACTTGGCGGAAAGCAGCAACCTCCGCAGAGCGACCCGGAACCTCTCTTCCTCGTAAATCTTGCCTCGGTAAGATTCCTGGACATCGATCAACACAACGAGGCTCGCCGAGCGTTCCAAGAGTCGGCCTCGACCTTTCACATCGTACCTCCCCTCTTTCCTGCGGTCGTCCGCCGTATGCCCTCACATCCTGCTTTCAACGCACCGTACATGTTCGCCAAGCCACGCAGGGAGGCCGGGGCCCCCCCGCGAAGGGAAGGAGGTGGGGTAGTCCCGGCGACCATCCCAAAAACTCCTCAATCCAGCGCTGTTCTTCAGCGAGTTGGCGCAAGGTGAGATGTCTCGACCGTCCAAGGTCGAATGCCGTCGTGACCAAAGGAACTCTGGCCCGCACGGGCCAAGCTGGCGGCGTGTCGTGGAAAGCAACGGCCAAGGGCCCTTGAATGCTCACCGCACCCCCTTCCGCAATCACCGGAGCATTAGCCACGGTCGCTCGTTCCTCCCGACGCGCCGCGGGCCGAGGTACAACGACCACCTGTGCCTGCCGCGCCGGGCGCTCCGCTTCGCATGCGGGCAACTCGGCGCGAGCGCTCGGCACCCAAGCCGCCCCGACAACCACCTCGGCCTCTTCCCGGTAGGCGGCCGGAATCTCCTCGCGCACATTCGTGAAATGGCGCACCCCGTCCGCGTCACGCCAAGCGTAGATCTCGGCCTGAACCCGTGCGCAGCACAGCAAAAGCACCATCGTCGAGACAGCGAGGCCTGGCCGCATACGCAGGCCCGATTTTAAGGAGAAAACATCCGCGCAGGCAAGCGACCATCTCCCGGCAAACCTCGCGGACGCGCGCCGGCCACGGGTGCATCGCTTGCAGCCTCGGAGCAGCGCACCTCCATGCACGGGCTTTCGCGGAGCTGCATCCCTAACGGACAGCCGTTCGGTGCAACGGTTTGTGCTTTTCAACTGCCGCGCAATCAGTTAACCGAACAGCCATGGCGCAAGAATCCTTGGCTCCCGGACTATTGTTGGCCATGCCGCAAATGGCGGATCCGAATTTCGCCCGCACGGTGGTGCTGCTATGCCGCCACGAAAGCGATGGCGCCATGGGCCTTGTGGTCAACCGCCCGACCGACGTCGCCGTTGCAGATGTGGTCCAATTCGATCCTCCTCTGAAGGCAGACCGCGCTCGCTTCAAGGTGTGGACGGGTGGGCCGGTGGAGCCGCAGCGGGCGTTGCTTCTCTTGGGATTCGATCCGGGGGGAGACGAAGCCGTACAGGTCGGCCCTGGCCTTTTCCTGTCAGCCTCCGCGCGGATCCTCCGTGAATTAATGGAACATGGCGACGAGGATCGTGTTCGCGAAGTTCGCTTTCTCGTGGGCTACGCCGGCTGGGCTGGTGGGCAGCTCGAATCCGAACTTGCTGCGTCCGCTTGGCTGACCGCCGAGGTGAATCGCGACTTGATTTTTCATACCGATTCCGAAGTGATGTGGGAGGCGGCAATCCGCAGCCTGGGTATCGACCCTTACACGCTGCAACTAGGCGGTGGCGTTCATTGAAGCGCGCTCCGGCCGGAGACCAATGGACGATGGCGGAATCGGCGGGTTTACTTGCTGGCAAGCGCACCTTGGTACTGGGGGTCGCCAACGATCATAGCCTCGCCTGGGCCATCGCTCGCGAATTTCATCGCCACGGCGCTCTCCTTGCGCTGACGTATGCCGGCGAGGTTTTCGAGCGTCGAGTTCGGCCTCTGGCAGAGGAGCTCGGTATCGAGCTGATTTGGCCCTGCGATGTTCTGGATGATCGCCAGGTGGCGGCTCTACAGGACCACGTGGCGCGGCACTGGGGGCAAGTGGACAGCGTGGTGCACGCCATTGCCTTCGCACAGCGGGACGATTTGAAAGGCGACTTTTCTCAAACGGGGCGAGACGGTTTCCGGATCGCCCTCGAAGTCAGCGTATACTCCTTCATTCACCTGGCTCGCGTGCTGTCCCCCTTGCTGACCCGGGGAAGTTCGTTGATCACGTTGAGCTACTTCGGGGCAGAAAAAGTCGTTCCGAATTACAACGTGATGGGGGTGGCCAAGGCGGCACTCGAAGCGAGTGTACGGTACCTGGCCGCGGAACTCGGCCCGCGGGGCATTCGCGTGAACGCCCTGTCTGCCGGACCCGTGCGCACGCTCTCGGCCGCCGGGATTGCCGGCTTTCGGGACATGTTGCGACATCATGCCGAGCGTGCACCGCTTAAGCGAAACATCACGGGCGAAGACGTTGCCCGCGCCGCGGTGTTTTTGGCGAGCGATTTGTCTTCCGGCGTTACCGGAGAAATTTTGCACGTGGACGCCGGCTACAACATCATGGGCTTTTGAAGTCCGAATGCTTCGCGAGACCCTCATGGCGCCCAGAGAACTGCCGCGGAAAAAGCCCGGCAGCCGACGTTGGAAGGAAGCAACCCCGCATCCCCTGCCACTCAACTGAGACGACCGTGCGGCCGATCCTGTTTACCATTGGCAACTTTTCCGTACCCAGTTTCTGGGTGATGGCGTTTCTGGGCTTTTTGGCGGGATTCCTCGTTGTGCGCAGCGAAGCGAAACGCCGCGGCCTGGGAACAGAGCTCGCGTACGACGTGTTGCTTTATGCCTACGTGGGCGGCTGGGTCGGCGCCCGCTTGTTCCTTATTCCTACGGCGTGGGAATTTTTTCGCAGCGACCCGATTGCATTCCTCCTCAGTGGGAGTGGTTGGGTGTGGTACGGGGGTGTGGCCGGCGGCACGATTGCCGTATGGCTCCTGGGACGGCGAGAGCGACTTCCCTTCATTCTCCTGGCAGATATTTGCGCCCCTGCGCTCGCGCTCGGGCTCGCCATCGGCCGCTTGGGTTGCCAACTCAGCGGCGATGGAGACTACGGTGTGCCCACGTCGCTTCCGTGGGGAATGAGCTATCCGAACGGTGTGGTCCCGACAACGGAACGCGTCCACCCGGCTCCGCTTTACGAAATGATTGGTTCTACCGTGATTTTCGCTCACCTTTGGTCCAAGCGTTTTGGTGCCCGCCCCGGGGAACTTTTGGGTCGGTACTTGATCCTCGCCAGCTCCCTTCGCTTTGCCATTGAGTTCGTGCGGCGGAATCCCGCGTGGCTCTGGGGACTCACCACGGCGCAAGCGTGGAGCATAGCGCTCGCAATCGTTGGCATACTCGTCCTCCTCTTCCGGCCCGCACCAAGACCACTTCCTCCCATCGAGCAGAGCCCGACTTAGAGTGGTGGGGGACCACGGTGAGGCCCTCCGAGGAGGTCCACTCCGCTCGCCAAAAAGGCGACAACCCGCGTTCACTTTGCTAGCCAGAAAACGCCATGGAGCTCCAAATCGAACTCGACCATGTCGAAGCCCGCGTGCTGGGCGTACTCGTCGAGAAAGCCTTGACCACGCCCGAGTATTATCCCCTTTCTCTCGCCGCGGTCACGACCGCCGCCAACCAGAAAACCAACCGTGACCCGGTCACGAATCTCGAAGAACCCGACGTGCTTGTAGCTCTCGAGTCGTTGGCGAAGAAGTTTCTGGTGCGCCGCCTGTGGCCCTCGAACAGTCGGGTGGAAAAGTTCGCGCACAATGGCAAAGATGCCTTGGGTCTAGAGGCAGGGTCTCTGGCCGTGTTGGCGGAACTGCTTTTGCGGGGACCTCAAACGCCTGGCGAGCTGCGTACCCATGTCAGCCGCATGGTGCCGCTACCCTCGTTGGAGGCTCTTCAAGAGATGATCCAACCACTATTGGAGAGGGGTCTGGTCCGCCGTTTGCCTCCCGCGCCGGGCTCGCGGGCCGAGCGCTACACGCAAACTCTTTGGCGCGACCCTCGTAGCGACGTTGCCGTTGCAACGCCTTTGACCGCTCCGCCACCGCAACGTTCCGACGGGGAACTGGCCGAGCGTGTCAGAGAACTGGAAGAGCGCCTGGCGCGTGCGGAACGGCAGATTGTTCGTCTGGCTCAGAGCGTAGGGATGTCACTGGAAGCGTTGTCGCAAGCGGGCCGGGAAGACTGAGAAAGCACATGAGCGGCCGCCGCGAGTGCCCGGAACCACGGAAAGCCAATCGGGGAGAAATCGAATGAGCGAGCGAGTTTCCGCACCCCAATCGCAGAAGCAGGAGCGCGCGTACGAGTGGATCAAAGCTTTGAGCGAGATGCCGCACCGTATTGCGGGCTCGCTGTACGAGCGGCAAAGCGCGGAAATGGTTTCTGACTGGTTGCATTCTCTAGGGTTCTCTGACGTTCAGCTCGTACCCGCCCGCGGCGGTCCCCGGCCCGGCCTTGCCTTGGCGCTGCACGCGGCCGTAGGTCTTCTCGGGCTGCTGTGGGGTGGCGTCATCGGCATCGTGCTCGCTGCTCTGGCAACCTGGTCGTTTTACAGCGAGCACTTGCGCCGCAGCCCGCTTCTCTCCCGCCTCTTGCGAGCACCCGACTCGGTAGATGTCGTGGCGCGATACGGTCCGCCGCAAGCTCCCCGTAAAGTCGTCCTGACGGCTCATATCGACACCACCGAAGCGGGCTGGGTCTTTTCCCCCGCCCTCGCCGACTTCTTCGCGCGTTGGAATCATCGCCGCGAAGCGGATTTCTCTCCCATTCCCCTCCCACCGCTGGCGCTTCCTTATTATCTACTGTGGCTGGCCGCTCTCGTGACCGCCGCGGAGTGGATGGGGGCGCATGGATTTCTCTTCGGCTTACTCCGGCTCGGGGCGATTCTCGGACTCGGTCTGGCAACCGCGCTGGGGTTGCAGTGGGCCATGGCGCGTGCGACACCCGGCGCCAATGACAATGCTTCGGCAGTGGCCGCGATGCTGCTGGCGGCCGACACTTTGAAACACTCTCTCCCTTCGAACACAGAACTGGTTGTGGTGGGCACGGGGGCGGAGGAGTGCGGTTGTGGCGGGATGTGGGAACTTCTCGAGGGCTATCCGCATTGGGACCGCGAGCAGACGTTCTTCATCAATTTCGAGTGCGTCGGGGGTGGCCATCTCCACTACGTTTCCAGTGAAGGATTGCTCGGTCGCGTGCACTATCCGCCGGAACTGCTGTGCGTGGCTCGAACGGTCGCTGCGAGCGGTCGATTCGGGCGGGTTACGCCCGTTCACCTACTGGCCGGCACGGATGGAAACGTTCCCGCGCGCAAAGGCTACCCAGTGCTGTCCCTTATTTCGCTGGAGGACAATGGCGTTCCCCGTAACTACCATCGCCTCTCGGATACGGTCGACCAGATCGACCTCGAAATGGTCGTGCGCGCGGCGGATTTCGCCACCGAGGTGGCGCGCAGAGTGACTGTGGAGTGACTCCAGCCATGGAGCGCGCTGACCCGTGCGCGTGATTGCTGGGAAGGCCAAGGGACGCAAGCTGACTGCCCCAGCCGGCCGTGCAGTGCGCCCAACGGCGGACAAAGTTCGGGGTGCGATCTTCAACGTTCTGCAACATCGTGTTGCACTCGAGGGAGCGCGTATTCTCGACCTGTTCGCCGGCAGCGGTGCCCTCGGAATCGAGGCATTGAGCCGAGGGGCAAGCGAGGTCGTTTTCCTCGAAAACGCGCCGGCGGCCATCCGCGCGCTGCGCACGAATTTGCAACGCTGCGGGTTCGAACGGCAAGCAAAAATCCTCCGCCGCAGCGTGCAGGACGGGATCGGGCAACTCGAAGCTGCGGGCGAGCGCTTCGACGGCGTACTGGCCGACCCGCCCTACGGGCGCGGATACGTCTCGTGGGTGCTCGCAACTCTGGCAACGAGTCCGCTTTTGCGCACCGGAGGTTGGGTCGTCCTCGAACACCATGTCGAGGAAACGCCTGCGCAGGAATTCTCTCCCCTGCGATTGATTC
Organism: Candidatus Binatia bacterium; assembly: GCA_026004215.1. Taxonomy (GTDB): domain Bacteria; phylum Desulfobacterota; class Binatia; order HRBIN30; family HRBIN30; genus HRBIN30. The sequence continues at coordinate 591,411 of BPIR01000001.1, forward strand.
AACAGAAACGGTATGGAAAGACTGCGCTCGCTTTTTTCACCAAGGAAATGGCGACGACACCTTCCACACACTCCATTTTGAAAGCTGTTTACGCTGGCTCGTTCGATCCAATTACCAACGGCCATATCGATATCGTGCGCCGTGCCGTCGAAATTTTCGATCAAGTCATCATTGCAGTGGCCGGCGTGACGACCGACGCCAAAAAGGGCGGCGCGCTGTTCACCGCCGCCGAACGGGTCGAAATGATCCGCGAGGCGCTCGCGGATCTCGGGGAGCGGGTGGTGGTGGATAGCTTCGGGGGGTTGCTGGTGGATTACTGCGATCAGGTGGGTGCCCGGGTGATCATTCGCGGCCTGCGCGCGGTGTCGGATTTCGAGTACGAGTTCCAAATGGCCATGATGAACCGGCACTTAAAACCGCACATTCATACGCTGTTCTTACCCACCAGTGAAGCGCACTCCTACACGTCGTCCCGCCTGGTCAAAGAAGTTGCTTCTCTGGGTGGAGACATTTCGGGACAAGTGCCCGACGTGGTGCGACGGCGGCTTCTCGATAAGCTTCGCCCCTCGCGCTGATGCCTAGTTTTGGCTAGCCAAGCCCGGGCTGACTTTGGGTACCCCACTGTAGGAGAAGTGCATGCAACTCAGCGAGCGTGTGAAGTGGATCAAACCGTCTGCGACCCTGGCAGTAACGGAGAAGGCCGCCGCCCTGCGGCGCCAAGGGGTCGAGGTCATTGACCTCGGAGCTGGAGAACCTGATTTCGACACACCCGAGAATATCAAAGAGGCGGCGCGCCGAGCGCTGGCGCGCGGCGAAACGAAATACACGCCTGTCGGGGGGACGGACGAGCTCAAGTCTGCCATCATCGCCAAGCTCAAGCGGGACAACGGACTAGAGTACGCCAAGAACGAGGTGATCGCGAGTTGTGGCGGTAAACACGCCTTGTTCGTGCTGTTTCAAGCATTGTTCAACGACGGCGACGAAGTACTGGTCCCCGCGCCCTACTGGGTGAGCTATCCGGACATGCTGCTGCTGGCCGGGGCGCGAGCACGGATCGTGTTCCCCAGGAGCGGAGACGACTTCAAGCTACGTCCGGAAGATTTGGAGGCGGCTTTGACGGCTCGGACCAAAGCGGTGATCTTGAACAGCCCGAGCAATCCCGCAGGCGTTGCCTATTCGCCGGAGGAGCTCCGCGCGTTATTGGAAGTCCTTCGCGATCATACTTGTTGGATCATTTCCGACGACGTTTACGAGAAGATGGTTTATGGTGATTTCGTGCTCGGCCAAGTTCTCGCAGTGTCGCCGGAGCTGCGCTCCCGTACGATTCTTTGCAATTCGGTCTCGAAAACGTACGCCATGACGGGCTGGCGCGTCGGTTATACTGCGGGTCCCGCGGAGGTGATCAAAGCCATGACGACCCTGCAAGGCCAAATGACATCGAACCCTTCCTCTATCGCACAAGCTGCGGCGGCGGAGGCACTGGCAGGGAGTCAAGACTCGGTTCCCAAGATGATGGCTGAGTTCGAAAAGCGGCGTGACTTCGTCGTCGAACGCTTGCGTTCGATTCCGGCCGTGCGCTGCAACAAGCCCCAGGGAGCTTTTTATGTCTTCCCAAATGTATCGGCCTACCTCGGCAACCCAGGAGGCCCGCAAACGGGGGATGAGCTGGCCGCGTACTTGATCGAAAAGGCGCACGTCGCCGTGGTCGGTGGAACAGATTTCGGCTACCCGGATCATATCCGAATCTCGTACGCGAACTCACTCGAAAATCTCGACCTGGGCATTCGCCGTATTGGCAGCGCCCTGCAAGAGCTCCGAGCCGCCTAGTTCGAACGTCGGGCACAAGTTGCTGGCTTTGCATTTGGAGGGAAAACCGCTTCCGCTTCCCAAGCCCTGGAAGTGAGCTTCCGCAGTTGCCTCCGTGGCCAAAACCGTGGGAGCCCTTGGCCGACACACTCGCCCCGTTCTGAACATCCACCGGTGATGCTTGTTCCTAGGTGTTTCTTGTTCCCGGGCATTCCCTGCCCCCGGGGAGCGACCTGAAATCCGAGGCTTCACTCGTCAAAAGCATTGGTCGTTGTACGCAGTGACCGGTCATTTTGATGTGGCTACGGCAGGACCTGAGGACGATATGCGCGACGGTGTGCCTTGCAAGTACTCACCCTGATCTCTGGCGCCCTTTTCACGCCGTTGGTGCTCTTGCGGACGCGAAATCGTTTGCGGCACCCTCGCCCGGGCGCTCCGTGTCGATGCGGCGGAGATCGGCCTGCACCTCGAGGTTGTGGTCGCGAACAAAGTAGCCCACGGCGCTGCCATACTCCTGGACGCTGTCATTTGCGACCGAATCGTTCGGGTCCATCCAGGCGTAACGCGCCGCCACTTCGAGTTTCCGCGCTAATAAGATGAAGTACCCGGTCTGAGCGACCGCTCCATGCCCGTTGATTGCATCCATGCCGCGCGGGTCCACGTGCCGATAGTAGTAATCGACGAACATCCCGAATCCGCCACACTTGAAGTGGGCATCCGCGGTGGCGCCGAAGATGTCGGCCCCGGTGAAAGGCGGGGAAAGCTTTGGGTCCGCTAAACCCAGGCGCTTCGTAATGCGTCCCTTGGCTTCGTCAGCAGTGTAGGCCGTGCCGACCCCGATGCCGAACCGGGGAGTATTTTCCCGACCAGATCGCCCTCCACGTAGTCGTCCTTGAATGCGCCAAGCGGGGTGATGAGGATGCGGGCGACCACCACGTGGCCGGTGTCCTCCTTGGTAGTGCTGGGTCCGGAGCCGTTGCAAAGGCCGACCGCGTACGCCGGGCGGTCGGGCAGGGCTTCACCGTGCACCATGGCGCCGATATCGCGACCGTCGTCGCCGAAAAGGAACTCGTCATTCGTGACCGGACGACCCACAAAACTGCAGCGCTCCGGAAGAAGTCATTTGCCGGCGATTGTGCGGAATCTTGTACTGCCCCAGTTTTACCCTCGCTTGCGGTCTGTGGGTCGACTGGACATATACGTCGCGCAAGCTGAAGCTTCCGGCGAAGTCACCTTGGAAGCCGTAACGCCAATTGGGGTTGTAGACGTGCCCTTCGGTCCAGATCCGCATCCGCCTGACGCGAAAGGTGCTCTCGTCATCATCGTCCTCTTTATCGGCACCTGTGTACCGCAATTGCACCCGCCCCCCGAGCGTCAGCGAGTTGTTGCCATCGGCAGTGCTGATGCTGAAGCCCTTGCGGGGCTTGTAGCCAAAAACCAACGGGGCTTCGGTCTTCTCTTTGACTTCCTCGTATTCCTCTTAGGTGATGTAGCCCTTTTCGCGCAGCACGTCCTCGATCGTGCGCGCGCTGGCAGTGCGGCTCAGAAGCGCGACAACTGCGATGACAAAGCGAATCCTCCGTTCATCTTCGTCCTCCCTTCATCCTCGTCGCCGGACGACCGGCAAAGCCTCGGGCGAGCCGGTGATCATGCCTCCCGGAGCAATCGCATCGGCGAGTCGCAAAACGACACGCTGCCGCCAACGAGATCCTGGAGGCAGACATTCTTGACGTGTGCATCAATGGCCATCGCGGCATTGGCGTGTACCCCGGCGCCGCGACGCGGGTCAGCGGCAAAAATTTCCGGGCAGCAAGAAACAACCACGCTCCCAGCGCAAACCTCCCTGCGAGCACGCCCCACTCGACAGCGTTCGGCGCATACCCGAGCGCCCAGCGGACCAGATGGTATGCTCCGGGCAAGGCATCAAAGGCTGGCTGAATTGTGGCCGGGATCAGGAGGTTCAGCCGCGCACCAAAGACGCCCATCACCATAAACAGGCCCGCGGCTCCGAGTGGAAACGTGCCGGTGCTCCTCGTGCTCGGAAGCGACACGAGGGGCACCGGCATGGGGAACCCGAGCCCGATTTGCGCGAACCAAAACACCCACCAGGAAGGACCAAAGACCGTTAGGCTCCAGGCGGTGGCCTCGTGCGGCACGGTCCCGTTTCAAGGCCACGAGCATCTCGGACGTGAGCAGCAAAAAAGTCGAAGCACAACGTTTGGAGCGACATCCGCGCGAGATCCTTGGTGAGCGCCGCCTTTCGGTTAGGTGCGAGCCGCGACCTGTTGGCCACGAGGAAGGTCAAGAGCGCCCCACCCGACGCCAGCGCCGACACCAGGAACACGATGGGCACGATGGGGAAGAGGCCGCTGAACCTAGCGGGCCGCGCCCTGGCTACCCGCAAAGCTGGAGCCCACGCCGCCGTGCACGATGATGGCAACCGGAATTCCGACAATGCCGAGCACCTTAAGCCAGAGGCGGTCACGGGCCAGGGACACTTCTGCAGCACATCCCCTCGAGTCTTGCCCTCCGCACGGTGACCCAAGCAAATCCGCAACATGTGCGCCCCAGCCGCTCCCAGCGCCCTCGGCCACGACTTTCTCACCCGTACCGGCTACGGTCGCCGTGCCAGCCTTCGCCAGTTGCTCGAAGTACCGATGGCTGCCCTGGGGTTCCTTTCAACTGCCGTCCGTCTCCCTTTTCGAAGCCGATTCCACTTTCTGTGGTTCCAGGAACTTCGAAGTTCCTGCCCCCATCCCCAACGGATCGGAGATCGATTTTCCTCTACCCAGTCCGGCGAGGCGCGCTACACATCCCGGCGAATTAACGTCCGCCCGCAGGCGGTGCCACACTCGGGTGTAGGGCGACCCTGAACTGCTTCCAATGCAGCATCTCGTTCGTCCCCGCAAATGCGTACAAGCGGAGCTACGAAATACCGCGACCGCGGGCCAGCAGCAGGAAGCATGCAACGTGACAAACGACCAGAGGGGGCCCTGCGAAAACCGCGACGTACCACTGAGCCGCCAAATGCGAGGTGGCTCCCGTCGCAGCGGTGTGGGGAAACGCTATCGCGAGGTCCAACGTACCCACCACGGTGCAGGCCCACGCCAGTCCTCGCGCTTGGCCCCAGCCCCGCTGCTGCCCCATTAACGCCAAAGCGGCCAGAAGCGCCGTCAAGGCGTCCCCTGCGGCCGTGGCAAACGCGAAGCCCCTGGGCATACCTGGCGAGAGATTCCGGACTAGAACACCCAACCCGAGAACCCGGAACATCTCCGGCGCGATCCAGACGCTCAGCCGGGCGTCGAGAGAAAACCGTGCAGACCACGGCCAGATCGCGAAGTAGGCGATGAGGGACCAAGCAAACAGGAACCACAAGAACTGCAACACGAAAATCGCGAGGGGTTCCATCGGTGGCTCGCTGCGCTCCCCTATTCGGCTGCCCGAGGGCCCTTGTTCCGTAGGGCGCCACCCTCCGCACCAGCTCCTTCCATCGCAGCTCAACGCCGCCGTCTGCTACTCGCCTGTCGTCGGATCGATCACCGACCAGACGCGGGACACCCTGTTGACCGGGAATCCTCCTTGCTTTGCGTGTTCGCGCACCGTCTCTTCGCCGGGGGCAATGTATACGCAGTAGATCTTGTCGTCCGTAACGTAGCTATGAACCCACTGAATCTGCGGACCCATTCCCTTCAAAATCCCGCAAGACTTGCGCGAGATGGCCTGTAACTCGCCAGGCGATAGCTTTCCAGCGCCGGGAATCTCCCTCTCAATTACGAACTTCGGCATGACCGACGATCTCCTTTCGTTTGGTTTCGAGATATGACCACTTGATGCCCACTAACGCCTGACACAACCGGGCCGGCGCGGCTGAAAAGCGCAGGGTCCGTACCGATGGATGCATGGCGGGCACCTTTTCGCCCTCCGGCTCCACCGGCGGAGGACATACCCGCGGGCACTCTCCGGAACACGATCTGGCGCGGATCGAGAAGCGCGCGGTAGACATCCCCAAGGGGCCCTTGTGTGCGGGCTGATGCGCGTAGAACTCATTGCGTTAGCGTACAACGATTGATGATCGGATTTCCAGCTCTGACACCTATGCCCGCAACTGTTGGCACAGGATGCGTTCGTGCGCTAATCGTGTAGCTCTTTGTTCCCACCGTGTTCCCGCATTTCAGGAAAACCCCATGGCACCTCGGGGTTTCCGTTCGATTTTGCTCAGTTCCGCTGGCGTAGCACCACGCGGGAGTGCTGGCCGTATGCGACCAGCAACTTCGCCATCTTTCGGCACGGGCATGATGCCCCTTGCCACCACGCCCTACGTGCGGAACAGCGGGCGCCGCGGCTGACTCATGGCACAAACGCACATCGTGCACCATCTTGCCCAGGTCTTTTTCCAACCTGCCCGTCGGCGCGGGAGAACGGAGACGGCGCCCCAACTGGCCCGCAACCCTCTTCTCCATTTCCGTCACATGGCGCATGATTCCTTGGCATCGCGATGAACGCGTAGCACACCTGATGCATCACGTGCGAAAGCTGGTATCGCGCGCGCACGTAGCGCGAGACCCGTGTACCCGCGCCCGCGTTCGCGGCTGGAGCGAATGCGAACGGCAACTGATCGGCAATCGCCGCCAGGAGTTTCTTGCCTCTTCCAATGACCAGGTGGGAGGTCTCGACGGCACCGACACCAGCCATGAATTTGGCGACAAGCGTTCTAAAAGAGTCTGGCGTCTTCGTGCTCGGGATGGCTGTGCCGCTTATCGGCGGCGCCCCCACGCCGCGCCGGGCTGAGCGACATAAACCGATTACTGACCCACGCTCGCATGCAATCGCGTGTCAGCCTGCGCCTTCCCCAAAGCATCGCTCGTAATAAACAAGCGGCCGCCCTCTCACGATCGCTCGATGCACACGCTTCATCCCCAACTTCTCGAGCACGCGCACCGACGCAACGTTCGGCTCATCCACATCAGCCTTCACTTTCGCAAGGGAAAGACTTTCAAAAGCATACCGCAGCAAGGCACTGGCCGCTTCGGTTGCGTAACCTAGGCCCCAGTATCGAGGAAGGATGCCGTAGATCAGGTGAGGAGCGTCTTCCGTTACATGCAGAAAACCGCCAAAGCCAACGAGACATTGACTAGCGCGGGTAAAGATCAGCCAGAGTCCGTAACCATACTTCTCAAAGTTCGCCAAACTGCTCTCGAGAAACGAGCCGGCTTCTTCCAGCGAGATGACGCGGTCGTCGAAAAGGAAGTGGCGCACACGGTCATTGGTCCATAGTCCGTGAACCCGGTGAATATCTCCTCGCTGGCAAGGACGGAGTCGCAAGCGCGTTGTTTCGAGGGTATGTTCCATTTGCATTCGGAAAGCGGACTACCGGTCTGGGGCATCCACGGGGCCAAAGGCCGAGCTCTGTATACCTTGGTTCGTCCTCCCGCTTGGGGGGTGTTTTTAGCACGGTTTGTTGCATGGGGCGAAGAGCCAATCGTTGGCGTCTTCCCCAAGCGCGGCCGTATCGGCTACGAGGCGTTCGCGGGGTTGCACGCGCTGCTGGCCGGCATCGCCTAACCCACGGCTCGAGAGCAATCTCCGGGGTCCGGCCGTGCCGTTCGTCTTTGCCGGGGCGACCATGCAGTGCCTAAGCGTGTCGTGGTCGCGGGGGTTGGAAGGCCTGATTGAGGGGTGGCGAGAAGAAGAAAGCCCGCGAACTCCTCGACCTGGATTTTTTCCTATTACCAACCCAAGGCCGCGGAGGTCGTGATTGGTCGGATCGCCGCACAGAAAGCTTGGCAGGAGGAGAAGCAAACCCCGATCGCCAACGCGGGTAGCAACACCATCACCGTGATTCGCGTAAGGACGACGACTTCGGTGGCAAACGAATCCTCCACCTCGTTCATATCCACGACGGGCGGCACCTACGTTCCGAGCACACCGAGCGGACGCTTGCCAACGCATAACAGCTCCGGCCGCACGAGGTCGTCCTCGAAACGGCGCTCCGCAGCAAGAGAACGCAGCTCATCTACAACGACCGCGGTTTTTTCTCGACCACCGCCATCCGCTAAGGCTCGCCAAGCTAGGTTTTCGCAAGTTTGGCTCAGAAGTAGACGACATGACGTGGGCGTACGCAAGTGATCGCGATGAATCGCTTCTTTGCGGCCGACCTGGAAAATGACGCCCTGCTCCGGCTTCGCGGTGGAAGCAAGGCTGCCCGCGGCGACCGGCAGGAACCACCGTCTTCCGCTTGCGCCGTCCCTGCTTCCGCGCATCCAAAGACTCTCGAGCCATAACAAGCGGCCGTCTCGTGAGTCCAACCTAACGCCATGAAAACCCCGTGCGATGCAGGCCCCTCGGTCCCGCAAGCGCTCAAGGAGCAGCGCACGTCTAGTGACCCAACACCGTTGAAGCGTCCCGCTAGGAGAGATGCCCGCTATGACAACCCACACTGACACTCAGGGCCGCAGTGCTCTCGTGCTTTCCGGAGGCGGCAACACCGGCTTTGTGTTCGAGATCGGAGTCTTAGCGGCTGTCGAAGACGCCATCCGGCCGCGCTCTTTGATCGAAGAGTTCGATCTCGTCGTTGGCACCAGCGCTGGGGCCGTCGTGGCCGCCCTGGTAGCCAACGGCGCCTCGACGCGCACTATTTTCGATCACCTGTACGAGGATGCGGACTCGCCCTTCAATTTCCGTCCGGCTGACGTTTACGGCGCCGCAGCACGTAATGCAGCCAAGCTCGCCGTTCAGTTCGCGCGACCCCTGTTAGGCGCGCTGACTCGGTCGTTTCGGCGCCGGCAGTGGCCAACGCTGACGACGATACTCACAGACTTTCAAGAACACCATCCGCCTGGTTTCTATTCCACCGAGCCCCTGCGCCGCACACTTTGTCAGAGGTTCCGTCAACTCGGCTTCGCACACCATTTTGACGAGCTCCCGAAGCCCCGGTTCGTCCCTGGCGCCGATATCGACACCGGCAAGCACCTTGTGTTTGGCGCCGGCGAGTGGCGAGATATGCACATCTGTTCCGCCGTAGCGGCGCCCTTCGCAAACCCAATTTTCTTCCGGCCGATCCGGATTGGCGAGCGCGACGTCGTGGACGGGGCCGTTGCCGAAGCTACACCGCTGGATATCCCCGTGGACTTCGGAGCCCGTCGCATTCTCTATTTGAACCCCTCTCGGTATCGACATGATGCGCGCCCGGACCACGGTCTGCCTCGTGCTGGCACTGCTTGTGCCGGTGATGACAGGATTCGATTTCACTCGGCGCAGTATCCGGCTCGAGGACATCATTCCTGGCGGCCCGCCGAAAGACGGCATTCCCGCGATTGACAAGCCGCGTTTCGTCAGGGCCGCCACTGCCAGTTGCTTGCGCCCCAATTTGGCGTTTGCATTCACTGGGCGGCTCGGTGCAATCGCCACCCGAGCGCGCGGCACGGGGGCTCAGAGGCAGCGACTCACACGGACCAGAATGTGCCGTCGAGCACGCCTTGGCTTGTCGCCAACGGCAATCAGCGCCAGGAACGCGCGGCACCATTCATTTCTCCGGCGGGAAACGCCGCGAGTTCGTGGTGAACACGAACAGCTTCGTGCCGGGCCGCTGCACGGCGTCAGCGGGAAGTCCGGCCTTGCGGCACAACTGCTCGAGAAGGGTGGTACGATCCCATCCTTGCTCCACTGCCACTTTGGGAAGAAAGACGGCCCGCTGACCGTCGTGAACCAATACAACCCCATGAGTCCCCACGACGATTTCTTCGGGGCTCGCCACCTCACGCAAGGGCGACAAGAGGGAGATTTCGATGGTGAGCTTGTCCGCCTCGCTCCACTCAACAGGTGGAAAGCGAAAATCCTCGAACGCAGCGGCCACCGCTAGCCGTGGCACGGTACGAAAGAGCGGCTCGCTGGCCTCCACCGTGCCGACACACCCGCGCAGCTGCGTGCCCAGGAAAAGTGTCACGAACACACCCGCCGGTTGGCGCAACGGTCGAGGTACGCCCTCCAGCCAAGGGGGAGCGATGCCCGCCAGACGGGCGCGAATTGACTCCCGAGCGAGCCCACCCAAGAGTTCCCACGACTCGTCCGGCAGTTCCAGCGCCTTGGATTCATTCACCGACATCCGAGCATCTACTCCCGCGTGATTCGCATTTGGTTTCGCTTCGGGTGCATAGCGCCGCGCTGCTTGCGTGCAAAATGGGCTTTTGCGATAAGGCGCTGGTTTTCAAGGGATACGCCTGCCCGGACGGGTGTCGGAGCAAGAACGGCGGTGGCGGACCTGCAGGCGTTCTTGCCGGATTCCCCTGGGCTCAAAACTCTAGGAGCAAGAGAGGGTAATACGCATATGAGCAAGCGGATAACGGGTTGGATTGGAGGACTTCTGGGCACGAGCCTGCTCTCGCTCGCGCCCGCCTATGCTGCAGCTCCTCAGGCGCATGGAGAGATGCATCTGGTGTTGCCGGATTTCACCACGGTGCACTTTCTCGGCCTGAGCGGACACGCCTTGCTCTCGCTGGGGCTGCTGATTTGCGCCCTCGGTTTCCTGTTCGGGCTCGTCATATACAAACAGTTGCAGGGCCTTCCGGTACACCGCGCAATGCGCGAAATTTCCGAGCTCATTTACGAAACCTGCAAAACCTATTTGCTCACCCAAGGGAAATTCATCCTCATCTTGGAGTTTTTCATTGCGGCGATCATGGCGGTGTACTTTTACCGCGCCTTCGAGGGCGATCTTTTCAAGGTTCTGATCGTACTCGTTTTTAGCCTCGTCGGGATTGCTGGCAGTTACGGGGTCGCCTGGTTTGGCATGCGCGTGAACAACTTCGCTAACTCGCGGGCAGCTTTTGCGGCTCTTCGGGGCAAACCCTTTCCGACGTACGAGATTCCCCTCAAGGCGGGAATGAGTATCGGCATGGTGCTGATCTCCACCGAGCTCCTCATCATGCTGATCATCCTGCTGTACATTCCAGCCTCGTTTGCGGGGCCGTGTTTCATCGGCTTTGCGATCGGCGAATCACTCGGCGCTTCGGCTCTGCGAATTGCCGGCGGTATCTTCACGAAAATTGCAGACATCGGCTCCGACTTGATGAAGATCGTCTTCAACATCAAGGAAGACGACGCCCGCAATCCCGGGGTCATTGCCGATTGCACTGGAGACAATGCGGGTGACTCGGTCGGGCCTTCCGCAGACGGCTTCGAGACTTATGGGGTCACTGGTGTCGCACTGATTACGTTCGTCCTTTTAGTGTTGGGGGCAGACCCGAAGCTCCAGGTCACCTTGCTCGTTTGGCTATTTGCGATGCGCATCATGATGATCGTGGCATCCGGGGGCTCGTATCTCCTCAACGAGGCAATCCAACGGGCACGGTTCGGCCAAGCCGATCACATGAACTTCGAACAACCGCTGACTTTTCTTGTCTGGCTCACCTCGATCGTATCCATCACGCTCACATACGTCGTCTCGTACGTGTTGATCGGCGACCTGGGCACGGGCAATTTGTGGTGGCAACTCTCGACGATCATCAGTTGTGGCACCATCGCCGGGGCACTGATTCCGGAGATCGTCAAGATATTCACTTCCACGGACTCGGGGCATGTTCGCGAAGTCGTGACGGCATCGCGCGAAGGAGGAGCCTCGCTCAACATCCTGAGCGGTCTCACCGCGGGCAACTACTCCTCATACTGGATGGGAATCACCTTCATCGTGCTGATGGGCTTGGCCTGGATCGTGAGTGGCGGCGATTTGCACGCGGCGATGCCGCAGGCCACAGCAGATATGACCGCACCTGTGTTTGCCTTCGGCCTCGTTGCGTTTGGATTTCTCGGCATGGGACCGGTGACCATCGCAGTGGACAGCTACGGGCCCGTGACGGACAACGCTCAATCCGTGTACGAGCTCTCCGTGATCGAGAACATTCCCAACGTAAAAGAAGAAATCCAACGAGAGTTCGGTTTTAGTCCCGCCTTCGATCGCGCCAAACAATTCCTCGAGGAAAACGATGGGGCGGGCAATACGTTCAAGGCAACCGCGAAGCCCGTGTTGATCGGCACCGCAGTTGTCGGCGCGACCACGATGATCTTCTCGATCATCGTCGCGCTCACCAATGGCTTGCAGCCCGAGCACCTGGGCAAGCTCTCGCTGTTGAACCCACCGTTCCTCCTCGGGCTCGTGGCCGGTGGGGCGATGATTTACTGGTTTACCGGGGCCACAACGCAGGCCGTCGTCACCGGCGCGTACCGAGCCGTGGAGTTCATCAAGGCGAACATTCGACTGGAGGGTGTCGAGAAGGCCTCGATTGCCGACTCGAAGCGCGTGGTCGAAATTTGCACGCAGTACGCTCAGTCTGGCATGTTCAATATCTTCCTGGCTGTTTTCTTTACGACGCTGGCGTTTGCGTGTTTGGATCCATTTTTCTTCGTCGGCTATCTCGTATCCATCGCCTTGTTTGGGTTGTTCCAAGCCATCTTTATGGCCAATGCGGGCGGGGCGTGGGACAACGCCAAGAAAGTCGTGGAAACGGAACTCAAGGAAAAGGGGTCGGAACTCCACGCCGCAACCGTTGTGGGCGACACTGTCGGCGACCCGTTCAAAGACACCTCCTCGGTGGCCATGAACCCTGTAATCAAATTCACGACCTTGTTCGGACTCCTCGCTGTCGAGCTGGCGGTCACCCTTTCCTGGGGGCTCACCCGGGTCCTTGCCCTGGCGTTTTTTGTTGCTGGGGTGGCGTTCGTGTATCGATCCTTCTACGGCATGCGCATCAAAACCGGCGTTGCCTAGGACGCGGCTGGAACCACGGAACCGCCGCCCTATGAATCGAACGGCGGTCCAACGGTTACAGGAAGGCTGACGCCCGCGAGAAGAAACGACGTGCGGTGCCCCAAGCAGGCTGGGGCGCCGCACACTCGCGCAGCGCTGTTTTTCGCACAGCGGCGTGCAACGAAACATGAAAGCGGGCGAGTCAGTCCACTAGGTCGTGTCGAGTGAAGAAGGTAACGGCTCTCCACTCGTGCGTGGGTCCACGAAGCTACCGGACGCGTAGCCCTCAGTCTCCCGGTCCCGCTGCGCCGTTTTCGACGAGTTCGAGTAGCCCCCGAATTGCAATGCCGGCGTGATCCGGACGCAACCGCAGCTCCTCCTCGAGCGCGAGCAGGCTGCGCTCGATCAAGCTGGCGGTCAGTAATCGCTCCAGGTCATGCATTTCTGTGGGCAACACCCGCGTGCCTTTCATCGCATCGAGGTAACTCCTCAGAAGGGTTGCCCCTATCCATCGTTCCCAGAAGTGCCCCCAAGGTTCGAGCACTTGCACGTCCTCCGGACGGATTAAACCCCGTGCTCCGGGGCCGTACAACACTCGATCGACGGCAAACTCGAACGAGCGAAGCATGCTGGCGACGTCTCGCAGCGGCGTGCGCTTCACACGTACCTCCAGTGGCGAGCGTGTGGGATCGCCTGCAAAGCCAACAATGTAGAGATCCCGTCCCGTGTGCAGCACCCGACCCAAGTGCAAATCGCCGTGCACGCGAATGCGCATCCCGGCTGTGCGTTCTCCCACAGCCCGCTGGGCCATCTCCAGCAGAGAATTCCCCGCCGACATTAGGCGCTGGGCCGACCCGCGGACCGACTCCGGTAGGTCCGCCATTTTCTCCTGCAAGAGCACCAGTATCCGCCCCCACAAATTCCGCAGCGCTTGATACAGGGAGCGCTGGTACAGGCTCGTTAGGGGCTCGGGCGCAAAATCCGGGTGCTCTGTTATCCCAGCGAGCGCGCGGTGGAGCTCCGCAATCCGAAGGCCGAGGAGGCGAGCCGTTTCCAGGTACGCGCCACAAAGCTCGAACAGCACGGGCGGTGGCGATTCGGAAAGCAGCGCCGTGAGCTCCACAGATGGTAACTTGAGGTCGCGCGCGGCTCCGTACGTCGCAAGTACGCGATCGAAGTACTGCTTGAGGTGATCGACCGTGTAGCTCCACAAGTCGCCTTCGTGCGGAATGTATTGGTGGGCAGCTCCAATTGTCCAAGTTGCGGTTCCGTTCTGGCGATACTCGAAGAACCCCACCAGAGAGGGCACCCGTAGGTGCTCCGCGCCATTCAATAGCATTTGACCGATCTCGACTTCGGGATGCACCCCGGGATACGGCTCGCGATACAGTTTCAAGCGCACTCGTCCCCCAGCCACAAAGCCGGGGGACCACTGGGGCTGGTGCGGGGCCACGGGAAAAAGTTGTGCACCCTCCGGCACAATTCTTCGGAATGCGCGTGTGGTCGTCGCGGTGAGTTGCCCGTGCTCCCCGCGAATGGGCCGGCGGCGCACCAGAGCCTCGGTCAGCGCCACACCGGCCCGTATTTCGTCTCCGCATTCCACCAAGGCTCCCTCCACAGTGGTGCCATGCTCTTCCGAGCGAAGACGCACGAGAGTCCTCCCTGGGGGAGACACGCCACCATCGCCTTGTACCGCTCGGAACTCCAACACCAGAGAGTACCACTCCTTCTCCCCCGTGCCGTGCTCCACTCGCACGAGCACGAGCACCAGGGGGTGTTCCTCGTCGGCCAGCTCCACGACATCCTCGATCGCGGTGCGCAAAATTCGGTCGCTCTTGCGCCGGAACCAACTTTGGAGCGGCAAAAATTCCACCAAAGCCTTCTCGATCTGTTGGCGGGCGACATCGCGGAACACCAGCGTCCACGATCCACGTACGCTCAGCACCGGGATGGTGCGCGGCGCTGCCGCTAACTCCAATGCCCGCTGCTCCTTTTCCAGCGAAAACCAATAGAACGAATGCGGGCCGAGGGTGATCCGATAGGGTCCGTCTTCGATGCGCGGAAACCGCGTGCGTCCGAAGAGCTCGACAAGTTCGCGGTCTCGAAACTCTCCCAATGTCAGCTCCACGGGCTGCACAAAACGGGACAAATTGGCCACCACCAGGATTTGCTCCCCTTCGTATTCCCGCACGAAGGCCAAAACTTTACGATTGTCGGCCGGCAAGAAACGGATCGTTCCGCGACCAAAAGCGCGGTAGCGTTTGCGCAGCGCAATGACGCGCTTCATCCACCACAGCAATGAGTGAGGGTTTCCCTGCTGGGCTTCCACGTTCACGCTCTCGTAGTGAAACTCCGGATCCACGATGACCGGCAGGTACAAGCGCTGCGGGTTTGCCCGGGAGAATCCGGCATTACGGTCGGCGCTCCACTGCATGGGTGTTCTCACCCCGTTCCGGTCGCCAAGGAAGATATTGTCCCCCATACCGATCTCGTCCCCGTAGTAAATCACGGGCGTGCCCGGCAGCGAGAACAGCAAGGCGTTCATGAGCTCGATGCGCCGCCGGTCTTTACCCAGCAAAGGGGCCAAGCGCCGCCGGATCCCCAGGTTGACGCGCGCCTGTGCGTCCTGCGCATATACGCGGTACATGTAGTCGCGCTCTTCGTCGGTAACCATTTCCAAGGTCAACTCGTCGTGGTTGCGCAAAAACAGCGCCCACTGGCAATTGTCCGGTATGGGCGGCGTTTGCTGCATAATGTCCATGATCGGGAAGCGATCCTCCATGTGGAGGGCCATGAAGAGGCGCGGCATGATGGGAAAGTGGAAGGCCATGTGACACTCGTCGCCGCGCCCAAAGTAGGCCACTGCATCTTCCGGCCACTGATTCGCTTCCGCCAGGAGCATGCGGTTTTTGTAGCGGGAGTCCACGTACGCGCGCAGCTCGCGTAAAAACTCATGTGTTTCTGGCAAATTCTCGCAAATCGTGCCTTCCCGTTCGAAGAGATACGGTACGGCGTCTAACCGCATGCCGTCCACGCCGAGGCGCATCCAGAAGTCCACGGTCCGCAACACTGCGCGGCGTACGTCGGGGCTGTCGAAGTTCAGATCCGGCTGGTGCGCGTAAAACCGGTGCCAGTAATACGCTTTGGCAACAGGATCCCAGCTCCAGTTGGAAGGTTCGAAGTCTTTGAAAATGATCCGCGCCTCGGCAAACCGCTCCGGGGTATCGCTCCAAACATAGAAATTGCGGTAGCGGCTGCCCGGGGGAGATTTCCGGGCGCGTTGGAACCACGGGTGCTGATCGGAAGTGTGATTGATGACCAACTCGGTGACCACCCGCAAGCCACGTTGGTGCGCAGCCTTGAGGAAGGCCTTGAAGTCTTGCAGTGTGCCAAACTCCGGATGAACGTTTTGGTAGTCCGAGATGTCGTAGCCATCGTCGCGCATGGGCGACGGATAAAACGGAAGCAACCAAACAGCGGTAACGCCGAGATCGGCCAAGTAGTCGAGGCGTTGGAGCAGCCCGCGGAAATCGCCAATGCCATCGGCGTTACTGTCCTGAAACGAGCCCACGCGCAGTTCGTAAAGAATGGCGTCTTTGTACCAGAGTGGATCGTCTGGCAGCATGCACCAATCTCGCTGGCAAAAGCGCCGGGATCACGCAAGGGTGCGGGCTTCGGTTGCACCGCTCCCTCGGAACACATAAGTTGCGCCCGGAATGCGCGAGCTTCCCTTTACTCCCGTGGATGCGCTGGAAAGCAGCGAAGAGTTCCCACGTTTTTGGACGCGCGACACGCTCCATCAAGTCGTGGAGCGCTCTCTCCAAGGTTACAAGCTGATCGTCGTTTCCAACCGCGAACCGTACGTGCACCGTTTGGACGCGGGACGCGTCGTTTGCGAGCGTCCGGTGAGCGGACTCGTCACCGCACTCGAGCCGGTGATGCGAGCCTGCGGGGGTACGTGGGTCGCCCATGGAAGCGGCAACGCCGACCGCGACGTCGCCGACGAGCATGGTCGCGTCGCTGTACCCCCGGAAGCACCGAGCTACACGCTGCGGCGCGTGTGGCTGAGCAAGCAGGACGAAGAAGACTACTACTACGGCTTTGCCAACCAGGCCCTGTGGCCCTTGTGCCACATCGTTTTTCAGCGCCCGCTTTTCCGCACGGATCACTGGAACGCGTACCGGCGCGTGAACCGGCAATTTGCCGAAATCGTTTTGGACGAGGCGCGCGACTCTGCCAGCATCGTGCTGATCCAGGACTATCACTTCGCGCTTTTGCCGCGCATGCTGCGCGAGGCCGATGCACGCCTGCTGATCGCACAGTTCTGGCACATTCCGTGGCCGAACCGGGAAGCGTTTCGTATTTGCCCTTGGGGGGAGGAGCTCCTCGATGGCCTACTCGGCAACGATTTGCTCGGGTTCCACATTCGCTACCACTGCCAAAACTTCCTCGAGACGATCGCCGCCACGGTAGAGGCTCGTGTGGACGAGGAACAGTCGTGCGTCACACGGCGAGGTCGGACGACCTTCGTCCGGCCGTTTCCCATCAGTCTGGATATCGACGCGCTCACCGAGGAGGCCCGCTCGCCCGCTCTGGCAGAGCGGACAACCGCGCTCCGCCGGGAACTGGACTTGCGGGATCAGCGAGTGATTTTGGGGGTGGACCGGATCGACTACACCAAGGGCATCCCAGAGCGCTTGCGGGCTTTCGACCGTTTGCTCCAAACCCACCCGGAGTACCGCGAAAAGGTCACCTTTGTGCAAATCGGTGCGCCGAGTCGTAGCCGGATCCCCACCTACAAAGCCCTCGCCGCAGAGTTGGATTCGCTCGTCGCCGACATCAACTGGAAGCACGCCTCCGGTCATTGGACGCCCGTAATTTACCTCGACGTCGCACACTCGCCGCAGGAAGTGCTGGCCTTTTACCGTCTCGCCGACGTTTGTGTCGTGAGCGCGTTGCATGATGGGATGAACTTGGTTGCGAAAGAGTACGTTGCGGCACGACCGGATCTCGACGGCGTCTTGGTGTTGAGTCGGTTTACCGGTGTGGCGCGAGAGCTCGAGGAAGCCTTACAGGTGAACCCGTACGCCGTGGACGAACTCGCACACACGTTCCACGTGGCACTCAGCATGGACACCCAGGAACGGCGTGCCCGCATGGCGGCCCTGCGGGATACGGTCGCCCGCAACAACATCTATCGGTGGGCCGGTAAAATCGTGAGCGCCATGGGCCGAATCGCGGCACGCCGGAGATTCGAAGGCACTCTGTGAAAGAGTTGGGTTCGCCACCCGTTCACGAGAACGTGCTGCAACGCCTGGCCTCTGCACCGTGCGTTTTTTTCTTCCTGGACTACGACGGCACACTAGCACCCATCGCGCCGAGACCAGAACTCGCGCAACCCGCGCCGGAGGCCACGGCAACGGTGGAAAGCCTAGCCGCACTCCCCCGCGTGCACGTAGCCGTCGTCAGCGGCCGGCGAGTCCAAGACTTGCGGGCGCTATTCCCTGTCACCGGCGCCCATTACATAGGGGCTCACGGCGCGGAGCTGTGCACCCCCGAGGGCGCGTGTCGTCTGAGCGTCGACTCGGAGCAATTCGTGCCATTGCTTGCACGCGTCCGTCAGTGTCTGGAGAACGAATTCCAACCGCTTCCGGGCGTGTGGATCGAGGACAAGGGGATCTCCCTCGCTTGCCACTTCCGCCTGGCATCACCGCAAGACCGAGCTCGGGTGCAAAGCATTGTCCAGCGAGTGCACGGCACGCTGCACGCTGCCGGCGCTCCGTTGGAAATACTGGAAGGCCATTGTGTGATTGAGTTCCGGCCTCGGGGTGTCAACAAGGGAACGGCCGTACTGAATTTGTTGCAGGCTTACAATCCGGAGTGCCTGCCGGTCTACGCTGGCGACGACCGGACCGACGAAGACGCGTTTCGTGCTTTAGCGGGGCGTGGGATCACCATTCGGGTCGGGCCTTGTAACGAACCAACCGCGGCCGAGTACATCCTTCCCGACCCGACCGCCCTAGTGGCTTTTCTGAAGGAAGCCCAGCGGGCTTTGCTGCAGCGGGGCTAGCCGGTCAACGTGATCCCAGCAGAGACGTTCGGGCGACCCGACGGCCTTTCAAGGCAACAACCATGCTCGCAGGTACAGTGCGAGAGTCAGCACCCCAAAGAGGGTCCACAGAAGCCCATTCATCGAGCGGATCCACTGCATCGGGGTGAAAGATGCGTCCACGTCCTTCAAAAGAAACGCGAACGCCACCACCGACTGTGCGCAGCCGATGTGGGTCCAGCACCCTCCCAGGGCGTAACCCGCGATTTGTGCCATCGAGAAGAAATGAATCAAATGCAGATCGAGTTCTTGCAGCGCCCGAGCGGCAAAGTCGGCAACTACGTTGTTGTCCAATAGCGCCGAAAGCACGGTCGCAGCGGTAAACTGAATCCAGCCTACGTGAGCCACTCCGAGCAACCCGATGCCCTCTCGAAGCAGCCTTTCGAGATGATCGAAGAAGCCAGCAACTTGCATGAGAGTGATCGAGAGAAACAAAGGCAGTAGGAACAAGTACTCTCGGTATTCGTGCCAGGCTTCGCGCAGGGCGAGGCGCCGCATGAGCGGGAGGTTCCAAATACCGAGGATCGCCACGGCAAAGCCGGCAAACGAAGCATAAAAGAGCCGTACTTCATGATGCACCGCGTGGGCAATCAAAAGGCCGACGAAGGGTACGAAGGCGGCCAGACCTACCCGTTGCGCGCGTACCCGCTGGCGCTTGATATTGGACAGCACTTTTCGTACAGGGGCCTCAGCCGCGCGCGCCGCGGCGGCATCTCCGTTCGCCGCCAGTAGGTAGTGGGTATCCAGCGCTTCGGCCAAATCCTCGTGTACGAACGATCCCAGAAGTTTTCGCCGGGTCGCCGCGTCCACGTCTTCCAAGGCAAGCGCCTTGCCTAGTGGGGTACCGTGATGCAAGCGCTCGATGACCCCGGCAAGCTTGTTTCCCAGCTCGCGTGCATGCGCCTCCACGAACTCCACGGCCGTCAGCACCTCGCCGTGCCGCTGGGCTTGCAAAAAGCGAACGTCGGCGGCGTGACGATCCAAGAGATCGAGTTCCCGCCAGTGAACTCGCTGGTTGCGCAGGCGTCTTGCCAAACTCAGCGCCACGACAATGTAGCTCAAAACCGCCAACGGGGCGCAGTAGGAGAGGAAAAACGCGTCGTTCAGATGCGGACGCAAGTTCGCCTTCATGATCAGGTTGGGCGGTTCACCGTAGGCCAACCACATGCCGCAAACCGTCGTAATCACTGTGGATACCATTACCGCGTAACGAACGTCTTGCAGCGGCGCGTCGGCGAGAAACAGGATGATTACCAGCACTCTGAGCGTCAGGCCAATCATCGAAACGCCGTCGAGAATCCCGGAGCAGAAGGACACCAAAGCCGTGATCGCCAAGATCGTGGGTACCACCGCACCGCGGTTCAAACGGAGCAGGCGGAAGCTTACGCTTTCCAGCAAGCGGGTCTGCGAGATCACGGCGACAAACAGCGTCAGCCCGAGCAGGAACAGCATGGTGTCTGCGTGAACTAGGCGGTCGAGCCCGTCGAGCGTGAACAGGTGGTACCCCACGACGCGCAAAAGGGGCAGCCACCCCTCATGGTTCACCACGGAGCGCATTTCCGAGTCGTGCCACCACACTCCCCAGAATGTTGCCGCAATCAAAAGTGCGGCCCCGTACGTGAGAGCATTCTTATCGAGGCGGTAACGGATGGAGCCAAACACGAACAGGGCGAGCACTGTGGCGAGCATTTCCACGCCCAAAAGCCACACAGGAAGCACGTGGTGATGGCCGTAGAGCCACATCGAGGCCGCGCCGGCAGCACAGACCGCGAGAAACCCGCGGGCTGGAATTTGAACGATCTCTGCAGAGCTTGCGGAATTTTTTTTCATCTCCCGTGCTCGAAACGGTGGCGGCGCTCTATATCACTCCATTCCGCTCGCGACCACGACCTGCTTGCTCCACTGGTCTCGTTTCTGGGATTTGCGCCGCATCCGCGAGCGGTCGCCCTGCGCGGCGTTACAAACTCTGACCAGCACTTCGTCCTCGCTTCGCATCAACCGGCGGCAGTTGAGCGCACTGGCGCGCCAAGGTCCGCGCCGGGCTACACTGCCGCGCGGTGTCGAACCGCCGCCGACGCGCGCCGCGACGGAGACTCCACGCTGGCATGGTGTGCCATATCCTTGGAATTGGTTGGCAACCTCACTGCTTGTGCCGGTTAGTCGAGAAACCTCCGTCATTGGCCGCCTGCGCCTAGATGTGGTCTCTCCAGGTGCCCGTCGCCACGAAAGTTCGCATAGCGGTGCAACTGGGCATCGCGGGTTGCCCCGACAGGGGTTACGCTCCCTTGTACGGAAGCGGTTAGGGCGAGGGCCCAAGGCATGCCCCGAAACTGCAGCAACGGTTTGGACCCTCAGCGGGCCTTTGGCCGACCTCTCCCTAAAACTTCGGGGGGACCCTTGTGGTCGCCCCAAAGTCGCAGCAGCCGTCTGGATTCTCACCCCCTCCCCCGCACCTATCCCTCGAAGGCAGAATTGTCTCTGAGTTCGTCGCGGAAAAGCGCAGCCATAGAAGCCCTAGGGTCCGCTTCGCTGGCACCAAGCCGCCATTACGGCGCAGCTTCTTTAGGGCCGCTTGCCGGGGTTCGTTGCGCGACGCGGGTGTGCCATACTTGCGCTATCCCCGTTGCTCAAGCTGGGCGCAGGTGCGTTTCGGGAGGAGGGATTTCCCGTGGGATGATGGGTGGCCTCTTGACTTTGTGCCGCAGCTTAAAGGATAAGCGCGCCGCGAAGTCGGTGGGGCCGATGCGGGGTGGCAGAAAGGCGTGTGTGCATTGCCTAGGTGCGCCATTGGGCGAGCGATGACTTAGAGGTCGAGCTTGGGGGAGGGCACGGCGGTGAGCATTGTACGGTTTTGCCTGGTGCAGCTCGGCTTGGCGGCTGCGGCCGGCAATCTATTGGCAATTGGCACCTTGCTTGTGGGCGCGCAGGATCGGGCGGCGGCAGTGGCAGTGGTGCTACTGTTAGCGGCGCTTTTCCCCTGGAGCTTGGCGGTGGCGCTGCAGAGCGTGCCCGAGGTCCTGGCTGCTTCGGGCACGCTCATCGAGAGCCTGACGCTGACGTTGTTTTGGATACCCCCGACGGCCTTGCATGTGGCGTGTTGCTGGACCCACCACACTCAGTGCCATTTGTCGCGGCGGCTATTGGTTTTGGCCTATGCTCTGGGCGCGGCGGGTTTTGCGGGGCAAGCAAGCGGGCTGGTTTCGCTGGGCGGGCTGGTGGACCATGGCTGGGGGGTGATGCACAGCGGCGGCGCGTTCCTGTTTGCCCTGCAGGGGGTGTTGCTGTTGGTGTGCTTGGGCATCGCGGTGTATTGGTGCGCTGTGCGGCTACGCTCCGAGGTGTCGCAGGAGCAAAAACTCGGGGCGCGGGTGTGGCTGGTCTCGGCGGCGGTGCTGAGTGCGGCTGAGCTCTCGAACTACCTTGCGATCTTTGGATTTCCCGTGATTGCCGCGGGTGCTGCGGGCAACGTGCTGTTCCTAGTGGTGTTGGCGGGATTCGCGCTGCGCCATGGCTTTTTGCGCCTTGAGCCTGTGGTGGTGCGCATGGCTGCAGCACTGGCCATCGGTGTAGGGTGCGTGTGGGTTGTGGCCACGGCGTGGTGTGCCCTGGCCAGCCCGCCGGGATTGGCCGGCTGGTGGGTGGCTCTGGAGCTTGCCAGCGCAGGGGCCGCAAGCGCAGCCATCCTTGGTTATGGTTGGCTCCGGCCACGGGAAAGCCGGGCGGTGGCTCTAGGGCTCGAGTCTTCCTTGTCCCACGTGGAGACTCCCAACTTGCAATGGAGCAACTTGCGCTTTGCCGCGGGGGCGGGAGCGGTTTCGCAAAGTGTGGCTGAACGACTCGCTTGGCTTCCCCACGTTCAGACAGTGGCCATTTACCGGCGGCGAGCGGGGGCAAAGCTGTTTGAGCTCGATACGGCCACTGCCGCGGCGGACCAGAGATTGCCGCACTACGCCACGGACGCCCAACTCCGAGCCTTAGCGCCCCTCCCCGCAGAGGTGGGGCTGTCGCATGGCAATGGAGCTCCGCGAGGGCAGTTGCGAGCTTGGCCGGTGCCGCGGTTTGGTAGCTCGGAGGGGTACTTGGTGGTGGAAGATACACATCTCGACCATTGCGGTGCCGAGGCGTTGTTCCTGGAGAGTGTGGCCAGCATGTTGGGGGTACTGTGGCGCGAGGTGGAGGCACACGAACAGCGCAAGGCAGAGCATGGCTCGGGTTGGAGGTTGCGGCTGCGAGTAGGGCCCGAGCGGCGGGATGGGGAGTCTAGGTTAAAGGGCTCTGAGCATCGGCGACGGTCAGCGGCCGAGCCGCCGGCGCTGCGGGCCATTGTGGGCGAGAGCGCGGCATTGCTGCGCGCTTTGGAGATTTTAAAGAGGGCGGCGCAGTTGGAGCTCCCCGTGCTGTTGCTGGGGGAAACGGGCACGGGCAAGGAGCTGTTTGCGCGCGCGTTGCATGCGCTCGGACCGCGCTGCAACGGGCCGTTTCAGGCGATCAATTGTGCGGCCATTCCTGCGGAGCTGGCTGAAAACGAGTTGTTTGGACACGAGCGCGGCGCGTACACTGGGGCAGAGCAAGCGTATGCGGGGTGGTTGGAGAGGGTATCCGGTGGGGTGTTGTTTCTCGATGAAGTGGCCGAGCTCCCGCTGCACCTCCAGGCCAAGCTTTTACGGGTTCTGGAGCACGGCGAGGTGGTCAGGCTTGGCAGCACCCGGGTGCAGCGGGTAGACGTGCGCATCGTGGCAGCTACCAATCGCGATGTGGAGGAGATGGTACGCAAGGGTCACTTCCGTGCGGATTTGTTGCACCGGCTGAGTGGCATTGGGATCACCCTGCCTCCCTTGCGCGAGCGGGCCGAGGACATCCCGCTGCTGGTGGAGCATTTTTCCCGCCAGGCTGGGAGTGCCCATGAGGAGGACGTGCTGGCGCGGTGGACCACAGAGGCCATGCAGCTCCTGCAGATGTATTCATGGCCGGGAAACGTCCGCCAACTGCGCGCGTTTGTTTTGGGGATCCTGGGAGTGTACGGGTCGGAGGTAATCCACCCAGGGTTGATCGAGACGTACTTGGAACATCTGCCCGTGTGGCCGCGCGACCAAGAGCGCGAAGAGGTATTGGGATTGAGCGTTCGCATCAACTTGAGTCGCCCTCTTTCCCAGGCGGTCCAGTACTATAAGCTCGCGCACGTGCAAGCGGCGCTGCTGGCCAGTGGTGGCGATCGCACCTCGGCAGCCAGGATGCTGGGAGTGACGAAAAGCAACTTCAACCGGCTCGTGCGCTCGCTCGGACTCGATGCGTCCCAGCCGCCGCTCGGTCCTAGGCGTGATCGGCCTAACCGGCGCGGCCCATCCTTGTGATCTAGCGATCTCCTGCACCCATCGATCTCCCGCTTGGTTAGCGATGCTGGACCTTGCGCGCTTTTTTCTCACTCAAAAGACACGTCTGTCCGAGATAAGTCGGCCAAAGGCCGGGTGAGGGTGGAATGAGACGTCGAGTAGCCAGGCGCGAGTTGCGAGGGTCTATTTCGCTATCTGTCCGGCAGCGGACCCCTCGCCCTAACCCTTTCTCCACGGAGAGACTCGGGACGCGATCAATGCAACGAGCCTCCTTTCGCTTCGAGCGCGCAGAAGAGAAAGGGGGGGAAGATGGACGGCGAGGGATCCGCCTGCTGAGTGCCGCGAATCCCGACATCTCCGTCGCGCCGCGACAACCACTCCTTCGCCCCTGTTTGTCACTTTTCTCCCCGCAACCTGGGTGTCCACACTAGCCGCCTGCAGCCAGATTTCCCTCTTCGTTGAACCGAGGTTACCGCAAGGGTGCAACGTCGTGGAACCAATGACAGGACCTCACGCACTCTTGACGCCGCCCTCTCGCCTTCACACGGGCGAGGTGTCCGCGGGCGCACCCGAGGGAACAAAAGCTCGATCGAGCGTGGCGCGTCTCTTCGCAGACCATCCGCGGACAATCCCCGTGCCGCCGAGCACCTGACTAGGTGCGCTGCCGCATGTGTCCGTGCCGCGGAGCGCGCCTGCAGCTTGGGAGAGACCACACTGTGCGGTCTGTGGTGCCAGGTGGTCCCATGGGTCACCCTACTTGCTACCGGGGCGTCGCCACCCCCGCCGCGCCTGCCACCGTGGCGGAACTTCTTTGCGGGCAAACCGCGAAAACCCCGGTAT